>CACJAW010000004.1 GCA_902591495.1 uncultured Pseudohongiella sp.
GTGAGGATCTTTCTTGGAGAGAAAACCCGGTTGAAGAGCGATTGAGTCATGCGTTAGTAAAAGGAATTTCAAAATTTATTGAAGAAGATACAGAGCTAGCTCGCCAAAACGTATCGAAGCCTATCGAGGTAATCGAAGGCCCGCTTATGCGCGGCATGGATCAGGTCGGTGATCTTTTTGGGTCAGGTAAGATGTTTTTACCCCAAGTAGTGAAAAGTGCCAGAGTCATGAAACAAGCTGTCTCGTATTTGCTACCTTTTATTGAAGCAGAGCAAGCTGGAGCACCTATACAAAGTAAAGGAAAAATACTTCTGGCTACCGTTAAGGGTGATGTTCACGATATTGGTAAGAACATCGTAGGGGTAGTGCTTGGATGTAACAACTATGAAATTATTGATCTTGGAGTCATGGTTCCCTGCGAAAGAATTCTGGAAGTTGCTGAGAAAGAAAATGTTGACATTATTGGATTAAGCGGTCTCATCACTCCTTCATTAGAAGAAATGATTCATGTGGCAAAAGAAATGCAGCGTCTCAATTTTTCTATTCCTCTATTGATTGGTGGTGCCACTACATCCAAGGCACATACTGCTGTAAAAATTGAAGACAACTACAAGAACGATGGTACTGTATACGTGCCAGATGCTTCACGAAGCGTTTCAGTCGTCAATTCCCTATTAAGTGAATCAAAGAAAGCTGCATATTGTGAAACAATAAAATCAGAATATGAAAAAATCCGCACGAGAGTTTTGAATCGCAAATCAAAACTAAATTTACTTGACTATAAATCGGCCAACGACAATAGCCTATCAATAGACTGGAGTTTATACCAACCTACAAAACCGGCCTTTCTGGGTACAAAGGTATTTGAAAAGTACCCACTTGAGACTCTGATAAATTATATTGATTGGACTCCTTTTTTTATCACTTGGCAGCTAGCTGGAAAATACCCCGCGATACTCAATGATAAAACTGTTGGCAAGGCCGCAACTGATCTATTTAGTGATGCTCAAAAATTATTACAAAAAATGATAGAAGAAAATTTACTGGAAGCTCGCGCGGTCGTGGGTTTTTGGCCGGCAAGTAGAGTTGATAACAATGATGTCATAGTCTCTCATGATTCTGTTAGTCATCCTGTAACTAAGTTTCATTTTCTGAGACAACAAATGCTTAAAGAAGAAGGCCTTTCTAATTTATGTCTTGCTGATTTTATCGCCCCGAAGAATTCAGCTACCGATGATTATATCGGCGGTTTTGTTGTAACCACTGGCATCGGTGAAAAGGCACTTGCAGAAATTTATGAACATGATAACGATGATTATCAATCATTGTTAGTCAAAGCACTCGCTGATAGGCTGGCAGAAGCCTTTGCTGAACATATGCATGAAAGAGTTCGCAAAGAATTTTGGGGGTATTGCAATAACGAATCTTTTAGTAATGAAGAGCTGATCTCAGAAGCTTATCGCGGAATAAGACCAGCACCAGGCTATCCGGCTTGTCCCGATCACTCAGAAAAGGAGACTTTATTCAGATTGCTCGACGCGGAAAATCGGATTGGTGTCTCTCTAACGGAAAGTTTTGCTATGAGTCCAGCTGCCTCTGTGAGTGGTTTGTACTTCTCGCATCCCGAGTCACGCTATTTTTCTGTTGGTAAGATATCTAAAGATCAAATAAGGGATTTGGCAAGTAGAAAAGCCATGGATGTTAATACTTTAACTACCCTTTTATCCCCTAACCTGTAATTTTATGTCACGGCTACAATGGCTTGAGTTCTACATAACTTAAAATAAGGTAATTGATCCGTATAATAATAACAGACAGTTTTAGATTATTTATTTATTGAGAGCGAGCGGTCGCTAGAATTTAGAAAATAAAGTAACAACCCAAATGTATAGATACGACCAATACGACCATCAGATGCTTAGTGATCGCGTAAAACAATTCCGCGACCAAACAGAAAGATATCTCTCCGGAAAACTTAGCGAAGCTGAATATTTACCACTGCGACTTCAAAATGGTTTATACGTTCAAAGATTAGCGCCGATGTTGAGAGTAGCGGTGCCTTATGGATTGTTGTCATCAAACCAGCTGAGAAAACTAGCGTTCATCTCAAACCATTACGATAAAGGCTATGGGCATTTAACCACAAGGCAAAACATACAATTCAACTGGCCCGCAATAGAGGACGTACCCGATATTTTACAGGACCTCGCAGATGTTGAAATGCATGCTATTCAAACTAGCGGAAATTGCATTAGAAACACCACCACAGATCAATTCGCCGGAGTATCACCAGATGAAATTGAAGACAGCAGACCATACTGCGAATTAATTCGACAGTGGTCTTCATTTCACCCCGAATTCGCATATTTGCCCAGAAAATTTAAAATTGCAGTGTGTGGCACCCTGACGGATCAGGCTGCGACTCAAGTCCATGATATAGGAATCTATTTGAAGGCAGGCCCCGAAAATAAAATTGGTTTTCAAATATTAGCCGGCGGTGGTTTGGGGAGGACACCGATGATAGGAAAAGAGATATTTGACTTCGTTGAAAGGCGTCACCTCCTCACGGCGCTAGAAGCAATATTACGTGTCTACAATCGGCTTGGAAGACGAGACAACAAGTATAAGGCACGAATTAAAATCCTGGTTAAGGAGACTGGAATAGATCAATTCAAAAATTTAGTTGTGCAAGAATGGAATCAAATTAAAGATGGGCCACTTACCCTTACGGAAGACGAAATTACAAGATGTAAAAATTATTTTCTCGAAGCTAACTATGAAGAACTAGAAGATCATCCAAAGATACTGAAATCGGAACTTGATAGTAACCTACTATTCAACGCATGGTTCACGCAGAACATTCGCCAGCATAAAAAAGCAGGTTATTCGATAGTAACAATATGCTTCAAACAGACAGGTAGCGCGCCAGGAGACATAACTGACTCGCAGCTAGAGTTTGTAGCAGACTTAGCAGATGAATATAGCTTTGGTGAAGTACGGATTACTCATCATCAGAACATTGTACTAGCAGACGTCAAACAGTCAGACCTTCCTTCTGTCTGGCAGAAGCTTAATAGTAAATCATTGTCGGTAGCAAACTTAAGTCTACTATCAGACGTTATTTGCTGTCCTGGCGGGGATTTTTGCGCTCTAGCAAATGCAAAGTCACTCCCAATAGCTGAATCAATACAGCGTAAGTTTTCGGATGAAAATTTCTTACGTGATGTTGGTGAGCTAAGAGTAAATATCTCTGGCTGCATGAACGCATGTGGTCATCATCACGTAGGTAATATCGGTATTCTTGGTGTCGATAAGAAGGGTGAAGAGTTTTATCAAATATCGCTAGGTGGTTCATCTAAAAATAAAGCTAGTATCGGAAAAATAATAGGGCCTGCTTTCTCCGAGCAAGAAATACCGGAGATTATAGACAAAATAATCAACATCTACCGAGCTTCCAGAAACAAAGGTGAAACATTTATAGAAACATATAATCGAATAGGGTTAGAACCATTCAAGGAATATGTATATGCAAAACCTGATTAGGCAGCGAGCAATAGAACATGATGATTGGACGCTCGTTAAAGAGGCTTCAGGTCCAGAGATTTTACATGTCACTCAAGACAGAAACCTTATCGTACCAATTAAATTCTGGAATATGTACAAATTCGAGATCGAGAATTATTTGGGCAACATCACTATTTGGCTCGACAGTGACGAATTTTTGGACGAAATCAAGGAAGAGCTGAGTACTTTTTCGTTGATTGCGTTAAACTTTCCGGTGTTTTCGGATGGTAGACCATACAGTACTGCTAGAGAGCTCAGGCAAGGTAGGAAATTTACGGGAGAAATAAGAGCTGTCGGAGATGTTTTAAGGGATCAGATATTTTATATGTATCAGTGTGGTTTTGACTCGTTTTTGCTTAGGCACGATCAAGATCCTGTGTCTTGCATAAATGCACTCGATGACTTTAAAGCCAACTATCAAAGTACGGTACTCGAGAAAGATCCTTTATTTAGGCGCCGTTAACTACTCATACTGAGTACGTACCTACCTCTAGCTTTACCAGCTAAAAGTAGTTTAAGTTTGTCTGACAACTCAGCCATACTAATTTCTGTAACCAAATCCTCTAAATTATCAATTTTCCAATCAGCAGAAAATTTATTCCAAACACTACGCTTTGTGGCAAGGGGTATTTCCACAGAATCAATCCCTAATAAATTCACCCCACGAAGAATAAAAGGCAAAACGGTTAGCGCAATACTAGGAGACTCTACTAATCCGCAAGCGGCAACGCTCCCCCCATACTTAATTTGCTTCAAGATATTTACTAATGTCTCACCACCTACCACATCTATTGCACCACCCCACTTCTCCCTCAATAGAGCTTTACTGCTAGCCTCGCTCAACTCGACTCGATCGATTACCTGCGCTCCTAAGGCCTCAAGAAAAGGTATCTCTGAAGTTTTTCCAGTGCTTGCGGTCACACTAAATCCCAGCTTAAGTAGCAATGCTATAGCTAGAACACCAACTCCTCCTGTAGCTCCTGTAACTAATATATCTCCGCTTTCAGGCGTTAGCCCGGCATCAATGAGCTTTTTGACTGATAGTCCAGCCGTTAAACCAGCAGTACCCAGCATCATACTTTCCCTAAGACCTAAGTTTTCAGGCAGCGGTACTACCCAGTCTGATGGAACAGAAATGTACTGTCCAAAACCACCATCAGTATTCATACCCAAATCATAACCGGTCACAATTACCTCATCGCCGGCCTCAAAATTTTTCGATTTTGAAAGAACTACAACACCAGCAGCATCAATGCCCGGCGTATGAGGATATTTTCTTGTAACACCTTTGTTTCCTGAAGCCGAAAGTGCATCTTTATAATTTAACGAGGAATAATTCACTTTTATTAACACATCACTCGGCGTCAATTCATTTATCGAACGTTTTATGATGGCCGAATCAAAATTATTTTCCGCATTCTCTGATACCCTATATGCTTCGAAAGATTGCTCTGCCATTTATGTATCTCTCTATTGGTAAATATCGTGGTCTGATTTCCCGAACCATCGGCTAATTAGTCTGTGAGCAGACTCCTCCAACAGGTTCGCAAGTTTCACTTGTAAAGGCTTCTTTATTTCGAATTTAATTTCATATACATCAGATGTTTCACAGGCTTCGATAACGCACTCGTCACTCGTTTTTATATGGTCAACCATATACCTATCTTTGGCCTGCGAGCCTACCCATGTTTCGCCCGTGGCAATTGAGTCTATTTCAACACTGGGACGATAGGTTTTCACCCAATCTTTGAAAATCTGGTGTATATTTTCTACATCTTCTTTAACCTTATCTTTTCCTTTATTTGTTATTTCTCCAAAATGCGTAAGGGTCCTCTTATATTCTCCAGCACTAATAATCTCATAATCCACATCGTACTTTTTTAATACTCTATGAAAATTGGGTAGCTGAACTAAAACTCCAATTGATCCTATAATAGCAAACGGTGCGGCTACCAACCTATCGGCTAAACAAGCCATCATGTAACCACCAGAGGCCGCAACTTTATCAACGCAAATGGTGAGAGGTATGTTTTTGTTTTTAACTCTTAATAGTTGAGATGAAGCTAAACCGTAAGCATGAACCATCCCGCCGGGACTTTCCAGTCGCAGAATAACCTCATCGTCCTTAGTTGCCATAGATAATATGGCTGTTATTTCTTCTCTCAACGATTCCACTGCATCTGCAGCTATATTCCCTTCAAAATTCAAGACGAAATATCTCTTCGTTATAGAATCGTCTTTGTCTGAACCTTCTGTATTTTTAACTGTTGTTTTTTTCTTCCTTTTATTTTCAGCCTTTATTTTCTTTTTTTCGGATTTTTCAATTTCCTTTAATTGTTCTTTATCCAATATCGAAGCTCTCAAAGTATCTCTTAAACCATCTATGTGCTCGTTAATTTGAGTTACTCTGATATTCCCTTTCTTTTCTCCTTTTTTATTTTTCTGTCCCGCTGAAGCAATTAGACCTGCAACGACCCCTATAGATAAGACAATCGTGATAGCCTTAGCCAAAAACATACCGTAATCAATTAAAAACTCCAAAATACTCTCCTACACCCACTTAGTATTTATTCAATGCCTAAATAGATATTTAGTTAAGGGGTTATTTTATGCTTTTATTCGTTCGATTTCCTCTTTATAGAGCTGAATCAGTTCACCAGCGACGCTTATTCCTGCTGACGGTACTGAAGGCAAATCTGCGATGTCAAACCAAGCAGCTTCCTCTAACTCTGTCGGCTCCAGCACTATCTCACCCGAAACATAATCCGCATGAAAACCCAGCATGAGCTGGCTTGGAAACGGCCAAGATTGACTCTTTATATATCTTACATTGTCAACAAGGATACCTACTTCTTCTTTTATTTCTCGATGGACCGTACATTCAGCTGTTTCCCCTATTTCGATAAAACCTGCCAAACAACTGAAGAATCCGGATCGAAACCTTGAGCTTCGTGCTAACAAAACCTCCCTCCCTCTTGTTATCAGTACTATTGCACAAGGATTAATTCGAGGAAAATACTGAGTTTGACACGTTGGGCAATGCATTACTCTTTGTCCTTCTCCAGGCAGATTGCTACCACCACATGCACCGCAGTATTGATGAGATCTGTACCACTCCAATATTTGATTGGCCTTTCCTGCTATAAATGACTCTGCTCCAATATCTGAGAACATTACGCTTCGCAAAGACAAACACTCAGCAGATAGGCTATTGGAGATATCTGAATTGAGATCTAGGGCGTATACGCGTTGATTGGATGGTTCGACAAGAAGAAAGAAAGAGTCATCAGGAAGATAGCGGGCTATGGCGTTTACCTTCCAAATATACCGATCACCTGCAACAATTACTCTATAATCATAGAACAAGATCACCATATCCGAATCTTTCAGCTCATTTAATTTAGCAAGATAATTAATACCAACACCTCAATAAATTAAACTCAAATGGCAGTTAACCGAAATCAAATCTAATTGTCGCATTCAAAACAGTCCTCTGTAGCCGGAACTTCCGACTACAGAGGGAGAGAAATTAGAGAGCTGGAGCAGAGAAGAAGTCCCAAAAGGTATACATAATTATTGTACAAGTCACCAATGTGGCCAACATTATTGGTAAGCCTTTCTTCATCCATAGAATGGGCGTGATGGCTAAGCTAGGATCATTCGCGTCTTTTGCCATTCTTTCAGAGATGGTAACAATGAAAACATTAGCGGTTGAACCGATGTGGGTTCCATTACCTCCCATGCCTACTCCAGCAGCCAGTCCCCAAAGTAATGGAGTGATATTTATACCCTGCGACTCCATTCCAGCAATAATAGGAATCATCGCGGCAGTGAAGGGGATATTATCGATAGCTGCTGATAAAACAGCCGCTACCCACATAAGTATAAGTGTGGCCGACAAGAGATCTGCCTGAACATAAGGTATTATGAATTGCCCCAGATACTCCAAAAATTTGCTATGCTCAACCCCGCCCACAATAATGAAAAGTGATATAAAAAACATCAATAACGCTAATTCGGTATGATGAAACGCCTCCTCCATATCGATATCTTTTCCGATGAAAATTAATGCCGACAATCCGAGGGCAGTCACAAACCAAGGCTCCCAATGCAAGGCATTATGCATAATGAAACCGATCGTCATAACACCAAGAACTCCGATGGCTCCATACCACGTCCTAGGATCCGATAACGGTACTCTATCCTGTAAATCAAGCTCTTGGGGCTTAGTTGCCAATTCCTCTTTGAATATAAACCTTAGCATAAACAAAACAACCATCCAGGCTACTAGCACCATCCAACCCATATGGATAAGGAAAGTGTTGAAGTCAATACCAAATGCCGAGCCAATCATTAAATTAGGAGGGTCACCAACCAAAGTCGCAACACCGCCAGTATCAGATAAGAGAGCAGCTGCTAGAAGAAAGGGAATAGCAGGTACTTTTAATGCCTGACAAATCAAGATTATAAGTGGCCCGAAAATTACCACTGTGGTTACGTTATCAAGAAGTAATGATAGCCCCGTGACAAGCGATCCGATAAGGGCGAGAAGCAAAAACAACCGACCTTTACTGAAATCCGCACACCAATAGGCTAGCCGTTGAAAACCACCCGTCGGGATCATAATCGAAACTATTGTCATCATCCCACCAAGCAGAAAAACAACGTTCCAGTCAATCGCGTGAACCGCCTCTTCTGGGTCATAGAATCCCATGATCTGCCCACCAACAATCATAATTGCTGCACCAGCCATAGCAGACTTGACGCGATGAATTTTATGAATTTCTTCAGTAAAAATTGCAACGAAAGTAAGGGTCAGTATTATTGCTGAGACCAACATGTCGTTATTCCAAACTAGGGTTTCCATCTATAATTTTCCTCACTATTCGTTATTGGATTATTTATTTTAATTAGGAGTACTATGGTCGCCGCTACCTAATATTTTTTTTAGAAGTCGAATTTGTTAAGCCATATTTCTCAACAATTTTTTGCGTTTAAATACTAGTCCTTTGCTCTATTGTATTCAAGGTATTTCTAGAAGTATATCTTCGTAAAGAATTTGATTTAATTGGCTCTTTTCTTCAAGACTGTTCAAGAGAGTCTAATGAAAACCAAAGGCACCCTTCTTCACTTTTTTCATCAATATCTTTGAGGCGCGCTTCATGAGCTTGCAATTCGTCTGAGCTAGCATAATAGATCGGCACCTCATCCGCTCTAAAATTAATTCCTTGGTGCCGTGTTTCATCTTTTACAATATCGACCCCTTCTTTTAGCGAAAGACTGGATTGGCCGCTAGTCATCATAAGATAAACATCTGCTAAAATTTCCGCGTCTAGAAGCGCTCCGTGCAAATCTCTATGCGAGTTGTTTATTTCGTAGCGTTTGCATAAAGCATCAAGGCTGTTTCTCTGTCCGGGGTGTTTATCTCGAGCAAGAATCAACGTGTCTAAGACAGAGCAATAATCTGTAAGCTTATTTTTACTCAGACGAAGCCTACTCAGCTCACTATCAATAAACGCGGTATCGAATGGTGCATTATGGATAATAACTTCAGAACCCCTGATGAATTCGCAGAACTCTTGATAAATCTCACTGAATTTAGGTTTATCACTAAGAAATTCTGGTGTAAGACCATGAACTTCGATAGCGGCCTCATCGATATCCCGACCGGGATTCAAATATACCTGGAAATTCCTACCAGTTAATTTCCTATCTTCAATTTCTACACATCCGATTTCAATAATTCGGTGCCCTAGGGTCGGGTCAAGCCCGGTTGTTTCAGTATCAAGTACCACCTGCTTCATTTGCGATCCTATTAACTCTTTTTACATAAGAAAAAACGCCTCAATCTAACTCATCAATTCCTTGATTCGCCAATTGATCAGCAATTTCATTTTCTGTATGTCCACTATGCCCTTTCACCCAGGCCCATTCTACCTCATGCTTCTGAATTAGTTCATCCAGTCGCAACCACAAATCAGTATTTAAAACTTCCTTCTTACTAGCCGTTTTCCAGTTGCGTTTCTTCCAATTGTCCATCCACTCTGTTGCGCCTGTTAAAACATATTTGGAGTCAGTTGTAATCTTCACCTTGCAAGGTTTAGTCAGAGCAGATAGCCCTTCGATAGCCGCCTGAAGCTCCATGCGATTATTAGTCGTAGCAATCGCACCCCCGTATAACATTTTTTCTGCTTCTCCATACCTAATAAGTACACCCCAGCCTCCAGCACCAGGATTACCCCTACATGCACCATCAGAAAAAATCTCAACAACCTGTTTCAATAGTCAAACTTCTCTCAGAGGTTTTTATGTTAATATTTTCGGCAATTGGGATTGATCCGCTTACCGGGCGAATCTTATTACTCCGACTCAGTGTTACAATTGGCGTAATTGGAGCAACCTGCTTAACGCACTGAATGTAATAAGATCCCCCAAATGGGCTTTTCATCTTTTTACCATACTTTTCAAAAGTGTCCGCAAAATTCAGAATTCTCCCAATGTTAAAAGGTAAAAAATGAACAGCCCTTTCAGTCGAAACAATTTGTAAATCTAACAACCGAAGCCAGTCGCTCAATCGAGTTACTGAAAGAAATCGCCCTTTCCATGGAGGTGTTTTTTTTCGCTTGAGTAATCTCCATAAGCCCCAAACGCTGAATGGATTAAATCCGATAACCAGCATATTACCTCCGGGTCGAAGAATGCGAGTGGCCTCTCTTAACAATTCATGACTATCATTAGTAAAATCCAGCGCATGATATAATACAATGGAATCAATCGAATCGCTTGCTAACGGCAATTTTTCGCAATTTGCGACCGGCTTCACTAACCCAGGGCTCCACTCCGAAGAAAACATTATTTTGTGGCCTGCCGGACTGTCACTTATTAAGTCTTGATGTTCTTCAAGACCGATCTGTAAGATATGATATCCAAACAACCGCGAAATAATACCTTCAACCGACATTTTTTCAGCTTCAAAGACTTTTTGTCCCAGCGCCGAGCGACACCAGTCGCTAATGGAGACGACCTTAGAGGGTTTGCGTCTAAGCCTTGAATATTTATCATTTTTAAAGCTTTTACACACCTTGACTGCTCTGACTCACCGCAAATATATGCATTTTAAGTATCGGACAGATAATACTAAGTAAAAACTGAACTTGTAATCATCTTAATACTCTATAATATGACGAATTCTTGAACTAACTGATCTCAGTTAATTCACTAAAATCATTTAAATCAGTGGCTTAGCATAGGTTTAAGTGGTCTTTATAAAAGTTATTTGCTGGCTACTATGACGTATTTTATACCTAAAACTATATTAGCAAACTTAAGAAAGTCATTAGCACTGGGTGTGCAAATTCTTATGTTAGTGGCATGTCAATCCACTACCCAGGTGAAAATGGTGGAAATTGAGACAAGCTCAAATAATGATCATTCAAATCAAACAGCTAATCAAGCTTTGGAAATGCCTCCTATAAGCCCAATTCAGGAAGAAGACGTTATTGAAAAATCTGATAATTTGTGGGTAAGGTTACAAACTCAATTTCAATTAGAAGCTCACTACAAGAACCCGGCAGTTGATGAAGAGTTAACTGCTTACATATATAACCAAGCTTACTTTGATCGAATTACTGAAAGGGCAGAGCCATTTCTCTTTTGGATTGTAACTGAAATAGAACGTAGAAATTTGCCAATGGAACTTGCCTTAATTCCTATTGTCGAAAGCACTTTCAATCCAAACGCATATTCACCAAAACATGCTGTTGGTCTTTGGCAATTTATTGGCCCGACCGCCAAAAGCTTTGGGTTACAGCAAGACTGGTGGTATGACGGTAGGCGAGACCCCAGAGCATCCACCGTAGCTGCTTTGGATTTTCTTGAACAGCTCTTTAAGGAATTTGATGAGGACTGGCTATTAGCTTTGGCCGCATATAATACTGGTCAGGGAAACGTCAATCGTGCCATTAAGAAAACTGCGCGCCGGAAAGAGAGTCCAGATTTTTGGTCTCTACCTTTAGCTCAAGAAACGAGAGCTCATGTTCCTAAGATACTAGCTTTAGCCAAATTGATATCCAACAGCAAAAGATATGGAGTCGAGTTAGCACCGATAGAAAACAAAGAACCACTTGCGATAATTGAAATTGATTCACAAATAGACCTGGCACAGGCAGCTAAACTTGCAAAATTGGATTATAGCGAGCTCAGACGCCTAAACCCTGGATACCTTCAGTGGGCGACACATCCAGACAATCCACAAGTCATAGCCGTACCTATAGACCATGCAGACTTTTTGCGAGACGGAATTTCCAATCTAGGACCTGATCATTTTATTTCTTGGGACAGGTACGAAATACAACCTGGAGACACCCTATCAGGTATAGCAATAAAACTGAGAACTAAAATTGATGTTTTAAAATCTGTCAACAAAATAAATGGTACTCGGATTATTGCTGGAGATTCCTTGCTCATCCCCCGAACAAACGACCCATCTCTACTCGTAAATATCGGTCAAGAAAATCTTAGAGGTCGACGTATTCTGCCCACACCCAACATTTATATAGTTCGTAGCGGTGATAACCTATGGTCAATTGCAAGACGTTTTGACCTCAGATCAAAAGATATTGCTGGTTGGAATAACATTCCCCTAGACTCTATTCTTAAACCAGGACAAGAGCTAAATTTAGAGTTTGAATCAAGATCCACTCGCACCACCAACATTTCTGACACTGCAAGTGCCGAAAACTATCGTGTAAGGTCTGGAGATGTACTATTTGAAATAGCAAAGAGATACAGGATTAAACTAGAAAATCTTCTGAAATGGAATAACCTTTCAGAGAGCGACCTAATCTACCCAGACCAACTAATCAGAATCGTCCCACCAGAAACTAATTAAAGTCAGTTTTGACAATAATGGCTCCGATCCAAACTAACACAGACGACTTTTTCGGACATCCTTCCGGGCTATCAACATTATTTTTCACTGAGATGTGGGAACGAATGAGCTACTACGGAATGAGGGCCCTTCTAGTTCTTTTCATGACAGTCAGTCTACAAGACGGAGGTATGGGGTTAACTGTTGCGTCCGCCACAGCAATCTATGGGATCTATACAGGAGCAGTTTATTTCTTTGGCTTACCCGGAGGCTGGATAGCCGACAGATTAATCGGCGGACAAAATGCTATTTTTTTTGGCGGGTTAGTCATAATAGCGGGCCATATTTTGTTAGCCATTCCAAGCAACTATACATTTCTTATAGGTCTAGTTTTAGTGGCTCTAGGCACTGGCCTTCTTAAGCCCAATATTGGAGCTCTTGTAGGGCAATTGTACAAGGCAAATGACAAGCGCTTAGAAGCAGGCTTCGCGCTTTATTATATGGGAATCAATATCGGGTCTTTGATTGGCTATTTAGTTTGTGGTTGGATACAGATAAATCTTAGTTATCATGCCGCTTTCGGGGCTGCTGCTATAGGTATGGGCATCGGCCTGGCTCAATTCAAACTAACAGCATATAGATTAGAGGGACTCGCTACAAAACCAGCACTCCCCTTATCAAGCGTTGGAAAGCAGACAAGCAAGGTTTTAATTCTCATATTTCTAGTCACAGTAATTTTGCTGGCTATATTGATAAATTCCGGTCAAATCGTCTTGAATCCGGTAGAGGTAGCTCAACAAGTAACTGTCGTAATAGCTTTATTATTTTTTATGTATTTCGCAGGACTTTTCATTTGTGGAGCATTAAGTTTAAGTGAACGGAAAGCTTTTGGTGCAATCTTATTAATTTGTATTGCCTCTATTCTATTTTGGGCTGGTTTTGAACAAGCTGGATCATCTCTTAATCTCTTTACTAGAGATTTTACAAATCGACTTGTTGCAAATTTCGAAATTCCTACTGCTTGGTTCCAATCAATTAATTCGATCTTCATAATAATTTTATCACCCTTTTTTGCCTCACTTTGGATTAACCTCGGCAAGCGGTTAACCCAGCCATACTTTGGACTAAAATGCGCGGCTGGTTTATTAATAATGGCTTTAGGTTTTATCGTGATGTTCTTTGCAGCGCAAGTTGCAGCGTCTGGCCTTAAAGTCGCCCCAAGTTGGCTTATCGCAACTTATTTTTTGCATACCGTAGGGGAATTATGTGTGAGCCCGGTAGCCCTATCGGCTATTAGTAAGCTGTCTCCTAAACGATTCACAGGCCAAATGATGGGTCTATTCACACTAACTTATTCTATTGGAAGCCTATTAGCTGGTTTAATTGCCGGTAAGTTTAATCCTGAAAATGTTCAGGAAATGCCTTTACTCTTCCTTCAGATTGGAACGTACTCAATCATTGCTGGACTGATCGTCGGTTTCTGTAGCCTACTTTCAAGACAATGGGAATCTGTGCAGATCGAGAAGTGAAACTATATTATTATCTAGTAATACTAATTAGGGATTAAAACTATGAATTTCTTATCCGGAAAAAAAATATTGATATTGGGTGTCGCAAGCAAATTGTCTATAGCTTCAGGAATTGCGGCGGCCATGCATAAAGCCGGAGCCGAACTTGCATTCACTTACCAAAGCGAAAAACTGAAAGATCGAGTCACTGGCTTTGCCGAAAGTTGGGATTCCAATAAGGTCTATCCATGCGATGTCACAGACGATAAACAGATTAGCGAACTCTTTTCAAAACTCAGCGACCATTGGGATGGGTTAGACGGCATAGTTCACTGTTTAGCGTTTGCCCCTGCTCATGAACTTAATGGTAATTATGTCGATGTTACTACGAGAGAGGGCTTTATAACTGCGCATGAAATTAGTTCTTACAGCCTGGTAGCATTAGCTCAAAAAGGAAGAGATTTAATGGCTGGCAGAAATGGCTCCTTACTCACTCTGAGTTATCTCGGGGCGCTGAGAAGTCTTCCCAACTATAATGTCATGGGGCTCGCCAAAGCAAGCTTAGAGGCTAATGTAAGATACATGTCTGCTGGCTTAGGTCCTGAAGGAACTCGCGTTAACGCCATCTCTGCTGGCCCCATCAAGACCTTGGCCGCAGCGGGTATAAAAAGCTTCAGGAAAATGCTTGAGCATAATGCAAAGCAAACCCCTCTTAGAAGAAACGTAACGATTGAGGAAGTCGGAAATGCCGCTGCTTTCTTATGCTCAGACTTAGCCTCTGGCATTACCGGCGAAGTACTGTATGTCGATGGTGGGTTTAATACAACCGCTATGGGTACTCTTAATGATTAATGCGACCCACTGCTTCAGAAGGCTTGCTCGAGATTAGTTTTAATATCGGAATTTTCGCGTAGGGATGTCATATAAGCCTGAAAATCGTTGTTTCCCATATCGGCCCTAAGAGAATCGAGCATGTTGTCAGATTGCTCGGCTGGAATGGAGTCTGCAGAACCCTCGTTAACCTGATTCAATTCTATCACGACAAAAGTGTCGTTATTTAAGGTTAAGTTGGTTCGGAGAAACCCGTCTCCCGGGTCCTGTAGGTTAAAGGCTTCTCTTACTATTTCTCTATTGACTGTGAATGAATTCCTATCGACACCAACCTCATTAATCCATTCTAATTCATTTTGAGCTAACAGCTCATCTATCGAGAGACCACCCTGCAAAGCATCAAATAATTCCTGCCCAATATCTTGAACCGCTTGTCTTTCCATCTCTGTTCTTAGAATAACGGCGATTTCAGCGTCAACATCGGCGAGCGGTAAAACAAAAGCTTCTCGAAATTCTGAAACTCGCAGCACTAGAGATTGGGAGTCACTAAGTTCGATGACATCGCTATTATTTCTATCGATTAAAACTTCGTCTGAGTAGGCGGCACTCACAATCTCAGGATTTGCAAATAAACCACTTCCTCCAGATCGTGTTATCGGATCGCTTTTTTCAACCTCAAGACTAAGAACTTCTTCTATTGTTTGTAAATCCCCAGTTTCAAACGCCAAATTTGACAAATCTTGCAAACGCTCGGAGTAAATACTCTCAACTTCGGAAGCTGTTAATTCGCGCTCTAGCCTATCGCGCGTTTCTTCAAAACTTGGAAAGCTGTTGTTTGCATCTTGAGTAAGTTTTACTAAATGAACACCAAACTCTGATACAACGGGTGAAGAGACTTCGTTCAAAGCTAATACATTGAGGGTTTCTTCAATTTCGACAGGGAACGCTGTTCCATCGGTGAATCCAATGTCTCCTCCTTCCTCCGCAGAAACTGTATCTATAGAAACCTCTAAAGCTAGTTCAGAAAAATTCTCACCAGCATCAATTCTGGTCTTAGTATTTTCCGCAAGCTCAATCGCCACCTCTTGAGGCACATCGGAACTAACTTCAAAAAGTATATGAGACGCACGTTTTTCTGAGGACCCTTCAAATTCCTCTTTCTCCAAAGCGTACTGTTCCAATAAATCATTTTCATCGACATTAAGTTCTTCAGTAATTGAAGTCTTATCCAGTAGGACATACTCAACAATCACCGACTCTTCCTCTGTGAATTGGTCTTTATTATTCTCATAATATGTTGTGATTTCATCATCTGCTATCGAAACTCCTAAAGTTCTTGTGCCCATGGTTACAGAAATATATCTAAAATCACGAGTCTGAGTTGACAATTTTGCGAATGATTCAAACTCTTCTTCAGTTACAAAATTTGAATTGGAAAATGCGTTTGCTAATTGAGACATCATCATTCTTTGCTCCAATGAGTCTCTATACATCGGCACTGTGAGTCCTTGGGTCGCCATCGTCCTAACAGCGAGTTCAGAGTCAAATAAACCGTTAATTTGGAAGCTTTCTGTCGAAACAATATTACGGTCTATTTGATCAGATGAAATCGACATAGAATCACTCAAAGTCTTTTGGCGAAGTAGAGTTTCCTCAATAAGTTGATTGAGAGCTATTGACTCCAAAAAACTGGGATCAATACCATCTAAATTACCCCCAATTGATGTCATTAAATTTTGAATGTTTTGATCCAGCTGAAACTGAGTTATATCTTCACCATTCACGTTTGCAACTGCCGGGGGTTGTGTAAATCCTCCGATGATAGACTCAACTCCAAATAACGCGAAAACCGCGATAATTATCCCGACTATGACTTTACCGATCGTACCGAGCGATTTTTCTCTAATATCCTGAAGCATGTTTTGCTACCAATAATTACCTTGATTTTTCAATCTTAGAAATAAAAAGGCGCATCTTAGATGCGCCCATTTTTCCCTTCATGTGAATAGTTAATTTATCCGCAGTATTCCTACAGACGCCGACTATTGAATTGATGCCATGTCAATGTTAGAAAAAGCCATCAATAAATGTAGTTCTGTAATGCGCTAGTGCGCTAATGACAAATTACTTATTAACCGAATCTTTTAGTGCTTTACCAGCCTTGAAGCTTGGCACTCTTGCAGCCTTAATTTCGATTGGCGCCCCAGTTTGTGGATTACGCCCAGTTCTTGCTGCTCTATTTTTAGTAGCAAAGGTACCGAAGCCCACCAAAACTACCGGATCATCTTTCTGTAAAGAAGCAGTAATGGTGTCTATCATTGCATCTATGGCACGCCCAGCAGAAGCTTTGGGAAGGTCAGCACTCGCGGCAACAGCATCTATCAATTCTGATTTATTCACGTTATCCCCTTTTATATTATTAGTTAAAATATTGATTTTGTAATTAAGTTGCAAATCATTAAGTTAAATACTTTTTTTAAGTAATACCAACTTAAACGTTAAGCACAAATTCGATTGATCCTCTTCACAGCAAAATAGAAATATGAACAATTATAATGGCAGTGATTAGATTTATGAAATAGAACTTTTGGCCTATTCCAGTTGATTCTTTATACCAAGCCCTCGAAAGGCATGTCAACCTACAACACACGTATTTAGTGGGTATTTATAGTACTTTCAGATTCTGGCTCATCAATTTCTGCTTGAGCGGTCTTTTTCTTTTTTACTACCTTTTCTTTTGACCTTAAAGGAGTCGGCTGGAATTGAAGGGCAGTCTCTAGGACCTCATCAATCCATTTAACAGACACAATTTTAAGGTCTTCTTTAATGTTATCAGGTATTTCTGCTAGGTCACGCTCATTATCTGCTGGTATTACTACTGTCTTTATATTTCCTCGGTGAGCTGCCAAAAGTTTTTCCTTCAAGCCCCCTATCCGCAAAACTTGGCCCTGGAGGGTAATTTCTCCTGTCATAGCAACATCTGCTTTAACAGGAATACTAGTTAGTACCGAAACTAGCGCCGTGCACATACCGATTCCAGCACTCGGGCCATCTTTAGGAGTCGCTCCTTCAGGGACGTGAATGTGTAAATCTGATTTTTCATGGAAATTTGAATCCAAGCCTAACGACTTCGACCTACTTCTGACGACTGTCAACGCAGCCTGGATTGACTCTTGCATTACATCCCCCAGTGAGCCCGTCTTAATGGTCTTGCCTTTCCCGTCCATCGCAATCGCTTCTATGTCTAACAGCTCACCACCTACCTGCGTCCAGGCCAAGCCTTTAACCTGACCTACTTTGTTTTGCTCATCTGCTTTCCCATAATCATATTTTTGAACTCCAGAGTACTTCTCCAACTCATCGCTTCCCAAAATTTTTCGTGCGTCTTGCTCGCAAATAGAATGTTCCTTAACAACTTTTCTACAGATCTTAGCTATTTCTCTCTAATCCTCGAACACCCGCTTCTTTAGTGTAAAAGCGAATCAAATCAAGTATAGAATCGCTGTTAAATACTATCTCTTTTGGTTTCAATCCGTTGTTTTTAACTTGCTTAGGCACAAGGTAACGTTCCGCGATGTTAGCTTTTTCGTCTTCTGTATAACCAGGAATTCGTATCACTTCCATTCTGTCCAAAAGTGGGCCCGGTATGTTCATACTATTAGATGTGCATACGAACATTACTTCGGATAAGTCATAATCAATTTCCAAGTAATGGTCGTTAAAACTATGATTTTGCTCAGGATCTAGCACTTCAAGCAGCGCTGAGGCGGGGTCTCCCCTATTATCCATGCTCATCTTGTCTATTTCGTCCAATAGAAATAACGGATTCTTGACGCCTACTTTAGATAATTTCTGAAGCAGCTTGCCAGGCAGCGATCCTATGTAGGTTCGCCGATGACCTCGAATCTCTGCTTCATCTCTCACCCCACCGAGAGCCATCCTTACAAATTTTCTGTTGGTGGCTCTTGCGATCGATTCTCCAAGAGAGGTCTTTCCCACACCTGGCGGACCAACTAAACATAATATCGGGCCCTTAAGTTTCTTGACACGTTTGTGAACAGCTAAATATTCAAGAATTCTCTCCTTGACCTCCTCTAAACCATAGTGGTCCGACTCAAGAATTTCCTCGGCTTTGCTTAAATCAAGTCTAACCTTGGAGCGTTTTTTCCAAGGCACGTTCACCATCCAGTCAAGGTAAGTTCTGACCACCGAGGCCTCTGAAGACATGGGGGACATCATTTTCAGCTTATGAAGTTCACTTAACGCCTTATCTCTGGCGTCTTTAGGCATACCGGCATCTTCAATTTTTTGCTTTAATTCGTCGGTTTCATTAGGGACATCCTCCAGATCTCCCATTTCTTTCTGAATCGCTTTCATCTGTTCATTGAGATAATACTCGCGCTGGCTTTTTTCCATTTGTTTTTTCACCCTACCGCGAATTCTTTTTTCAACCTGAAAAAGGTCGATTTCAGCTTCAATTAAGGCCATCAAATGCTCTAGTCGCTCTTTCAGAGAAGACAATTCAAGCAGGTTTTGCTTTTCAGTCAACTGCAACGCCATATGTGAAGATATAGTATCAACTAAGCGACCAGGATCGTCGATACTGGATATCGAAGTCATTACTTCAGGTGGTATTTTTTTACTCAGTTGAACATACTGATCGAATTGCGATAACAAAGACCTGACGAGTGCAGATGCTTCCTGCTCGGACATTCCATCTGCTACCAATAAACATGCTTCCGCTACTAGATAATCAGATTTTTCATTAATCTCTTTTATCTGTGCTCTTTCAAGACCCTCTACTAAAACTTTTACAGTACCATCAGGTAATCGGATTAGTTGCAGGATCGTCGCAATCGTTCCGATATTGAATAGTTGCTGAGCTTCAGGATCGTCTTCAGATGCATTTTTTTGAGCTACCAGCAAAACTTGTTTATCCGTGGTCATAGCCTCCTCTAGAGCTTTTATAGACTTCGCCCTGCCTACAAAAAGCGGTTGGACGATTTGCGGATATACAACTACATCCCTAAGAGGTAAGAGAGGGAAGGTGGTCTTATTGGAGACTTCAACAGACATACAGTTACCTAATTGATATTGGTATAGTAGAGAATGTGGTGCCTATCAACAGTAAATCAAGTTACTGTATACAAATATTTATTCATCAACTGCTGACTGTTCTTGTTGATCAATATTTTCATACATCAGCAAAGGCTCTGACATTCCTTCGATGACAGCACTATCGATAATGACCTTACTAACTTTGTCCAACGATGGGATCTTAAACATTGTGTCGAGTAAAACAGCCTCCATAATCGAGCGTAGGCCTCGCGCACCAGTTTTTCGCTCTTGCGCTTTTTTTGAAATCGCTTTTAGGGCATCGTCCCTGAATTGAATTTCAACATCTTCCATCTCAAATAACTTGGCGTATTGTTTTGTGAGAGAATTTTTTGGTTCTCGGATGATGCGCACTAAAGCGTCTAGATCCAACTCATCTAAAGTAGCAATCATTGGAAGACGTCCTACAAATTCTGGAATAAGTCCGTACTTCACAAGATCCTCAGGCTCAACCCCTTGAAGAGTCTTGCCTACGTTTTGATCGTCTTCAGACGATCTAACTTCAGCATTAAACCCGATACCGCTTTTATCGGACCTATCCCTTATGATTTTGTCTAATCCGGCAAATGCTCCACCACATATAAAAAGAATATTTGCGGTATCGACCTGAAGAAATTCTTGCTGAGGATGCTTTCGACCACCCTGCGGCGGAACCGACGCAACCGTGCCCTCAATTAGTTTTAGTAAAGCCTGTTGAACCCCTTCACCCGACACATCACGTGTAATAGAAGGGTTATCAGATTTCCGAGAAATTTTATCAATCTCATCTATGTAAACTATCCCAATTTGCGCTTTTTCTACATCATAATCGCACTTTTGAAGCAATTTTTGGATAATATTCTCAACATCCTCACCAACGTAACCAGCCTCGGTAAGCGTTGTTGCGTCAGCAATGGTGAAGGGAACATCGAGTAGCCTTGCTAGTGTCTCGGCTAGCAAAGTTTTACCTGTACCAGTAGGCCCAACCATAAGGATGTTACTTTTACCGAGCTCAACATCATCAGCTGATTTTTCATAATTGAGTCTTTTGTAGTGATTGTAAACTGCAACAGACAGAACTTTTTTTGCACTATCTTGGCCAATCACGTATTGGTCGAGCGTGTTTTTGATCTCCTCTGGGATCGGCAATTTGCGCTGATTCGTGTCTGTTTCTTTACCCTGAACTTCTTCTCGAATGATGTCGTTACACAAATCCACGCATTCATCACAAACAAAAACTGATGGACCCGCGATCAACTTCCTCACCTCGTGCTGGCTCTTTCCGCAGAAAGAACAGTACAAAAGCTTCCCGTTGTCGTCGCCTTTGTCATAATTATCGTCTGACATGGATTTGAGCTACCCTAAGTTTTACACTTTTGTTTTTAAACGATTCCAATTTTACTGCTTACTTCACTCACATTACGCTTCTTGAGATCAGCTTGGTTTTCCCTTCATTCATGTTTGGACAGAGCAGGATATATAAATTTATCAAAATAAAACACACTACTTGATATCGCCGCTTACTGTATTATCTACTCTTTGCTGAATTACTTTATCAACCAAACCATAATCGCAAGCTTCGTCTGCCCCCATAAACCTATCCCTTTCAGTGTCTTTAGCTATCACTTGAATATCTTTGCCAGCATTTAATGCAAGTATTTTGTTAAGTTTAGCTCTTAACTCTATGATTTCATTGGCTTGTATTTCAATATCTGAGGCTTGCCCCTGAGCGCCTCCGCTGGGCTGGTGAATCATTACGCGAGAATGGGGCAAAGCCATTCGTTTACCTTTTTCCCCTCCGGCTAGTAAAAATGCACCCATACTTGCTGCCTGACCAATACACATGGTGCTCACATCAGGCTTTATAAACTGCATTGTGTCATATATCGATAATCCAGCGGTAACAGACCCTCCGGGGGAATTTATATAGAGGTGTATGTCTTTGTCTGGGTTCTCAGACTCTAGAAAAAGTAACTGCGCAACAATTAAATTTGCCATGTGATCTTCAATAGCACCGGTCAGAAAGATGACTCTGTCTTTGAGGAGTCTTGAATATATATCGTAAGATCTTTCTCCCCGCGATGTCTGTTCAACAACTACTGGAACAAGCGCTCCTTCGGGTTTTATAAAATTTTCCATATTAACTGAATTTCTCGATTTGAAGTGAGTTGAATCAGCAGATTTAAGTGCATCTGTCGATAAGGTTGTTGCCCTACTCTTGACTTTCCGTTGTTTGATCCTCTGGTTTTATAGCGTCCTGATAACCCATTTTCTTTTCGGTCACTTTAGCTTCTGCCAAAATGAAATCAAAAATCTCGTCCTCAACAACCTGCGACTCTATGACAGACAATTGCTCTTTATTCCCATAGTACCAATTTATAACATCATCTGGGGATTCATATGTAGAAGCGAGCTCTTCAACTGACTCTCTCACCTTCGCCGGATCGGCTTTGATTTTTTGCTCCTCCATGATTTCACCCATTAGAAGACCAAGAACAACTCTTTTCTCTGCCTGCTTCCTGAACAAATCATCAGGCAAGAGAGAGGGGTCTGGGCTGGCACTACCCCCCATTTGCTGGATCGCTTGGGACTTTAAATTGGCTATCTCAGTTTCAACTAAAGCTTTTGGGATAGAGACATCAGAATTTTCCACAAGAGCATTCATGACTGAATTTTTCATCTTATTTCGCGTTGCGCTCTTTAACTCCCTTTCCATGTTATTAGATATTTCTTCACGAAAAGCTATCTCATCACCATCCTCTACACCGAAGCTTTTAAAAAATTCCTCATCGACTTCAGGCAGTTTTTGCTCCTTAACTGAATTTAAGGTAATTTCAAACTTCACCTCTGCAGAAGCTAGGTCAGAGTTATGGTAGCTATCTGGAAATTTAAGGTCTATAGAAAATGACTCTCCTGGTTTTTTCCCAATAATGCCAGCTTCAAACCCGGGAATCATTTGATCAGACCCGAGTAGCAAATTCGTTCCCTTAGCAGACCCTCCTTCGAAAGCTTCCCCGTCTCTTTTCCCTAAATAATCGATGTTTACCAAGTCTTTGTCATTAGCCTTGCGAGATACATCAATCCAATCTTTTTTCTGCTCTCGGAGGGTCTCTACCATTTGATCAATGTCTTCACCTTCAACATCAGCTATAGGTTTTTCTATGGTTATTTTTTTAAAATCAGGAAGCTTAACATCTGGGTAAACTTCAAATATGGCTACGAACTTTAGGTCTTGACCTTCGTCTGTGTCTACGGGTTCTATTTTTGGCTGTCCTGCAGGCTTCAGCTTCTCCTGCGCTACCGCATCATAAAAGGACTGACTCATCAATTCCCCGATTACCTCGCCTCTTACACCTTTGCCGAATCGTTTTTTAACTACATTAAATGGAACTTTTCCCTGTCTAAAGCCATTAAGCCTGACAGTTTTTGCGGCTTCTCTTAAACGCGAATCAACGCCAGTCTCGATTCTTTCACTCGGGACTGCCACAGTCATTTTCCGCTCTAACCCTTCTGTTGCCTCAACTGAAACCTGCATGTAAACCTCTTTAAATCCTGATCATAACCACTATCTCAGACTTTTTGGACCACTCCAAGATCCGCTTGCAGAGAAACGACATTACCCTCTTTGTGGTATAATTTTATTAAATTCAGTAAGTTAATCAAAATACGATCGCTAAGCGAGGGACGTGATTTTCCCATATCGGAGCACCTACTGTAAACTCCGACACCCAAGATTCCTAAAATGCCTAAGGAACTTCATGCGATAAAACTTAAGTAGCAAACTTTTTTTAACGATGATTATAGACGTAATTAAAAAATCACACGACTTACACTTTTGGCGGAAATGAGCGTTTCAAGAAATCAGTCTATCGGTCTTATATTGGCGGGAGGTAAGGGCTCACGGATGGGCTTTAAAGATAAGCCCTTTCTCCGAATTGGGGGAAGAACCATAGCTCAGTGGATTTTATCTCAATCAGAAAAACACATCGACGAATTTTTATTTAGCTTAAAACGAAACCACATTAAATATCACCAATTTGGGCATAAAATTGTTTGCGATATTTCAGAGCTTTCAACCGGACCGCTAATTGGTATCTATAGCGCTATGGAGTTTTTGTATCAGGAAAGGGGTCCAAATGAGTCCACTTTTATTCTAACTTTTCCAGGTGATGTACCTTTTTTTCCTGAAACACTAATTCCCACGCTGATGCACCGAATAGAGAAAAGTCCGCTAGATGTAGTTGTTGCAAGATCTGAACAACACTTACAACCGCTTTTTGCAGCATGGACTCTGTCTGCAAGAGAAAAAGTGAAAAAATTTATAAACAAGGGATTTGTCGGCCCCAGGCAAATACTGCCACACCTTAATCACCAAGTGGTATTTTTTGAGGCTCAGTCCGAGCTAGAATTTTTAAATATAAACACTGAGCAAGATCTTGAAACTGCTCAATATTTAACCACTAATCCACTATAAAATTAAATGCAAAATATTTTTTGACTTTAAATGATTACCTTATTTTATTGATTCTATTGGTTAAAGTCGAAATCCTTATGTTTTCAAAAACTACACTAAATCCATGAATTTATTGTAAATTTTTTACCCCCATTATTCATGCTCATATATTGAGAATTTTTACAATGGCACGCAATTTGCGCCCTTTAATTTGATCCCCAGTAGAATTATGGTAATTTGACTCACTAGCTTGAGGTAGGACATCTCCAATTCGCGTAGAGCTTATTCAAAAGACTTACCTCAAGCTGGTGAAGACCATTTACAGGTAAAAATCATGATAGAAAATCTGAACCCCAAAGGCATTCCAAGCGAACCTAAGTATAACCATGATGAGACCCGAATTTTTTCGAGACAGAACGTCTGGTATTATACTTGCCCAAACGGTGACAACGTGGGCCCATTCAGATATCGGTCCGAGGCAAAATCGAGCCTCGATAAGTTTATTGAACAATTAAAAGACAGGTTATAACAATCCGAAAGTATCTCAGTTCTCTTCAAAATCTAAAGAGACAGAATTGATACAATATCGAAGTCCTGTCGTTTCACGCGGCCCATCGTCAAATACGTGCCCTAAATGCGATTTGCACGCACTACAAATAACCTCTACCCGAATCATACCGAGAGAACGGTCTTCGACTTCCGTGATTGTCTCCGGCCTAATTGGCTCATAAAAGCTTGGCCACCCTGAACCTGAATCATATTTTGCCTTGGACGAAAAAAGATCTTGTCCGCATGCGCCACATATGTAGATGCCAACAGCTTTGTGATTTAAGAAGTTGCCAGTAAAGGCTCTCTCGGTTCCCTTTTGTCTTAGAACGGAGTACCTTGACTCACCAAGCAACTGCCTCCACTCAGAGTCGGTTCTATTAATTTCTTTAACGACTTCTATGTCGTCCACAATCACCCCCTTCAGAGACACTCTTTTGTGCTTACCTCAGCAATACTGTACTATAATTTTGAGGTAATTATAATATTGTCAGTATCATAACAATTAAGAAATATTCACTTCCGATATTTTCCCACAAAGTCTCAGAACTACGAGATAGTTTTCTATGTTAAAGCAAATAACACAATCAAAGAAGCTGAATGATGTTTGTTATGATATTCGCGGGCCTGTTCTAGAAAAAGCGAATGCGCTGGAAAGTGAAGGTCATAAAATATTAAAGCTCAATATCGGTAACCCGGCACCTTTTGGATTCGAGGCCTCAGACGAAATCATTTCTAATGTTCGAAATCACCTTGCTGAAGCGCAAGGCTATATTGACTCTCAAGGATTGCTTGAAGCACGACAGGCAATAATGGAAGAATGCTTAGCGCAAGGAATAAGCGATGTTAATGTCGATGATATTTTTGTTGGAAATGGTGTCAGTGAGCTAATTTCCATGTCTATGCAAGCCCTCTTAAATGATGGAGATGAAGTTCTGATTCCTTCGCCCGATTATCCCCTGTGGACAGCATCGGTAACTCTAAGCGGCGGAAAGCCAATACATTATCGCTGCGATGAGCAAGCTGATTGGTATCCCTCGATTTCCGATATAAAGGCAAAAATTAACGATAAGACGCGAGCAATAATAATCATCAATCCGAACAATCCAACCGGCGCGGTTTATGATAAACAAATACTGATTGAGTTAATAGAAGTAGCAAGAGCAAACAACTTGATCATTTTTTCTGATGAGATATATGGAAAGATTACATTTGATAACACGCCGTTCATTCCAGTCGCAGCATTAAGCGAAGACGTCTTTACTGTGAGTTTTAGTGGATTAAGTAAAACTTATAAATTAGCTGGTTTTAGATGCGGCTGGATGGTGATGTCGGGACCTAAACAATTAGCTATAAATTACATTGAAGGCTTAAATATTTTATCTAACATGCGTTTATGCTCAAACGTTCTTGCTCAATTTGCTGTGGAACCCGCCTTAAGAAATGATTCATTGAGCCAACAGCTGACGCTGCCGAATGGTAGGCTAGAAAGTCAACGAAATATTACCTGGAATGCACTAAATAGTATTCCAGGCATCAGCTGCGTCAAGCCGGGAGGAGCATTTTACCTCTTCCCTAGATTAGACCCTAAGTTCTACAACATCGATAATGATGAAGATTTAATCTTAGATGTACTTTCTTCTGCAAAAATTCTGCTAGTTCAGGGAAGTGCCTTCAACATACCGGACAATCACCACTTCCGAATCGTATTTTTACCATCCGCCGATCAATTATCTGATGCTTTAGTAAAAATTGGTGG
Organism: uncultured Pseudohongiella sp.; assembly: GCA_902591495.1. Lineage (GTDB taxonomy): Bacteria > Pseudomonadota > Gammaproteobacteria > Pseudomonadales > Pseudohongiellaceae > UBA9145. The sequence goes on from CACJAW010000004.1 coordinate 26,625, forward strand.
GGTGCTTGAAAAATATTATTCTCTCTAGCAATTAAAACCTGCAGCAAACAAAAACTCAGCCTCCTTCTGACTTAGCTTTTTGGGTGCAACATATTCACAAAATTCATATCGGCCGCTAAGTTTTAATCTCAACGTATCAAAAATAGAAGCTCTATCCTTTTCCTCACAGTTTCTAAGCAAGCTTTTGAATTCAGAACTAAAATCCATTATCGGTAAAACCTGATTAATCGCATCCGAGAATTTGCTTGAATCTCTCCTTACAGGTATGCTTTCTAACTTCAAATGTGGGCTTGTCACTTCACTGTAATCAAAATTAAAACAACGGCAAAATTCTTTAAAGATTTTAATGGAAGCGGTCTTTTTTGCTTTTCCACTGTAGCCCGCAATATGGGGTGTTGCAATAAAAGATTTTTCTACCAACTGTTGATTACAAAAGGGCTCCCCACTCCAAACATCGATAACTGATATCAGTTGAGAATTTTGATTCAAAGAATCCAACAAACTTTCCTCATCAACAACTCCGCCCCTTGAGGTATTAATCAGAACAGTCTTATCAGATAATGAGTTCAAAAAGGTTTTATCAATTAGATTTTTTGTCTGATACTTTCCAGATGTCGTAAGCGGCACATGAACAGATATAACATCGCAACTAATTAGATGTTGCAATGGTTCATACGATACAGATTCGAGAAATTCAGTACCTTTATCTTTTTGAGGTGGATCACAAATTAGCGTTTCCCAGTTAAGCGCCTTAATTTTTCCTGAAAGCTTACTTCCTATTGAGCCGTTTCCAATAATTCCAAATTTCAATCTATGTCCAGCGCTTATTTTATCGCCAAATATACTCGCTACAGCGGACAAACAATAATCGCTCACAGCGTTTGCATTGCAGCCCTTTGCGTCTGCAAAATAGATACCCCTCTCAGCCAATTCATCAACAGATATATGATCAATTCCGCTTGTTGCTGTACCAACAAATTTCAAAGAAGTATTAGTCAGCAAATTTTTTGAAACTTCAGTCGTAGATCGTACAACAAGGGCATCAACACCTACTAGATTCTCATTCTTGATATCTCTTCCTGAAATTAAACTCAAATCTCCAAAAGGCGAAAATAACTCCTTTACTAAGGGCAAATTTTTATCAGCAAGTATTTTCATGTTTAATTATTAATCCTGAGTATTCTGCCGATTTAAATCCGTAATCATACTTTGCAATCTTTTTTTATCAGACTCTCGAAATTTGTATTTATTAAGAAATAAAGAAAAAGCCGACCTGTCAATTCCTCTTAGACTTAACTTATTAAGAGAAATCGAAGTAAAGCTTTCATTTTCATCGTCAACATTGCATGCGATAGTAGCAAGGCTTTTGCTAAGAAAAGCAGCCTCCTTGTTTTCACGTAAAGTATTCATCAAATTTAAAGAACCCCGTATCGTCAGCTTAGACACCTCATCTATATTCCTATATATCCCTTCAAGACTACCGAATTCCTTTAGCAAAATTTTAGCTTTGACGGGACCAACTCCTGAAACCCCGCTAATACAATCTACTGCATCCCCAACCAACCCTAGGTAATCGGAGAATTGATTAGGGGATACTCCAAACTCATTAAGGATGTCGTCGGAGTAACGGCGTTTGTTTGCGCTAAAATCCCAAAGGCAATCCTGCTCTGTAGTTAGCAATTGAGCAAGGTCTTTATCTTTAGTCAGAATTTGAATTGAAGTATTAGGCGTGCTTGATCTGATCTTAGTGGCTAGCGTACCTATAATATCATCGGCCTCATAGACCTTACTCGAAAACGTCGACATACCCAATAGTGAAGAAACTTCGAAACAGCCTGCAAGCTGCATTCCAAGATTCTCATCTGGTAACTCTCGATTAGATTTATAATCTGGGCTAAGTTTATGGCGAAAACCAGTAAATAAACTTTCATCATGAGCAACTGCAATGAACCTTGGTTGGATACGTCTTATTAATTGAATTAGAAATTGTGTGAACCCAAATAATGCACTCAAATCTTCACCCTTTTCGTTCGAGCAAACGATATAAGGCGAGAAGTGAGCTTGAAATATGTATATCGACGCATCGATGAAAAAAACTAACAGTTCTGAGTCAACCTCATCTCTGTTTTTCATTAGAATCTTTCTTTTGAATCAAATAGACATACTCACCTGAATCCTCTACGGCGGAAACTAGCTCATGTCCTAAAAACAAACAAAATTTTGGCACGTCACGCTGCGTTGATGGATCTGTTGCGATAAGTCGCAAAAGAGAACCTGCAGCTATATCTCTAATTTTATTATGGAGCAACATTACAGGTTCTGGGCAGTACAAGCCCCTGGCATCCAAGTCAATTTGATCCTCATCTAAATCCTTTTTATTTGATGCCATAAATTGAAACCATTACCTGTCAGGAGCTAATCTACTTTAACCAAATTACAAGATGAAGTTTCCGAATCAAACAACAGTTTGATCTCTCCATTTAACAACTGAGACTTAACTTTTTCTACCTTTTCATCAAGGGTATATTCTCTATGCCCGTAATCGGTACCCTCTCTTGATATAAATTCTTCAATAATTGCCAATAAAGTTTGTTCGGGTACTTGGTTATGCGGAATTTCCATCTAAATCCCATATATTTTTAAGGCAAATGACATTAGTAGTCTTAAGATAAGCTTAAGACACTTCTAATAAATCTATATTCTTCACCATTTGTTTTGAACTCTCTAATTCAGCAAACGGGTAAAGCGAAACATCAGCTAATTGTGAAATCGAAACGTTACAGATGCTTCTAAAAATTGATTCTACTCTACCTGGAAATTCTTTGTCCCATTGTCTTAACATCTGTTTAATAACTTGCCGCTGGAGATTATTTTGGCTCCCACACAGATCGCATGGAATTATGGGAAACTTCATGAGCTCTGAGAATTTCTCCAACTCGGATTCTTTGCAATAGGCTAACGGCCTGATAATTATATTTCGTTTATCATCACTCAGGAGTTTAGGCGGCATCGCCTTTAACTTACCTCCATGAAACATATTAAGGAATAATGTTTCTACGATGTCATCTCTATGGTGACCCAAGGCGATTTTATCGGCTCCTATCTCATCAGCAAAGTTATATAGAATCCCCCTTCTCAACCTTGAGCAAAGACCACAATATGTTTTACCGCTTGGTATTTTTTCTTTAACAATAGAGTATGTATCCCGCTCCAATACGGTATACGTAACTCCTAAATCTTCAAGATGCTTAGGTAAGATTTCCCCAGGAAATCCAGGCTGCTTCTGATCTAGGTTAACAGCATGAATCTCAAAGCTAATCGGGGCATGCTTTTTAAGACTGAGTAAAACATCCAGCAGTGCATAGGAATCTTTACCACCAGACATACATACCATCACTAAATCACCATCCGCGATCATGCTAAAGTCTGAGATAGCATGACCAACATCGCGACGAATATTTTTTCGGCATCGATTTAATTTAATTGTTTCTTTGACGTCCATATTTTTAAGAAACACTACACACGTTCTATGACCGTAGCAATTCCCTGGCCCAACCCGATACACATTGTTGCTAGACCCAAGGCAACATCTTGAGATTCCATATTATTAAGGAGAGTTGTTACGATTCGCGTTCCAGAGCAGCCGAGAGGATGTCCAAGAGCAATAGCGCCTCCCCTTAAGTTTACCTTTTCATCAATCGAGTCCATAAGTTCTAGGTCTTTGAGAACGGGCAGGGATTGAGCAGCGAAAGCTTCGTTCAGTTCAACACAATCAATATCCTTTATCGATAATCCAGCCTTCTTAAGGGCCTTTTTTGAAGCTGGCACCGGACCATAGCCCATAATTGATGGATCAACTCCTGCATAAGCCATGGATCGAACACGAGCACGTATTCTCAAATTTAAAGATTCAGCTCTTTCTTGAGACATAATTAACATGGCAGACGCCCCATCCGAAATTTGAGATGAAGTTCCTGCTGTAACCGTACCATTCTTTGGGTCGAAAACAGGTCTTAATTGCGCTAGACCCTCTTGAGAAGTTTCTGGTCTTATTGTCTCATCTTCCTCCATTAGGTATTTAGATCCATCCTCCCTATGTCCCTCGATTGCTACTATTTCATTATGATAATCGCCATTATTTCTCGCTTTATTTGCTAAAGCATGCGAGCGCACTGCAAAATTTTCTTGTTCTATTCGTGAAATACTATGCATTTTGGAGAGCACTTCCGCAGTAACTCCCATCATCCAGGATGCCTTGGCGATATATTTTGAACTCTTTGGATTGGGATCGACGCCATGGGTCATCCCAACGTGTCCCATATGCTCCACCCCACCCACAATAAATTGATCACCGTTGTTGCTTTGAATTGCTGTGGCGGCAGTATGCAATGCTGACATAGAGGAGCCACATAACCTGTTAACGGTTTGAGCACAGGTAGTAGCGGGCAGGACTGACATTAAAGCCGCATTTCTGCCGATATTCCAGCCCTGCTCGAGAGTCTGATTGACACAACCCCAAATTACATCGTCAGTAGCTTCAGGATCAACACCGTTAGTTCTCTCAAAAAGCGCATCTATCAGCCGTGCCGATAATTCTTCGGCGCGCACATTTCTATATGATCCATTTTTTGATCTCCCCATTGGGGTCCTTACACCGTCTACGATTACTGCATCTCTTCCATTAACACTCATCTTTATATTCATCCCAATAATTAATAGTAGGTTTCATTCGCCTTTGCCTTATCTTGAATAGATTGCGCAGGCCTATACAAATCACCGAGCTCTTTGTACTTTTCTGCTATTTCACAAAATTTAGACAATCCAAAACTATCTAAATAACGCAATGCCCCTCCTCTAAAAGCTGGAAACCCGAGGCCGAGCACAAGCCCCATGTCAGCCTCAATAGGACTATCGACTATTCCGTCCTCAATACAAAGAGCGGTTTCTATACACATTGGTATCATCATCCGCTCGATAATTTCAGAATTGGTGAATTCACGGCTGTTACTCTGCACTGACGCAATAATTCCAGAAATCTCGTCATTAACTAATTTCTTGGGTTTACCTTTCTTGTCCTTCTCATAGCGGTAGAAGCCTTTACCAGTTTTCTGACCAAAATTTTTACCTTGATAGAGCTTATCTATGGCACTTTCAAAATCTAACTTCATTCTAGGAAAACCATCAGCCATTACCTCTTGGCAATGAACTGCCGTATCCACACCAATCACATCTAATAAATAGGCAGGACCCATTGGCCACCCGAAATCCTCCATGGCTTTATCGATTTGATAAAAGCTTGCCCCATCATGTATTAACCTAGAAAAAGCACCAAAATAAGGAAAAAGTATTCTATTAACCAAAAAACCAGGGCAATTGTTAACCACGATCGGTGTTTTACCCATTTTCTTGGCATAGGCCACTGTCTTAGCAACGGTCTCATTTGAAGTTTTAGCCCCACGAATCACTTCCACGAGGGGCATTACCGGTACGGGATTGAAAAAATGCATACCACAAAAATTTTCCGGCCTTTGCAACGCCTCTGAAAGCTCATCAATGGAAATTGTTGACGTGTTAGACGCTATCGTTGACGTTGATGGCAAGAGATTCTCTAGCTCAGAAAGGACCGTCTTTTTAATCTCTACATTTTCAACAATGGCCTCAATTATTATATCAACCTCATCAAAACCCTTATAATCCAAAACAGGACTAATATCACTTAGAGTGGAGACAACCTTTTCTGCATCGATTTTGCCTTTTAAGCGCCTTTTATTGAGTAGCTTACTAGCTTCATTCATCCCTAAATCAAGACCCTCTTTAGCGATGTCTTTCATCAGAATAGGTGTTCCCTTCAAGGCAGATTGATAAGCAATACCGCCCCCCATGATGCCTGCACCAAGGACACCAGCTTTATTTACTTTAGGTGCATTTTTAATAAATTTCTTCGCTTTCGAGTTCAGAAACTGATCATTTAGGAACATTTGAACAAGATTTTTTGCAACCTCTGTTTTTGCAAGCTTAACAAACCCTGCATGCTCGATTTTAAGCGCCGCCTCCCTACTTGAAGATGCTGCTTTTTGCATAACCTTCACAGCTGTTATAGGAGCTGGATAATTTTTCCCAGCTTGAGCAGCAATCAGCCCCAAAGCAGTTTCAAAGGCAACGTTTAATTCTATGGGCGATAGTGTCAAAGGTGATTTTTTTTGCTCGCGCACTCGCTGATAGTCGATTTTTCCGTCTACGCTCTGCATGATTAAATCTTCACAAGCAGAAATTAAATTTTCTTGACCAACAATCGCATCAATCGCTCCCTCCGCTAACGCTTGATTGGCTTTAAAATGTGAACCAGTTCCTATCCATTGGTTAGCATTATCTGCACCAATCAGCCTAGGCAATCTTACGGTTCCTCCAAAACCAGGCAAAATACCAAGCTTTACTTCAGGAAAACCTACGACAGAAACATCAGTCCCCACACGAAAGTCGGTGGCCAGTGCGAGTTCAAAACCTCCTCCCAGAGCCATCCCATTGACAGCAGATACAGTCGGATAAGGAAGATCTTCGATATCATTAAATATCTGATTACCGTGCACTAACCAATCGTCTATTGTCTCCTCAGCCTCGGCGAACATTCCAGTGAACTCAGTAATGTCAGCACCCACTATAAATGCTGGCTTAGCACTTGAAAAAATTAAACCAACCGCGTCGGTTTTCTTTAAAATATCAACTGCTTCTCCTAACTCCTTCAAAGTTTTCTCATTGAATTTATTTACCGAAGAGTCGTCGAGATCAAAGGTTAGGTTCACTATACCCGAAGACAGTAAAGACGCATTAAGCGCTGTGCCTGAATAGATCATTTTATTTCTTCCAAATCAAAAATTACTTGTGTTCAAGCTTATATTATACCGCTCACTCGAAAAATTAATAAACCTCAGCTAAAATCAAGCTTAAATAAGGTTTGTAACTTTATAAATCTCAGCCTTAAGGGAGCCCTAAAATGCGAGCATTTCTTGGGATTGTTTCTTTGATATTCTTTGTGAATGTGACTGACGCAGCGAATGATATTGACAGTCATGGGGTTATCCTTGCTTATCACCATGTATCAACTGACACTCCTCCCTCAACCAGCATATCTCCTGAAGATTTTGAAAAGCATCTACACTACTTAAAGGAAAATGATTTCAACGTCATTGCACTAAATCAGATGATAGAGACCCTAAAAGCTGGTGAAAAGCTACCAAATAAAGCCGTGGCGATAACCTTTGATGATGGCTACATTTCGATTTATGACACGGCATTCCCGATGCTGCAGTCTTATGGATTCCCATTTACCTTATTTTTAAGCACTGGCCCAATAGACAGACAACAGCAGAATTTCATAAATTGGGAGCAGATAAAGGAGATGTCGAGTGCCGGCGTCATTATCGCAAATCATATGGTTGAGCACCCTTATATGTTAGATAGGGGCCAAGACGAGTCAGACGTTGAATGGATTAATCGCCTTGAAAAAGAGTTATTAAAGGCAGAGTTGAGAATTGAACAACAAACCGGACAGTCCCATCGGTATCTTGCCTACCCTTTTGGGGAATTTAACACTGAAATTAAAAATATGCTTGAAGCCAATGACTTTATCGGTCTCGCGCAAAACTCAGGAGCAGTTGGGGTTAACTCTGACTTTCTAGCACTACCGCGGTTTCCTTTAGCGTCAATTTATGCAAATCTTGAGACGGCAAAAATTAAGTTAGATTCCAAAGCCTTCAATGTTGATCTAATACAACCGCTATCTCCTGTTACGCAGGATCGAAACCCGTCTGTTACACTCAAATTTAATGACGGTAATTATAATTTGTCTCAAATTGGATGCTTCGCAAATAGCAGACCCTTACCAATGACCTGGATTGATAAAAGTCAGGGATTATTGAAGATAGAGCCCAATGATAGTTACTCAGGAAGACGTTGGAGATACCTTTGCACAGCACCAGTTACCGGCGAAAACCGCTTCTATTGGTACTCTGTTCAATGGATCAAACCTGATTAGGCGGGGCATCTCTCTCCCTAAGGTTGTTCTGGATAATGATTCTTTGTATCTCCTCTACGTATCCGGCCCCTCTTTGCGAGTATCTTCCAAGCCCTATAGATAAGGACATTGGATCTATCTTTAGGCCACGCTCTCTCATTTTAAATCGAAGGTCTCTAAGATAGGCATACGAAACATGAGTGTTAATGTTTAGAAAATAAGACTTAACCGATTTTTCGACAGTATCAAAATACCTCACCTCGTGTGTTGCACCAGAAATTCGTCTTGATGGCACGATGCCACAACCTTCTTCGTAACACCACTGGCCAAAAACATTATTCCCTTCAATCGTGAATCGCGAAGTCCCCCAAGCCGATTCATTCGCAGCCTGCGCTAAAGCCATAGAAACAGGAATCAAATCGACCCGCAGCAAAAGCTCATCAACCATAGCTGCAATGGTCATACCTTTGTGGTCGATACGATATGTCTCGCTTAGATTTGCAACCTCAGCAGTTTCTTTTATGCTCGGAGTTCCTTTCTCAATATTTTCTCGGATTTCGAGCAGCCTAGAGCGAAGATTCCTTATTTCTTGATTTTCAGCATCTAAAAAACTTTGCATGTAATCCAAAAACTGTCGCTTCTTATCATCTACATCAACGATTTTAGTGAAATCTGGAAATACAGTGACCGGAATCTGAGGAAGAGGTTTTATAACCAACGGGACAGCAGGATTAGATGAATATTGGGAGATAACTATCGACGTGAATATGGCTAACGGTAACAACACTTTAACAAAAGTGTATTTGTAAACTCCGCCCAAAAGTCGTTCAATTTTTAAAAATTCACGAATGTCCAATAATTTAGCCCTTTCGCATAATTTTTAGAAAACAAGCATTATCTTATCAGATACAATGCTATGGAGATAATAAATTCAAATCAATATCGACCTAAACTTATCCCCTTTCATCTACTTTACTGCCACCAAGGCAAGTCGGTGAATTAGGTGGGTATACATCTTTGCTTGACCACTCATCCACAGTAAATAGATGTAATGCTAAGGCATGCACGCCATTCGATAATTCTTCAGAAAGCAGCTGATATACGGCTTGATGGCGCTTAACTCTCGTAAGGTTTGAAAAATAATTAGAAACAATTGTCAAATTAAAATGAGATTCTGTTGCGGGCCCACTGTGTAAATGGCTTTCATTTTGTACAGAAACACTTTCAGTCTGAAAGGCTGCTTTAACTTTCTTTTCTATCGAAGCTTCGACGGACATTGCAGTATAAGAAGATAACACTCTAAGAAGATTAATATTGGGAGTATACTCTATCTCTGGAGGCTCGTAATCATTTATACAGCTTCTTTGAAATCCGAATTTCGAGTGTAAATGAGAGCACAAAATGGTTATTTCTTGGTACCCGGGTCACATGCGGACAGCAAGCCGAGAGCTAAAACGCACTGTGAAAGAATCACAGGCGATTATTGAACTTGTCGATGCTAGAGCCCCCGAGAGTAGTTCAAACCCTATGCTTAAAGTATTAACTGATGGCTTACCAAAAATCACCATACTGACTAAAGGCGATCTCGCTAATCAAGATACAACAACCTGTTGGAAGAAGTTTATTGAAGAAAATTACACAACTAGATGTTTAGTCAGTGACTACGATAATCCAATCAGCGTCCGCAATCTGCTAAAAGAGCTAAATTCAATATTGAGCAAACGTCTGAGCGCTAATAAACAAAGACAAATTATTATCACCGGAGTTCCAAACGTCGGTAAATCTACACTACTGAATTCGTTAATTGGGCGAAAGGTAGCCAATACAGGAAATGAACCGGCAATCACTCGCTCACAACAGCGAATAAAAGTAGAGCAAGGTTGGTATTTGGTCGACACACCGGGTTTACTATGGCCAAAACTTGAAAATCAAGATAACGCCAGAATACTCGCGTGTTTGGGTACTATTAGAAATACGGCTATCGATATTGAAGAAATTGGATGGTTTCTCGCAGAAACTCTTAGGCGGGAATATCCAAATGTTCTTAAAATACGTTACGATATGAATGAGATCCCTAAGTCCATGGAAATCTTATATGAGAGCATTGCTCAGAAAACAGGATCTTTGTTAAAAAAAGGGCAGCCCGATTATCGCAAGGTATCTCAAGTTCTTTTGAATGATTTTCGTTCAGGAAGGCTAGGAAGACTCAGTTTAGAGCGCCCCCAACAGACACCATAATTTTTAACTCAAGCACTAGAGACTTATTTTTTGAAAATGAAACAACCTGAATCTATCGCAACTAAGCATGCTATCAACACCGTTGTCCATCCCGCTTTCTCGCTTCTAGAAGAAACTCACATTTCATCGCTGAACTTGAACATCGAAAAATATGAACATAAAGAAACCGGGGCCTTACACTACCACCTTGCTAGTGAAAACGAAGAAAATGTCTTTTTAGTCGCATTTCGGACAGTTCCGATGGACTCGACTGGAGTAGCTCATATTCTAGAGCATACCGCACTTTGTGGCAGTGAACGTTATCCGGTAAGAGATCCTTTTTTTATGATGATCCGCCGTTCGCTAAATACATTCATGAACGCGATGACGAGCAGCGACTGGACAGCATACCCATTCGCCTCAAAGAACAAAAAAGACTTTAACAATTTGCTTAAAGTTTATCTAGACTCTGCTTTTTTTTCTCGAATCGACCACCTCGACTTTCTTCAAGAAGGTCATCGGTTGGAGTTCGAAGAACCGAACAACCCAAAATCGTCGTTGCAGTTCAAAGGTGTTGTCTATAATGAAATGAAAGGTGCCATGAGCTCCACAAGTAATGTTTTGTGGCAAACACTCAACAAATATCTCTATCCAACAACTACCTATCACTACAATAGTGGCGGGGAGCCAGATCATATTCCTGATTTAAGTTATAGCGACTTACTCTCATTCTATAAGTCGCATTATCATCCAAGCAATAGTGTAATTATGACTTTTGGTGATACCCCGGCGATCGACCATCAAACCGAATTTGAGAGTCTAGCGCTATCCCGCTTTTCCAGACTTGACTCGGACATAAAGGTGGGATTCGAAAAGCGTTACCTCAGCCCCATTCGAGCAGAAGAGTTCTATCCGAGCGAGAAGGATGACCCGAACAACACACATATAGTCATAGGTTGGCTTCTTGGCAGTAGCGTACATATCAAAGATTTTTTTAAAGCTCAGTTGCTGACAAATGTGCTTTTAGATCATAGCGGCAGCCCCTTGCTCAAAAAATTAGAGACTACCGATCTAGGAAGTTCTCCTTCGCCCTTATGCGGTCTAGATGATGGCAACAAGGAGATGAGTTTTATGGTCGGACTTGAAGGCTGCCTAGAGGAAGACAGTCTGAGGGTGGAAGGTTTTATTCTTGATAGTCTCAATGAATTTGTTGATCAAGGCATTCCCCACGAACAGGTAGAGGCCGCACTTCACCAGCTCGAACTTAACCAACGCGAAATTTCAGGAGATAGCTATCCTTATGGTCTGCAATTATTGATGTCAGGACTGTCTGTAGCTCTGCACAATGGCGACCCAACAAAAGTTTTGGACATTGATCCCATATTGATGGAATTGAGAGAAGCGGCCAAGAGCGAAACTTTTATACCAAACTTAATAAAAGAACTTTTAATAGAAAATCAGCACAGGGTAACTTTAACACTGAGACCAGACCCTGACTTGGCAACAAAGAAAGTTAAAGCTGAAGAGTCAATTCTTAGTAATATAAAGAAAAACCTCTCAAGTGATCAAGTCAAACAAATTATAAGTCAGGCGAAAGATTTATCTGAAAGGCAAGCAGAGCAGGATAACCCAGACGTGCTGCCCAAAGTCACACTAGAAGATGTACCACTAAACATTTCTGAACCAACCCCGACAGAAAATGCTTTATCAAAATCTGGAATCGCCCATACTTTTTTCGGCCAGCCAACGAACGGATTGGCATACCAGCAGATAATAATTGAATTGCCTGAATTGTCCAATGAGCTGCTAGAAATATTGCCACTTTATACCTCTTGCTTACCAGAATTCGGTATTGGTCAGCAAGATTATGAGGCCGTGCAAACATGGCAATCAAGAATCTCGGGAGGCGTTAATTGCTTTAGCAGCATCAGAAGCGGTTTAAGCAATGAGCAAGAATCTAAGTCATTTATTTCTCTGTCCTCAAAGGCTCTGGCGAAAAATCACTCTGAATTGTCGAATCTGTTATATCAGACTATAGCTAATGTCAGATTTGATGAGTCAGATAGGCTGGCAGACTTAATCGAACAAATTTGCTCAAGAAAGGAAAATAGCTTAACTGGTCAAGGGCACTCCCTCGCGATGAGCTTGGCTTCAAGTGGCTTCAGCCCTGCAGCCAAACTTATGCATGAATTTAACGGTTTAGAAGGAATCAAACGTCTCAAATTCACTAGAAAACAGATCTCTAAAGAAAGATTTTCAGAAGGATTGCTTGATAAGTTCAAACAGCTACATGAGATTCTCATCAACAATCCTTTTCAACTTTTGACAATTACGGAATTAGATAAGCAAGAAAAAGCGATACACGACTTAGACACTCTCTGGACAAGTAATTTTAGTAATCAGGCTAGCGACAACGGCTTCTCTCTGCCTGAAACAAGAAGTAAGTTAGCTGAAGCTTGGACGACATCGACCCAAGTTAATTTCTGTGCCAAAGCATTTCCGACGGTACCGTTTAAACATAAAGATAATGCCACCTTGCACGTACTAGCGGGCTATCTAAGAAATGGTTTTCTTCATCGAGCAATTCGGGAAACAGGCGGCGCCTACGGTGGTGGAGCAAGTCAGGACTCAAATTCGGCTTCCTTTCGTTTCTTCTCATATAGAGACCCACGCTTAGAAGAAACCCTCGATGATTTTGACGCATCGATTGACTGGCTTAACTCATCTTCACATGAAAATTATCAACTTGAAGAGGCCATACTCGGAGTAGTATCAACGTTAGATAAACCGGCATCACCAGCAGGAGAGGCAAAACAAGTGTTTTACAATAAGCTTTTCGGGAGTGGACTCGATACAAGGAAAGCATTTAGAGACCAAGTATTAAGCACAACGTTTAAAGATCTGATGGAGGTCTCAGACAAATACTTAAAGCCTACAAATGCAAGCACAGGGCTCATAACCAATATAGATTCGATTCAAAAATTAAAAATCGAAGACTTAGTAATAAAAAATATTTAATTAAATCAATTTTTTATAAGTATTTTAGAATAATTCTGATGAAGTATTAAATCTTTTTAACAATTAGAAGTAGTGAATGAGGGAACTTTTAAGAAGATAGACGGTCATATTATGTGTAGGTAAGTGTTTAACAAAATAGTGGGTTTTGTTTCATTTATCTCTCCCTTGTTAAGCTAGGGCCCGATGGGAATTCTCATCGGGCCTTTTCTTTTAGCTACTACTTCGCTTAACGCATCAAAGATGTCTCCTCAAGAGATAAATTACTTCCATTTGAAGCCGATATTACTATACTACGTTACAGCTGGACGCACGCTCCAGTGGGACTAAATTTCAGGCATCGAGAAAAAGTAGAATATGAAGCCTACAGACATTAAAAACCCAGACTACTTCCATAAAGTCGTAGATTGTCAGTGGGCGTGCCCTGCCCATACACCTGTTCCAGAATACATTCGACTGATAGCGGAGAAGCGTTACTCAGATGCCTATATGATAAATTGGCACTCAAACGTATTTCCAGGAATACTTGGCAGAACCTGCGACCGCCCCTGCGAACCTGCCTGTCGAAGAGGAAGAGTTGAAGAGGAGCCCGTCGCTATTTGCCGTTTGAAAAGGGTAGCGGCAGATTATAAATCCGACATAAAGGATCGCTTACCGAGTGTTCCAGAGAAAAAGAATGGCAAACACATTGCACTGGTGGGTGCTGGACCTGCTTCATTGACGGTTGCGAGAGATTTATTGCCTTTGGGTTATGAGATCACTCTGTTCGAGAAAGATCACTTAAGCGGTGGTGCTATGCGAACTCAAATTCCGCGTTTTCGTTTACCCTCAGAAGTGTTAGAGGAAGAGCTCCATTATATTCTAGATATGGGAATCAATTGTCGGTTTGGGGAAGAAATTACCAGCATGAAAGCCTTGCTCGACGAAGGGTTTGACGCAATATTTGTGGGTACTGGAGCACCATTGGGTAAAACACTCAAATTGCCGGGTTTTGAAGAGGCTAAATCAAACATTCATACCGGCATTGAGTGGTTAGCGAATGTTGCGTTTGAGCACATAAGCTCAATAGGCAAGAAAGTTATAGTGCTGGGAGGCGGCAATACTGCTATGGACTGTTGCAGGACCTCAAAACGTTTAGGAGGTGAGCAAGTAACCGTTACTGTCCGCAGTGGATTTGATGAAATGAAAGCGTCTCCTTGGGAAATTGAAGACGCCATAAATGAAGATATTCCTATCGTAAATTTCCATGTACCAAAGCGCTATATATTAGAAAACGGTAGGCTTTCTGGAATGGAATTTGAGAAAGTTAAAAAAGAGTATGATTCAGACGGAAGAAGGCTCTTGACCCCAACTGGTGAAGACCCCGTGATAATTCCCTGTGATGATGTACTTTGTGCCATTGGGCAGGAGAATAGTTTTCCCTGGATAGAAAAAGATTTAGGAATCGAGTTTGACCAATGGGAATTACCGACTCTGAACAAAAACACCTTCCAGTCGACAAATGAGAGAGTATTTTTTGGAGGCGACTCTGCTTTAGGCCCTGATAATATTATTACTGCTGTTGCCCATGGACACGATGCTGCGCTTTCTATTCATCTGACCTGCCAAAATGAAGATATCAACGATAGGCCGTCACCTATAACAAATTTAAGTAGTCAAAAAATGGGTATACACCAATGGTCTTATGATAATGATATTAGCAACGATGTGCGTTACGCGGTTCCTCATGCTCAAAAGGAAAAGACTTTAAATGATTTAAATTTAGAAGTGGAATTAGGCTTTGATGAACAACTCGCTTTCAACGAGACAATGCGTTGCCTTAATTGTGATGTACAAACAGTTTTTACCGACAAATTGTGTATCGAATGTGACGCTTGCGTCGATATCTGTCCAACGGATTGCATTACTTTTACAAATAATTCTGACGAGCAATCACTTAGAGGAAATCTTTTAGCTCCTGCTCCGAATCAAGACCAGGATATTTACGTATCCGACTGTCTCGAGACAGGCCGAATCATGGCTAAAAATGAAGATCTTTGCTTGCATTGTGGTCTATGCGCTGAGCGATGCCCAACCTCTGCGTGGGATATGCAGAAGTATCTCTTTAACACAGCTAAGGCGGAGCACGCGTGCCAGAATTAGTTACGACGACTAAAGTCAATACATTACCAAAAACTAATGACTTCGTAATCAAATTTGCTAACGTAAATGGTTCAGGCTCTGCTAGTGCTAACAATATGTTTGCGAAAGCAATATTTCGAATGGGCATTCCTGTCAGCCCTCATAATATTTTCCCATCCAATATTCAAGGACTCCCCACTTGGTATGAAGTCAGAGTATCTGACAAAAATTATCTAGGACGAAGAGAGGGTATAGATTTGATGGTTGCTATGAATGAGCAGACCATTCAATCGGACATAAATTCAGTAATTCCTGGAGGCTTTGTTCTTTACGATTCTTCGAAGCCTTTGTCGGAAGGACTTATCCGGGAGGATGTTCATTATCTACCAATCCCTCTAAAGGATATCTGCTTAACAGAATTTGAAAAACCATCTCAACGACAACTCTTTAAAAACATAGTCTATGTCGGAGCCCTAGCCGCCTTCATAGACATTGACTTTAACGTGCTTACGGAAATGGTGAGTGACCAATTTCGAGGCAAGGAAAAACTCATCGCACCAAATATTCATGCCTTAGAACTTGGATACCAATTTGCGAGAGAAAACTTTACGTGCCCTCTTCCGTTAACGCTAGAAAGACGAGATCTTACTTCAGATAAAATATTGATGGACGGCAATACTGCGATAGGTTTGGGATGTGTTTATGGTGGTGCTACAGTCGCGTCTTGGTACCCACTAACACCTTCCACAAGCGTTGTTGACGCTTTTGACAAATACTGCAAGCGACTGCGCAAAGACCCAAAAAATGGCAAAAACAAATTTTCCGTTGTTCAAGCTGAAGATGAATTGGCAGCAATAGGGATGGCAATAGGAGCTGGATGGAATGGAGCAAGGGCATTTACTGCATCTTCAGGCCCGGGCGTATCTCTTATGCAAGAATTTTTGGGACTAGCCTATTTCTCTGAGGTTCCCGTAGTGTTATTTGATATTCAAAGGGTTGGCCCATCAACAGGGATGCCTACTCGAACGCAACAGGGAGATCTTCTTACATGTGCCTATGCGTCTCACGGAGATACGAAACAGATTCTATTATTTCCATCAACCCCGAAAGAATGTTTTGAATTTGCGGCTGATTCTTTCGACATTGCTGATAGACTTCAAACTCCTGTAATCGTGCTCAGCGACCTCGAGCTCGGAATGAATGAGCAAATATGCGACCCCTTAAACTGGGATGACGATAGGCAGTATGACCGAGGCAAAATACTCAACGAGCAACAATTAGATGAAATAGAAAAGTATGGCCGTTACCAAGACATCGATGGAGACGGCATTCCTTATCGAACATACCCCGGAACACACCCAAGTAAAGGAAGTTATTTCACAAGGGGTAGCTCCCATGACGCGAATGCCGCCTATACGGAAGATGGCGATATATATGCCGAGATCATGGATAGGATATCACTCAAATTCAAAACCGCTCTAAATTATATACCTGAGCCTGAAATTTCGTCGCTGGGATCCAACACCCGAGGAGTAATTTATCTAGGAACAACAACGTCAGCGATAAAGGAGACTTTGGATAATCTCCAGAAAAAAGGCATATCCCTCGACACAATGAGATTAAGGGGGTTTCCATTTCATGAGAGCGTGAGAGATTTCATCAACGAACACGAAATTGTTTACGTTATTGAACAAAATAGAGACGCACAATTAAAAAGTCTCTTGAAGATAGAATGCAATGCCAGTGAGGAACAAATGTTTTCGATACTAAGTTATAACGGCGTCTTAATCACTGCGCAACAAATCGAAAAAGAAATCCTTGATTCTTTGTCTACATCCAATAACGCAGGAGAAATATCTGCTTAGCGCAACGCTAACTGAACTGGAAATAGTTAACAATGAGTTATATAAGAAAACCAAAATTTCAACATCCTGACCTACAACCTAATGCCTTAGGTTTCACTCGCCGGGACTATGAAGGCACGTTAACTACGCTATGTGGTGGTTGTGGGCATGACTCTATTAGTGCCGCCATTATACAAGCCGCAGCAGATATGAGTCTCGAACCACACAGAGTTGCAAAAATCTCAGGAATAGGATGCTCCTCTAAAATACCTTCCTACTTCCTTAGCAAATCTCATGGGTTCAATTCAGTTCATGGAAGAATGCCGTCTGTCGCAACTGGCGCGAACCTCGCCAATAAGAATCTGCATTATATAGGCATCTCTGGAGATGGAGATAGCGCATCAATCGGTCTTGGGCAGTTTTGTCATATAGTTAGACGTCGAATCAACATGCTCTATATCGTGGCTAATAATGGTACATATGGACTCACTAAAGGCCAGCTTTCAGCAACCGCTGATCTAGGATCTATAACAAAAGCCGGCGACGAATCTTTGTATGACAATATAGATATGGCAAGCCTTGCAATTGAGCTAGGAGCGAGCTTTGTAGCCAGATCATTTTCTGGGGATAAACAGCAACTTATTCCTCTTATTCAAGCTGGCCTTACTCATAAGGGATTTGCTTTTATTGACGTGGTTAGCCCCTGTGTCACCTTCAATAACACCGATCTCTCCGCACACGGGTACAAAAATACTTGGGAGAACTATGTTTCTCTTGGTCAAATTGACTTCGTTCCGATGCGAGAGGAGATCACTACTAGTTACTCAGCTGGTAAGGATAAAGAAATCACTCTGCATGATGGGTCTGTAATTCACCTTCACAAAACTGATGCCAATTATGACCCTTCAAATAAAGAAAACGCCATCAACCATATTAACACTCATAAAAAGAACGGAGAGATAGCAACAGGGTTATTATATATCGATCAGTCAATGGCAGATTTTCATGAGTTGCAAGACACGGTAGATAAGTCCTTGAATGAACTAAACTCTAGTGAGCTGTGTCCTGGTAATGAAGCTTTGCAAAATATAAATCAGACCTTTAAGTAGTTTATTTCAAGATTGATTTAAGTTCTCCTTAAGACAGTAATCTCCAAAGCCAGCCTTTATTTAACTCATTTTTGCAATTTTTGAGTTGGGAGCTGAATATCTCAGAATTGCGTTGAACTCTATTAGCAGCATTTATTAACCACTGTTTTTCTCTATAACTTTGCCGAGCGAAACCTGAGTTTCCCTCATGGTAAGCCAGATAGAAATTCTTGGCATCCAAATAATCTATACTATTAATACGTCTTGAGTTTGAGTTATACCAACCAACAAAATCTATAGCATCGTTAAAATTGTTTCTTGACGCATTCTTGTTTCCTGAAAACTTTTTATAGTCATTCCAAGTACTATCTAGCGCTTGAGCGTAGCCATAAGCAGAAGATGGTCTTCGACCGGGGAGCACCCACAAAATTTTTGATCTATTCGGCCTTGCCCGAGCCTTGAAACTAGATTCTTGATAAATTACTGCCATATTAACCGCGATAGGTATACCCCATCTCTTTTCAGCTGATTGTGCTGAGCTATACCAATTTCTTTTCTCTTCAAACATACTACAAATATTGTCAATATCATTAGGTTGTGAACTTATACACCCATATAAGAACACATAGCTTAAAACTGCCAGCGCGTTTCTGTTCACTTTTCTCATAACAAAAGTTACCCACAAGCCAAAAAAATATTGTAGGACAAGAATCATTGGGATAGTAATGTTAGGAATTCTTGCTCGTCAAAAGTTTTTACGCCAAGTTCCGAAGCTTTGGTCAATTTAGAACCTGCACCAAGGCCGGCAACCACAAAATCGGTATTCTTAGATACACTTCCTGAGACCTTTGCTCCAATCGCGAGCAATCGATCTTTAGCTTCTTGTCTCGAAAATGATTCTAATGTTCCAGTAAGAACAATCGTTTTACCTGATAGTATCGAAGATGAAGTAATGGATTTAACAGGCCACTCTACTCCAACTTCAATTAATCGTTTAATTAGATCTAAATTTGAGATTTCAGAAAAAAACGCCACAATTTTCGAAGAAACGGTCGGCCCTATATCTTGAATAGACTCTAAATCCTCTACCGTAGCACGTAACAAATCATCTATTTCAGGGTACCGATAAGCTAACGCTTGTGCGGTCGCTTCACCAACTTCTCGTATACCCAATGCATATATAAATTTTGGTAGTGTTGTATTTTTAGATTTTTCTATCGACGCCAGAAGATTTTCTGCTGATTTTTTACCTAATCTATCGATTTGTATTAAGACAGATGAATTTAACTTAAAAATATCAGCTGCATCCTTTATCAATCCTTCATCTACAAATTGTTCAATTAACTTGGTCCCCAAACCCTCTATATTTAGTGCAGATCGAGAAGCAAAATGCTTCAACATCTCCTTCCGCTGTGCAGAGCATAAACTACCTCCTGTGCATCTTAGTAGAACAGCACCATCCTTTTCTATTGGAGATTTACAGACTGAACAGTGGCTAGGAATTTCGATTGAAGTTGTTTTACGTTTTTTCTTAGATTCTACTACCCTCACAACCTTAGGAATTACATCGCCTGCCCTTCTAACTATAACCTCATCGCCAATACTGAGTCCCAGTCGTTGAATTTCATCCATATTGTGCAATGTTGTATTGCTCACTGTCACGCCACCGACAAACACTGGCTCTAAGCGTGCGACTGGTGTTATTGTCCCCGTCCTGCCTACTTGAAATTCAACGTCTAAAACTTTTGTTATTTTCTCCTCAGCAGGAAATTTGTAAGCAATAGCCCAACGGGGTGCCTTTATATTTTCCCCGATGATGCCCTGACTTACCAAACTATCAACTTTAATAACGGCGCCATCGATTTCGTAATCTAGTAAATCTCGCCTAGAATAAAGGTCTAAACAATAATTAACGCAACCTTCTATACCGGAAGCAGTCTTGATGTCCTTATTTACCGGAAACCCTAACTTTTTGAGTTCATCAAAGATTTCACCTAAATTTTCCGGGAGAGAAATACCTTGATTTACTCCTACTCCGTAACAAAACATTCGTAATGGAACTTTGGCCGCTCTTTCAGGGTCTAACTGTCTAATTGTTCCAGCTGCAGTGTTCCTCGGGTTTACAAATAATTTTTGTCCTTCTTTGCGAGCCTTATCATTTATCTCATTAAAATCCAATTTACTCAAAAAAATCTCACCTCTAACCTCAAGCTGAGTTTTGGTTTTTTTCATCTTTATAGATTTTGGTATACAAGTAATACCCAATACATTGTGAGTTATATCCTCGCCAGTTTTCCCATCCCCCCTTGTGGAAGCTTGTTTAAGTTCACCATCTTTATAAAACAGGCTTACTGCAATTCCATCTATTTTAGGCTCACAGCTATAACTAACTTGCTTATCAGTATCTAATAGTTTGTTAATTCGTTTTGAAAAATTTCTTAAACCTTCCTCTTCAAAAACCTTATCCAAAGACAGCATGGGTATCTGATGTTGCACTTCAGCAAATTTATTTAATGGGGCAGAGCCAACGCTCAAAGAAGGAGAAGAATCGGACAGTAACCCATATTCTCTCTCTAAATTTTCTAATCGCTCTACAAGGGAATCGTAATCAGAATCCGGAATTTCTGGATTATCAAGAGCATGATACAGTCGATTATGGTGATTAATGACTTTCCTGAGTGAGGCAACTTCCCTTTGTATTTTTTCAGGAATGGACATAATGTTTTGATAAGAAAATCGCTACCCACGACCCCCAGCTACCTTAAGCTGGTTTAGCTCAAAAT
Source organism: uncultured Pseudohongiella sp. (assembly GCA_902591495.1). Taxonomy (GTDB): domain Bacteria; phylum Pseudomonadota; class Gammaproteobacteria; order Pseudomonadales; family Pseudohongiellaceae; genus UBA9145. Next base: position 47,704 of record CACJAW010000004.1, read on the forward strand.
CTCGAATTCGCTGTCGATAGTGTTCAATTGTTTGCGATGTTAGGACATTTCGCTGATCATCCTTTAATTCGCCACCCAAATCATTGCTAATTTGCTGCGCGGCATTCAGCATTTTTTCAAAAGCTTGTAAGTTATTTAAACTTGTTGGTAAAGCGAGGAAAAAGCTAACACCAATAGTAGAAAACTCACTCAATTGATCAAGGTCAAATGTCCCAGGATTTAAAGCATTTGCCGCGCTACAGATTAAATTGGGGTCTTCTTCTATACCATCGTAAAGATGGAATATACCCATTTCTCCATATCGGAATCCTGCTCTTTCAATCGTTTGAACCAAATACCTTCCCTCAAATACGCTTCCTGAGGGAGACATAACACTCATGACTAAGACCTCCAGAGGGTCAGGGTTTAGCGGTTTATTCGAAATCTTTGATCGATTCTCCTGCTTGTCAGTATCCGAACGACCGGCGCTAATTGCTGCCGCTGCCTGTTCTATACTCGTCACATTGTCCAGATTGGAGGCTTGTTCGTAATCATCTCTCTGTTGTTCTTGCGTTGGATCAAAATCATTTTCATCATTTTCATTGTCTTGATAAGACAAGTCACTCTCGTTCTGATCAATGAAATCTTCCAATTCCTCAATAAGATCAGATTGCAAGGTTGATTCTTTGTCTTCCAAAATAGGAGTTTTCTCAAGAAAATCTTCATCCGGTTTTGACTTAAAAACTGAGAGTAACTTATTCAATCCACCCCTTAATGTTGGATTTTTATTATTCGAGGCCTGCCTATCTTCCGCAGAACCCTCTTCTGCATCAGAAGGGATCTGAGGCTCATCAAAACCTATTCTCTCTCCAGCAGTCATCGAAAAGTTTTCAAAACTTCCAGAATCAGAGAAATCATCGCTCTCCAAAATATCCGGAGAATTTTCCCCCGGAAGGCTGCCTTCTGTAACGGCCGCGGAAAACTCGTTCGGTTTATCGCTAACTAAACTAGCTGAGTTTGATTTTTCAAATCCTTTGACAGGCGGAGTTGTGTAGTCGATTCCGATTGAATCAGGACGAGCTTCCTCATGATTGCTATCTGATACTGCATAGAGCTCATCATCTTCGTACCATTCATTTTCTGGATAATCAGAAATTTCGAGTTCGGAAGATGTCTCTTCAATTGAACCGACGGCATTTAAATCTTCATGTAAGTCATATGCGTTTTTATACTGGGACGCCTCAGGACCAGGATCATCACTGGCCACCCCATAAGGCTCATGCTCAGTAACTTCTTCAAATTCATGTGGGGCAACACTGTTACTTTGGAGTTCCTCCGCCACAATATGGGTATAACTCCAATCGGACTCCGGCCCTTGTTTCAAGATATTAGGGACAGCTAATCCTGCTGTATCTGCATTAAATTGCGTATGGACAGGATCTTTATCTTCAGCACCTAGTTCGCCTGAATCTATCCCAGAGTCTCCCAATTCGACTACATCCATCAGAATTGGGATCAAGTCGTCATTGTGTGATGCTGGCTTATTTTGCCTGTCAAAGGAGTCATCAGATTGAAAGTCTTGAGAGGCATCGGCTCTACTAACCACTCGAGCTCCACCAGTTGGTAGCTCAGCTAGTTCTAATTCCTCAGGATCGAAGTCTTGCGGAATATTTTTATCTATAGTTAAACGAATTTGTCCCTTACGAACCTGAATTGCAACAAAAAGCCCACGCAGAAGAACCGCGACCATTACAAACCCAAGGAGTAAAATTATAAGCTCTCGCGGATCCATAAATTTTTCGCCCAAAACAGTATTTACTAGAAACTTGTAAGGTTATCTTACAGTTAGCATGAATTCTTTAGCTCAAAAAAGACCTTAGGGGCTAAAAATCACAAATTTACGTTGCTGCTAGCTCGGCCGCCTCATCGATATCAACTGCAACCATTCTTGATACACCAGCCTCGTGCATCGTCACACCCAAAAGTTGGTTAGCCATCTCCATTGTGATTTTATTGTGGGTAATAAATATGAACTGGACACTTTCCGACATTTCCTTTACCAGGTTGGCGTAACGTTGGACATTCGCATCATCAAGGGGGGCATCAACCTCATCCAGCATACAAAATGGTGACGGATTTAAGTGGAAAATTGAAAAAACTAAAGCGATGGCGGTCATAGCTTTCTCACCGCCCGACAGAAGGTGAATGGTGCTATTTCTCTTGCCAGGAGGACGGGCCATGATCGCAACTCCGGTGTCTAAGAGGTCGTCTCCCGTCATATCTAGATAGGCTTGCCCACCACCAAATATCCTTGGAAACAGGCTTTGCAATCCTGAATTAATCTTATCGAAGGTTTCTTTAAAGCGCTCTCTTGTTTCTTTGTCAATCTTGCGAATCGCGTTCTGCAAAGTGTTTAAAGCCTTTTCTAAATCATCATTTTGACTATCCAGAAAAACCTTTCTTTCACTCTGGTGTTTGTGCTCATCAATTGCTGCCAGATTTATGGGGCCAAGTCTTTGAATTCGATTACTTAGTTTTTCCAACTCTAAAGCACACTGCTCTTCCTCAAGATCCTCCGGCAGTCTTTGAAGCACTTGAGCCAGCTCAAAGCCTCCATCATTCAGCTGTGCCAGGATTCCCTCGCGCTTCACCGAATACCCCTCGCTTTCGAGTCGTACCTGCATTAACTCTTCTTGAGACTTGTTCAACTGCTCCCCTATTCCATTACGTTTCTGCTCTAATCCTCTGATAATATGTTCATTTTCTGCCAAATTGGTTTTGGCTTGCGTGAGTTCTTTTTCAACACCAAGGCGCTGTTTCAGCAAAGTTTCTAATTGCCCTCGCATGTCCTCCATAGGCTCGTCCGACTCATCGATCTGCCCCTCGAGCATTTGGACTCTCTCTTTCGACCTTTCGACCTGAGTTGCCATACGATCCATAGTCTCTCGAGTTGATTTCAACTGCGCTTGCACTGACTGCTTCCTGAGTTCAAGTTCATGAGATAAATCCTTGAATTTTTTAACTTGATCTCTCGCTTCTTGTAACTCGCTCTGATTGCGCTCACGTTCTTGTTCAAGCTTTTCCCGAACACCCGCATCATCAGCCATAACATCTAATGCTTTTTCCAGATTAGATCTACTTTGTGAGATATTTTTCTCCTCAACAGCAAGCAGTTCCTCAAGGCTCGATAATTCATTTTGTATTCTTTGTTTACGTACCTGGGCTTCGCTTTCTTTTGCTCGCTGGGCACTTATTTTAGACTTTAAATCACCCAGCTGCTTATTCGACTCGACAATACTGTGCTGAAGTTGCTCTCGCTGGAGCTCCTTTTCTTTTAGAGTTTTCTGAAGGCGTTTTTCTTCTTCTGAAAAATTTTGAGAAGATGAGTTTAATTGATTGATATTGTTATTAATTTTCTCCAATTTTTCACGACGATCCATGATCGAGTCTTTTGCTGATTTATTCCTAAATTGTATCCAGTTTACGCCCATCCAAATCCCATCGGGCGTAACAATAGATTCGTTCTTAGACAATAATTTCCTCTGAACAATCGCGTCCTCGAAACTATTAGCTGTAAAAACATTCTGAAGTTTCGTCGAGATATCCCAAGAGCAGTCAATTTTTTTAGAAAGTAGTGGTAATTTAGATTCTAAATTATTGTTTTCAGTTTTATTTTCTTGCCAGTTAACTACAGAAACATTGCATTGAGGGAGTTCTGAAAACATCGTTTTTAGCGTAGCCGCTTCCTGAACACAAATAGCATTTAACGAATCACCCAAAACCGCCTCAGCCGCAAGTTCCCAGCCCGGTTCAATTGACAATTCGTCGATCAGGTCAGCCTCTTTGCTGTGCCCACTTCTCTGTAACCAAGATTCAATTGCTTTGGAATCCTGACCTGAGCCTGCTTTTTCGAGAGCTTCCAAAGAAGACCTCTCCCCCTCACACATTTGTAGCTCACGGCGAACCCGATTAAGCTGCTCAGAACAATCAGCCGAAGCTAAGCGGATCTTTTCAATTGCTTCGCTGCAACTGGCCATTTCTGCTTGGCTTTTCTGGATTTTATTTTCGAGATCGTCAGCTTGAGTGAGCCAGTCATCCAACTCTACAAATTTTCCTACCTTCTCGAGAGATTCTAGCTCTTCATTGAGATTCTGCTTTTGTTGGAGCGATCTTCCAACGCTGTTTTCCAGTTGCTGGATTCTTGATTGCTCAACCTCTGCAGTCTGTCTCGGAGCTTCCGCTCTTTTGTTAAACGCCTCCCATTCTTCCTGCCAATCCCCTGTTATTTTCTCTGCATTAGTGAGGAGGTTGTTTGCATTTCGCTCTGACTTTTCAGCGGTCTCTAATTCTGGAGACACCTCTCTTAGCTTCTCTTCAAGATTCGTAATTTTTATCAAATCAGTGTCTAGCTCTTCTTGAGTTTGCTTCCAGCCTTGCTCTGTATCAGCTAAATCAAGCTTAAGCTGTTCAACTCTCTCGATTCTATGTTCGATAGACTGCTCAATCCTTGTGATATCATTTCCTAGACTATAAAACCTAGCTTGGACTGCACCTAAGGCGTCGGTTAATTCAGCATTTTCAGTGAGGTGTTTTTCGGAGTCTGCATCAAGACGCCTTTGATCGGCAATCTTAGATTCCACCTCTAATTGAAGTTTATTTATTTTCTCCTGATTAGCCTTTAGCTCTTTATCTAAATTTGACCATCGAATCACATTTAAGTTAGCTGTAGTCTCTCTTTCTTCCTGCTTTAACTGACCATATTTTTCTGCGGCCACTGATTGTCTCTTTAGGTGTTGTAGCTGACGCTCTAGTTCATCTCTAATATCTGACAACCGATCAAGGTTTTCTTTGGTTCTCTTTATTCGTCTCTCTGTTTCTTTTCTTCGTTCTTTATATTTTGATATTCCAGCCGCCTCTTCGATATAAATTCTTAGCTCTTCGGGCTTTGACTCGATAAGCCTAGAGACCATACCCTGTTCTATAATTGAATAACTTCTAGCACCTAAACCAGTTCCCAGAAAAATGTCCGTTATATCTTTTCGCCTGCAGGAAGTTCCGTTAAGCGAATAAACAGAATTGCCATCCCTATCGACCTTTCGTCTTACAGCTACTTCGTTATAATTTACGTATTCACCAGTTAATTTCCTGTCTTGATTGTCAAAAACAAGTTCAACAGAAGCCTGACCTACAGGTTTTCGAGCGCTAGAGCCATTGAATATAACGTCTGTCATGCTCTCGCCTCGTAAATTTTTGGCTGAGCTCTCCCCCATTACCCACCTAACAGCATCTATCACGTTTGACTTACCGCATCCATTCGGGCCAACTACCGCACCTAAATTCGAGGGGAAATTAATTACCGTTGGATCAACGAAAGATTTGAAGCCCGACAGCTTGATACTTTTCAGACGCATTGAAGTCTCGCGGATGCTGTCTTGTTATGGTAAGAATTTAATAGGAATCTACAAGTCACGTAGTTTACTTTACGTCGGCAATCAACTTAGTATTTTCTGAAAATTGAGGTGTCAATTTTATCCAATTAATGATTCCATTGACACAGTAATCTGCATAATAGACAAAAATAGTTGTTGGTAAGAAAAAATGTGAAATTCTAAAATAGTAAAATAAAGGAGTCGGAGGAATGACGTAATCGCTCATTCCTCTTACTCAGTAAATTGGCCTATTACGAATCTAAATCGAACCTATCTAAGGTCATTACCTTAGTCCAGGCAGCCACAAAGTCCTCAACAAATTCTTCTTTTGCGTCATCAGCCGCATAAAACTCTGAAATCGCGCGCAATTCTGAGTTAGAACCAAATATCAGATCAACCGGAGTTGCGGTATAAAGAATCGCATTGGAGCCTTGCTCTCGTCCTTCATATACCCCTTCTTCTGAAGATGGAGCCCACCTAATCGACATATCAACGAGATTAACAAAGAAGCTATTGTCCAAGACACCGGGAGAACTTGTCAGAACACCATGAGAACTGCTGTCTGCGTTAGCATTTAAAGCTCTCATTCCTGCCACTAGCACTGCCATTTCAGGCGCAGTTAAATTCAGTAGAGCAGCTTTTTCGACAAGCATCTCTGCAGGAGACCGTTGGTTATCATCACCAAAATAGTTTTTAAATCCATCCGCTGAAGGCTCTAAGACAGAGAAGGAGTTCTCATCGGTCTGATCTTGGGATGCGTCGGCTCGACCTGGGATAAAAGGAACCTCTATGTCAAAACCACCCTGAGATGCGGCTTCTTCTATGGCGACGGCTCCAGCTAGCACAATTAGGTCGGCCAATGAAACACTTCGACGTGAGTTACTGTTATTGAAGTCCATTTGTATATCACTAAGAACACCGAGAACTCGATCGATCTCATTTGAATCGTTTACTGCCCAGGAGCGCTGTGGTGCTAACCTTATACGAGCCCCATTTGCACCTCCCCTGTAGTCTGTACCTCGAAAGGACGATGCTGAAGACCATGCAGTTCTAACTAATTCAGAGACATTAAGATTTGATCCAGCAATTGCTGATTTTAACTCAGAAATATCGCCTTCTCTTAAATTCGACCCTGTCGATGGGATCGGATCTTGCCATACTAGCTCCTCGTCAGGCGCAAGATTCCCCAGATAGCGTGAGCTTGGCCCCATATCGCGATGCGTGAGTTTGAACCAAGCCCTTGCAAAAGCATCTTCAAACAATTCTGGATTTTCAAGCCAGCGACTGGTGATGGCACGATATTCAGGATCAACTCTCAACGCCAAATCAGTAGTAAACATCATAGGCGCATGTCTAATGTTAGAGTCGTGAGCATCAGGCACCAAATTAGAAGCGGCTCCCTCAGCAGGTTCCCACTGAGTTGCACCTGCTGGACTTTGAGTTTGAACCCACTCATAACCATAGAGGTTTTCCAGGTAATTGTGAGTCCAAGCCGCAGGATTTATCGTCCAGGCCCCCTCTAAGCCACTTGTAATTGTGTCAGCTGCATTACCCGAGCCATAGGTATTTTTCCAACCTAAACCTTGCTCCTCGATTGTCGCTCCTTCAGGCTCAGCACCAACGTAGTCATCCGGACTAGCGGCACCATGAGCTTTTCCAAATGTATGCCCTCCGGCAATTAGTGCCGCAGTTTCCTCATCGTTCATGGCCATTAGACCAAAAGCCTCTCTGATAGCATCAGCAGCAGACTGCGGGTCAGAATTTCCTCCTGGCCCTTGTGGGTTCACATAAATCAGTCCCATTTGAGTCGCACCAAAAGGTTTCAGCAATTTTCCATCACCCCCTCGACGATTCGAGGCTAACCACTCACCCTCCGGTCCCCAATTAACATCTTCAGGCATCCATGAATCTTCTCTACCTCCCGCAAACCCGAAGGTCTCAAAACCCATCGACTCCATAGCAACTGTACCAGCAAGAATCATTAGATCTGCCCATGAAATGGACCTACCATACTTTTTCTTTATTGGCAGCAGCAGATATCTTGCCTTGTCTAAATTGGCATTATCTGGCCAACTGTTTAAGGGTGCGAAACGTTGCAATCCACCATCAGCGCCTCCTCTACCATCTGTAGTTCTATAAGTGCCAGCGCTATGCCAGGCCATCCTGATAAAAAACGGGCCATAATGACCAAAGTCTGCAGGCCACCAATCTTGTGAATTTGTCATAAGCTCAATTAGATCGCTTTTTAGAGCATCCATATCAAGGCTTTCATATGCCTCTCGGTAATTAAAACTATCACCCATTGGGTTTAAATGACTTGCACTATTATTCAGAGGCTCCAAGCTCAGTTGATTTGGCCACCAATAATCATTGTCTGGCATGGAATTCTGTGCTGACGATTCACCCATAGTGAAAAACAAAACTGGTAAAATGACCGCTAAAAAAGATGATGGTTTTTTTCGAATCACAACTCTTCTCCCCTAAACTACTAATGATGTGAATAGAGTGATAAATTACCGTGGCATGAAGATTTTGTACAATGATTATTTTCGATACAGGTAATTGGATTTTTCTGTTAGCTGTAACCTATCAGATTTATGTTAGTAAAACTGTTGATATCTAGATCGCATTGATTTCCAATTGATGATAAAAATTAGGGAATAAAGTTGAATAAAGCATCGTTATTAATCTTGTTATTGTTTGCATCTTCAGCCACCCCCCAAGACCTCACACTAGACGCATCTCTAGGGTTGTTTGATTTAGTATCTGGTTTTGAAGATGACCCGCTAGTGATCCCAATCGCCGCAGGAGGACAAGAAAGCGCGGAAGAATTAGGCAGTGACTGTTATGGATTGGTTGCTGACCGTCCAGATGTATCTATCAATTATTCGAGTGGAGAGTTTGAGTTAAATTTTGCTGTTCTGAGTGAAATTGACACTACGCTAGTAATTAACACTCCAAACGGTCAATGGGTATGCAATGATGACTATAATTTGGTAAATCCCGGAATAAGTTTTGACGATCCTCAAAGTGGTCAATACGACATTTGGATAGGGGTTTATTCGGCAAACGATGAGCTCGATATGTCCCAACTTTTAGTATCAGAAGCTGATATTGATGATTTGTTTGGCTTGTATGAAAATTTTAGTCAAGGCAACGACGAGAATGTTGCCAGCGGTGGCTCAGGGACCGGTTTTGTAATTAACAGCGATGGTCATGTGTTGACAAATTTTCACGTTATCGAAGGTTGTTCAGAAATCACTTTCCAGATTCGTGGTATCGAAGCTAAGAGTGTGTCGTTAATATCATCTAATCCGTCAGCTGATTTAGCCTTACTAAAACTTAATAGTTTTGACGGAGACCCGGCGAAATTCTCACCAGTAACCCAGATTCAAATGGGTTCCGAACTTTTTGTGTATGGATTTCCTCTCGCGGGAGACTTATCAGCTCAAGGAAATTTTACTAACGGAATTGTAAGTTCAACGAACGGTTTAAATGATGACATGACACAATTTCAAATGACTGCGCCCGTCCAGCCTGGCAATAGTGGAGGGCCTGTTCTAAATAGAAATGGTAACGTGCTGGGTGTAGTCGTAGCCACGGCAAATCAGGATTTTTTTCGACAGCAACGAGGCACTGACACACAAAATATAAACTTTGCTATACATGGCGAGATCACTAAACGATTTTTGGAAAATAACAATATACCTCATGAAGTAGCCGAGAGTGAAACCGACACGATGTTACTCTCAGAAGTTGCAAGTCGAGCTCAGGAATATACTGGAATTTTACTATGCTTATGATAGATTTTTTTACAAATAAACTTCTTAAGAAACATTTCTATGGAAATTTTTTTTCATCTTATGTCCTATTAATTTTCATGTCAGCAACTGTTTTTTCTGCAGAGCAGCAAGCTGGGTTTAATATAACAGCCCTTGATCGTTACGTGAGGGAACCAGATCCTAATTATTCATATAACATTATCAAAACCATTGGTCATGAAGACTATGACACTTTCATCCTCGAGATGACTTCCCAGAAATGGTTAACTGAAGAAGAAGTAAATCACCCATTATGGGAACATTACATGGTGATCGTAGCTCCTACCGAATTAAGAAGTGACATAGGCTTCCTTACGATTACCGGCGGCAGTAAAGCAAACAATGCACCGAGTGAGGCTCTTCAAACTGACATTAAAAGAGCTCTAGAAACAGGCACTGTAGTGAGTACACTCTACATGGTTCCTAATCAACCCTTAACCTTCTCAGATGATGATGGTCTTCTGCGTGCAGAGGACTCTATCATTGCATATACTTGGGATAAATATCTCAGAAGTGGTGATGATAAATGGCCGCTGAGACTTCCAATGACAAAAGCTGCTGTTAGGGCAATGGATACCATTTCCGATCTGATGATGGATAAAGATGGGGGCGGCAGGGCGGTAGACAAATTTGTTGTGGCCGGAGGATCCAAAAGAGGTTGGACAACTTGGACAACAGCCGTTGTGGACAACCGGGTCATTGCAATTATGCCGATCGTGATTGATATGTTAAATGTCAGCGAGTCTTTCAAACATCACTTTGAAGTTTATGGAGCCTATTCAATGGCAGTCCTAGATTACGTTATCAGTGGAAATGTTAATTGGATTGATACACCTCAATGGGATGCTCTTATGGATATTGTTGAACCCTATGAGTATCGACACCGGCTCTCGTTACCAAAATACATTTTAAATTCAACGGGTGATGAATTTTTCTTACCCGATTCGTCTCAGTTTTACTGGAGAGACCTGGTCGGTGAAAAGCACTTAAGATACGTACCAAACTCAAATCACAGCATGGCTGACACCGATATCTACGATAGTGTTGACGCCTGGTATCACTCAATCGTGCATAATGTAAAACCTCCCCGCTATTCATGGGATTTATCAGAGGATGGAACTATTAACGTATTTTCTTTCGACAAACCTGAGAAAGTATTACTGTGGCAAGCACATAATCCCGATAAACGAAATTTCACTCAGGCACTTATCGGAAAAGCCTATAGTAGCTCTCTGATAACAGAGAGCGAACCAGGCGTCTACAAAGTCAAACTAGATCCACCTGAAACTGGCTTTACCGCTTGCTATGTTGAAATGCATTACCCTAGTGGTATTGAAACGCCCTTTAAATTTTCGACCGGCGTAAAGGTTGTACCAGACATTACTGAACATACCTGGGAATTTAAACCTGACAGTGCACGTAACTAGCAAGTTCATACCTCTAACAAGAATCTATGAACTGAACTTTAAGTCTCAATTTTTATGAGTATATTTGCGCCCAGCATAGTCGAAATCTCTGAGCTCACGGTTTCGACGATCATTGAGAAAATAATTACAATGATAAGATCGAATTTCTGAGATTTTGTTATCCACGAAAACAAACCACTCTGTACCCCTCAAAATTTCATGCTTTAACTCGATTGAGGGCTTCCATCTCATAGACCACTCAATGACCGCTTCAGGCTCACTTACGAGAGCATGATCTATTCCCCAAGTAGCTTCTGTTTTTGGTGCAACTTTACACCAGTAATTTGCTAGGCCTACTGCCGATCTTACCGGCTCATGATCTACGAAGTAATGCACAATATCATCTGTAAAGGTTGATTTCATAAGTGCCGCATCACGCTGATTACAGGCATCATAATACTTCTCAATTATCTGAATATAAGGATGCTTAGTCATATGCTCCGGAAAGATATAATAATGCCGTTAAAATTTCCGCGTCTCCTCTATGGCCTTAATAACTCTCTCATATCTCTGAGATTGCTCAGTTAAAATTGTGCGGACCTCTTCTTTTGAAATTTTCTGACAGTCACCCTCAACTACTGGACCAGAGACATCATCTATCAAACTAACATCTTCAACATCAGCTTCCGGTGTTTCACTTTTATTTTTATAGAGAAACCTACCAGACATCCGATCAATCTCTATGAAAATTTCACTACCCACATACAGGTCAATTCTCTCAAGACCCATATTTATTTTAAAATCCGACGTAGAAGGTTGGGAGTCTAAAAGATTTAGATCTCTTAACAATTCATTAGCTGTGTAACTTTGGACCGGAAAGCTTTCATCTGTATATAAATTGTAGCCCCGCCACAAACCCAAAGCTTCTGAAATTTGCCAAACCTCCCCCTGAAGCGCTCTCTCTCTATTCCCATCGAGAGAAATTTGGGACCATGGATTATCATACTGGCAATAAAGATAGAGGTTGTCATCCTGCGCAAAAACGCAACTAGGCAATAATATTAGAATAAAATATAAATTTTTCATTAGTCTATTGTACCAACTGAAAACTGATCGCTAAAAATAAATTTTTCAACATGCTATAAACAACGATTAAGATAGCTTATCAACGCTTCATGAGAACCATGGATGCACACCAAATTGATTTTTAGCCACATCTTGTCCGCTTTCAATTCTCAATTTGATTCCCTTAGTAACTGCTCGGAGGTATTGACGAAGCCTAGGGCGTAACCAGAATACATGAATAAAAAACCTTAAAGCTTTGAAGTAGCGAAGCAGAAAAGCCGATCTCACTTCGATGGAAATCATGCATTCGGATTCACAAATCTCTTCCAGACGCCAAGAGACCATTGACTTTTCCCCATTTCGTTTACCAATTACAAGATCATAGCCTACACCGTCTATCCATTTGCAGAATTCGCGCTCATAAATCAAACCGCTGTAATAATGAACCTCATCTTTTGAGTTATGCTCTTGCCAATGTTTAACAGGATTTTTTGCACAATAAGGATGGAATTTTTCAAGGTTCCCTGGCGTAGAAATCAGTTGCCATACTTCCGGCGCAGAAGCATGAACAGTTGTTGAAATCTTTACCGGCCAATTAAGATCCTTCACCTGCATAACTATAAGTGCTCTCCAGAACAGCTATCTTATATTTCTAATAGAATCATATGGCACATACCAAATATCCTTTTCCCCCTTACCTCCTGATCTCTCGGAGTCAAAGTAAAACAAACTATAATCAGGAGAAAAAGCCGGACACCTGTCCGCAGTTTCAGTATTTACCTCTGGGCCCAGATTAACCAAATCTGACCAAATCCCGTTAGGCTCTAGGTGAGAAACATAAATATCTTCACCTCCGTAACCTTCTGGCAAGGCTGCAGTAATGTATAACGATTTTCCATCTTTCGAAGGTAGTGAATGATGCTCATCAAATTTGCTATTAATATTTGGTCCCATATTTACTGCCTCCTGCCAAACTCCATGTATTTTTTCCGAGGTCCAAATATCATTAGCGCCATAACCTCCAGGACGTGTTGAAGTCCAGTAAGCAATTTCCCAATTATCGCCAGAAAAATAAATACAGTGGTCCATATATGGAGTGTTGAATGGTCCTTCGAGATTCATTGGCGATCCCCAGCCGTTTTCTGTTCGACTGCTGACCCACAAATCCATACTACCTTTGCCACCTGGTCGATCACTCATGATAAATAATTGAGATCCATCTGGAGATAGTAAGGGCTCAAAATCCGAGTATTCGTCGGAACTCACCTCAAGGACAACAGAAGGCTCAGACCACTCCGAACCATCAAAATAAGAAACACAGATGTCACTCCCAGATCGACCTTCCCTATTGTGACAGTTTATATACACCTCTTTACCATCAACAGAAAACGTTGGCTCTGCGTCCAGATGCATTGAGTTTATAGACTCCATATTAATAGGATCAGACAAACAATGTCCCGACAGAAGAAAGATTGCACCTAACTTATAATTTCTCATAATTTTTCTACATCTTTTACAGTAAAAATTGGTAAAACTAAGAATATTTATCTTATTTAATCCTTTATTAAACCCTTCTGCGTGCTTAGTTCTCTAATTTTTTCTGCCCGTCTTGTCAGGTTACCACGACCTGAAGTTAAACGTTTAGCGGCTAGATCTATTTCGCTATCTGCATGTGTAATTGCTTTTTTAACTGCGCCGAGTGTCTCTCCAAACTTCAAAAACCCATCATACATCTTGTCAACTTCCTCTATGATTGTCTTTATATTCTCTATTTGGCTATGGCGGCGCCAGAGATACGCCACACTCCTCAATGCGGGAAGCAACATAGACTGGCTAACTAGGACTACATTCTTTTCAATGGCCAGATCTTGCAAACTTGGATCTTCATCCATAGCTGTGATCAAAGCAGATTCTATTCCCATAAATAACATTACATAGTCTACTGTTAGCAATCCTTCAGCTGTTTCGTATCTTTTTTCTGATAAACTTTTAATATGATTTCTAATCGATAGAAGGTGTTGTTGGAGATGTTCTTCTTTCTCTTCAGAAGATTTTGTGTTCACATATCTGCTATACGCTACCAAAGATACTTTCGAGTCGACGATTACCACCTCCGACTGATCCTCTCCGTCCCCTGGCATTTTTATGAGTACATCTGGTTTTAGGGGTCGTCCCTCTTCGTTTTTTAAATTGAACCCCTTACCCTGCTCAAAAAAGTTTACTCCTTCCTTTAAACCCGATTTTTCTAGGAGTGCCCGAAGAACTATTTCTCCCCATGCTCCTTGAGCACGCTGATCTCCCCTTAAAACCTGTGACAGTCCCTCTGCCTTTTCACCAAGGCCAGCGCTCAATGCATTTAGGTTTGAAATTTCCTGCTTAAGCGTAGCCTTTTCTTTGATATCAGTCTCTCTGTATGTCTTTGTTTCTCTCTTAAACTCCTCAATTTGTTTTTTTAACGGGGTTATGATCGTGTCCAGCTCCTCCGAGTGTTTCTCCCGGTTAGTTTTAGCGAGCTCTAAAAGGATCGAATTAGCTGAAGCTTTGAATTGTTCTTTGAGCACCCCTTGACGACTTTCTAGCTCAGCATTCTTTGCTTCAGCCTTTGTTTTTTCTTCAAACAGTCTGCTATTCACTTCCCTTTGAGATTCTAATTCCATCCGTAGACCTTTTAATTCACGATTCTTCATTGTGGCTAAAATCAAAAAGCTACTTATGCATCCAATTACAAGACTTACAAAACTTACAAGAAAGAAAACAAGCATAGAAGTGTTCATGTAAGTCCCTCACAAGACTATTAGTTACCAAACTTAGGTCATGACTGCCAAGAAGAGCGTTTGTAATACTTACCTTTCGGCCCTTTCAATTGGTAGCAGTTTATCTCAGACTTGAGTTTGAAGACAGGGAGAAAGTTACTACGATCGAGGTGCTCATGAGTGCGAGAAGGGATGAGGCTTAATTATTATTTACGAACCTTAAAGCCCCGGCTGTAATAACAGCAGCAGGGCTTTAAGTAGTTTTTCCTAAAACTAAGTAGAAATTCAAATTACCAAGATTTTAGCAGCTGGACCATAGCGGTACCTTCAACCGTCCTTATGTCACGAACACTTGAAGCATAGGCTTCCCAACCATCTTGAGACTGGGGTTGATTTGTCAACAGTTCGCCAACAGAATTCGCCCAATTCACAACAATATGTGTAGTTGGGTTTTCCCCATCTGCGACACTTGAGCTCAAAAACGATTGTCCGACATCTGAGTTCTGATCGATAAAACTAGCCAGGGCCTGCGCATAGGTGCTGGGATCCGAGACAGACATGAAGTAATACATACCAGCCCAATTCGCGCTCGTAATGTTGTCAGCGCTACCACCAGCAAAAAGTATTTCTCCGATATTACTATTTACAAGGGTGCCAGCTTCATTCATTTCCTGTATAAACGCAGCCCAATCAGACGAAATAGCATTCCTTGCGAAGGCCTGATCTAATTCTTCTGCTGAGTTATGCACCGTGACAATGTTATGCGTTGCTTCACTTTCCCCATTTGCAATGTATTGATAGAGCCTTACGTTTCCAGTAAACGCCTGTCCGGTTGGACTCGCCATAAACTTATCCATAGCTGCTAAAACCCCTGCAGGATTAGTCACCGCTATATCATAACCTTGGAACATTGCCTGACCGAAACTAAGCTGTGAAAACATGAATGATACAAGAACAGTAATACAGTTAATGATATTTCTCATTAATAATTTCCCCTTTTCTATATTGATGAATTAAATGTCCTCACTAGAAGACTTCTTAAGTATACAAAATTAGAAATTAACTAATAGTCCTATTTGCCCTAAAGGATTAGTTTTTAAAAGCCTTGGTAATTGATAGCAATGTTCATTATGATTCTTAAAATAGTTAAACGAGCGAGAGGTATGATTTTGATTAATTCCAAAAAGGTTATGCGTGTAAAACTTCGAGCTGACCGCTCATCAAAAATGCTTCTCTCTGCATTTTATATATGCCTTTCCAGCGTCATGTTAGTAATGAGCTCATTTGCTCAGAATTCGTCGCAGCCGCTTTTTGAATACAGTGCGATAAATCATCCGGTAATGGGCAAATCTGGGATGGTTGCGAGTCATAACGTCTTGTCCAGCGAAATCGCTGCGGAGATTATGGCAAATGGCGGAAATGCTATTGATGCTGGAGCAGCTCTTGGCTTTGCGCTTGCTGTTACCCTTCCCAGAGCCGGCAATATCGGAGGCGGGGGATTCATGCTTGTACACGTGGCAGATCTCAACAAAACAATCGCCATCGATTTTAGAGAAACTGCACCCGCCGCTGCCACTCAGGAGATGTTTTTCGACGCCGAAGGCAACGTAGTCGTTGATGAGACCTACCGCTTTTCCCACAAGTCATCTGCAATCCCAGGTTCAGTAGCCGGACTTGCACACATAGTCGAAAAATACGGAACTATGTCCCTTTCGGACGTTTTACAACCGGCAATTCGCTTGGCGCGCGACGGCATAAAAGTAACTTACGACCTTGCCTCGGACCTTGAACGAAGTCAGCGGCTAAAAAACAACCCCGCCAGCCTCAAGAAATTTTATAAGCCTGATGGATCAAATTATAAAGTAGGTGAGATTTTTAAGCAGCCTGATTTGGCATGGACCCTATCTGAGATTGCTAAGAAAGGAGTTGACGCATTCTATCGAGGAAGCGTGGCTGAAAAAATTGTAGCTGACATGGAGGCGCATAATGGCCTCATTACGATGGAAGACTTGTCAAATTATGAAGTAATAGAACGCGAGCCTGTTCGAGGAACTTATAGAGGTTATGAAATCGAGGCCATGCCAGCGCCTAGTTCTGGCGGGACACATGTTATTCAAATGTTGAACATTCTTGAAAATTTTCCTCTAGCTGAGATGGGCCCAGAAAGTGCTGACGCACTTCACATTATGGCTGAATCCATGAAATTCGCATATGCAGATCGGAGCAAATATCTGGGAGACCCGGATTTCGTCAAAGTGCCAACAGATCTTTTGGTAGACAAGGGTTACGCTAAGAAAATTGCAGCGAAAATTTCTAGAGAGCACGCACTTAACTCCAACGAAATTGCCCCGGGAGACTTATCTACTTATGAGAGTGATGAGACCACCCACTATTCGGTTATAGACGATGAGGGCAACATAGTAGGGAACACCTACACACTTATGTTTTCCTTTGGGTCTGGAGTGGTTATAGAAGGAACTGGCATTCTGATGAACAACAACATGGGCAATTTCACATTGCGATCAGATATCCCAGACGCTTTTGGTTTGATGGGAAGTGAGAACAACCTCATTCAGCCTACGCGACGCCCAGTCAGCTCAATGTCGCCAGTGCTTGTATCTCAGAATGGAAGGCCAATTTTAATGACCGGCAGTCCTGGCGGTTCAAAAATTATTAGCGCAAATATGCAGATGGTTTTGAATGTGTTGGAATTCGGCATGAATATCGCTGATGCTGCAGTTGCACCGCGCATACACCATCAATGGAAACCAGACGTGCTCGAGATAGAAGCAGGAATAAGTCCGGATACTGTCTCTCTCTTAATTGATAAAGGCCAAAAAATAAAATTTAGCCAGCGAAGTGCCGGCATGGGAAGTTTGCAGACCGTTATGTGGAAGGATGGATTATTCTTTGGTTTTTCTGATCCCCGAAGACCAGGAGCGGGAGCAGTCGGGGTTGACTGACAAAGAAAAATGATGCTCAACTTCATGAGTAGAACTAGACTCAACAATGCTTGGTCCGCATACGAAACTGCACTACGAGCAAATAATGTGAACTACGAAGGACGCGTTTACAATAATGCAATGCATGGTTTTTTCAGCGATGCTACACCTGAAAGGTATGATGAAGCGTCTGCCTCTTAGGTATGGACTAGTATAATTGATTGGTTCAATACATACGGTCGAGAATAAGACTATTTAGATTTTTTTACATAATCTTCTTTGCTAAGATTTTCTAGAATAGTTGTTATATCTCCATCAGACAGGCCCGAATTTCTCAACTTGGAGATGGCTTTAAGCCAATCATTTAGAGAGCGGTACGAAACGCCAGCAACCCGAAGTTCTTTCCAAATCTTTTTAAATGTATCTCGACTCATTTTTTAGTCTCATTTGTATCAAGAAGATTGTATTGAGATGGCCTAGCTAAGAAGAAAAGTTATATCGCGATACAAAGTAAAGTTGGTCGGGACGGCGGGATTTGAACCCACGACCACTACACCCCCAGTGTAGTGCGCTACCAGACTGCGCTACGCCCCGACTAAAAATAAAATCTAGACAAAAAAACGTATGAAGAAACGGAATGACTTACCTTTATAAGGAAAACTCTTTGCTGGCCTTCACATCTTAGCTATCACTTGCTCAAGGTCTTTGATTAACGACTTGATCTCACTCGACTCAACACTTGGTTTACTGCTATCCCTTGAAGCACCAGTCATTTTCTGACGTGCACCACCAATCGTGTATCCTTGCTCGTAAAGGAGCTTTTTTATCTCTCGTATTAAAATTACATCTTGACGCTGGTAATAGCGTCTGTTGCCTCTCCTTTTTACAGGTTTCAATTGAGGAAACTCAGCTTCCCAGTACCTAAGAACATGGGGCTTTACTGCACATAGGTCGCCGACTTCACCGATGGTAAAGTAACGCTTTGGCGGGATAGGTGGGAGTTCGTCGTTATTCGTCGGTTCCAGCATAACCTTCAACTCTCGATTTTAGTTTTTGGCCAGGTCTAAAGGTTACTACCCTTCTTGCTTTTATAGGTATCTCTTCACCGGTTTTTGGATTACGACCTGGGCGTTGCTTTTTATCGCGCAGATCAAAATTTCCGTATCCTGACAATTTGACTTGTTCATTCTTTTCAAGAGATAAGCGGATTTCTTCAAAGAACTGTTCTACGATTTCTTTGGCCTCGCGTTTATTCAACCCAAGCTCTTCAAACAGGCGTTCGGCCATATCAGCTTTAGTCAATGCTCCATCGCCCATAATCAATTCCCCAAGTTAATCTCGCAAATTGGCATTAAATTGTTCATGTAGTCCCTTGACGCAACTACTAATAATCTTGTTTATTTCATCGTCACTAAGAGTGCGCGAAGGATGTTGCCACGTCAAGCCCAAAGCGATACTTTTTTTACCTTTTTCGACTCCATCCCCTTGATATACATCAAATATTCTAGAATTACTAAGGTATTCACCTGCATTTTGTCGAACATTTGCAAGAATTTTTGCCGCAGGAACCTCTGAACTTACAACAATTGCTAAATCCCGACTCACCTCTGGAAATTTAGAGAGAGCTTGCGCTCTGGGGAGCATACCATTCTGCAAAACGTCTAAACTCAGCTCGAAAACGAAAATAGGGACATCTAATCCTAAAGATTGGCCAATTCTCGGATGTAAAGCTCCAACAAATCCGACTTCAACACCTGTCGGTGTTGTAATTTTTGCACACTGCCCAGGGTGCATACTTAGGTGCTCTGAATTGTCGAAAGAGAATTCTTCGACAGAATTTCCGAGAGCAATCAATGTTTCTACATCGCCTTTAATATCATAAAAGTCGCTTAATCCTTTTTCATTTACCCAGTTCCGGGGTAAACGATCTCCTGAAATTAATCCGGCCACTCGATGCTCTTGTTTTATCTCTTTTTTTTCTTTCAAAAACACAAGTCCGCTTTCAAAGACCCTCACCCGCTCTTGATGTCTATTAACGTTATGTGTATATGCCTCGACAAGGCCCGGCAATAAACTACTTCTCATAACCGACATTTCAGTTGAAATTGGGTTTTGTAGGCTAATTTTTAGTGTATCAGGAAGGGCCAAAATTAGATCTGACTGCTTTGGATCTATAAATGAGTAAGTTACGACTTCTTGATAGCCAAGGCTGACCAATGAAGTTCGTATTCTGTCATGTGGAACCATTTTCTCTGGTTCTTTTGTGCTCAGTGTCTGTGAAAAAAATCCTGATGTCTTCGGTACATTATCGTAACCATAAACACGAACAAGTTCCTCGATAAGATCTGCCTCAAGACTAATATCAAACCGGTAGGTTGGTACACCAACAGTCAAACCGTCTTGATCTTCTTTATCTATTAAAAAACCCAGCCGTGTTAAGATATCCTTAATTTCAACTGGAGGTATTTCAATACCCAGCAAGGACTTTACGTTAGCAAACAATAAATCCACAGAGGAATTTTTTGGCAAATTTCCCAGTGTCTCAGTTATCGGTCCCGCTTCGCCTCCTACTATCGAGATTAAAATCTCGGTAGCTCTCTCCATGGCTAAGTGTTGTAATTCATAATCAACCCCTCTTTCATAGCGATGAGATGCATCCGTATGAAGGCCATAGGCCCGAGCTTTACCAGCTATAGCCAGCGGCGAGAAAAAGGCGCATTCGAGGAACACATTTTTAGTCTTTTCGGAAACAGATGTAGCCAAGCCACCCATGATTCCAGCCATGGCTACCGCTTTTTCATTATCTGAAATAACAAGAATATCTGGCTTTAAGGTGACTTCTTTGCCATCTAAAAGTGTCAACTTTTCATTCTTCTCGGCCATTCGCACACGGATACCACCAAGCAACTTGTCATAATCAAAAGCATGCATTGGTTGGCCTAGTTCCATTAGGACATAATTGGTCACATCAACTACCGGATCAATACTCCTTAATCCCGAGCGTCGTAATTTTTCCCTCAACCATAATGGTGAGGTTTGATTTAGATCTATGTTTTTTACTACCCTACCTAAGTAGCGCGGACACTGATCTTGAGCCAAAATATCTATTGGCAACTCAGTTTTATGTTTGATTTGGGCAGGATAAAATTCAGGCTCCTTACATTCGCTTCTCGTAAGAACACCGACCTCCCTGGCTAACCCTCTCATACCTAAACAGTCGCCTCTGTTTGGGGTCAAATCAAGCTCTATACTTAAGTCCTCTAATTCCAAGGCATGCCGCACGTCGCTACCCAAGCTGATCTCATCAGGAAAAGCTAATAACCCATCGGACTTATCTTCCAGACCCAATTCCTCGGCAGAGCAAAGCATCCCTGAAGATTCCTCGCCCCTAATCTTAGCCTTCTTAATTTTTATGGACACTTCCTCATTACGAGCTTGGATTTCTGCACCCACTTTTGCGAAGGGCACCTTCATGCCGGGAATAACATTTGGTGCGCCGCAAACGACTTTATAATCTTCAACGCCGTCGTTGACTAGGCAAAGCTTCAGCTTATCGGCATTTGGATGGGGTTCTACTGTAATGACTTTACCAACAACAATACCTTTGAATTTGCTAGCTACAGAAGAAAACCCATCGACCTCTAATCCAGCCATAGTCAATCGTTCCATCAAATGATCTGAACTCATTTGCGGATCAACCCATTCCTTAAGCCATGCTTCGCTGAATATCATTAGTATTGGTTAAATCTTTTTATTTAAATTGTCTTAAGAATCTAATATCGTTCTCAAAATATGTTCGTAAATCACTGACTTCATACCTGAGCATTGCAAGTCTTTCTACTCCCATACCGAAGGCAAATCCTTTAAATTTTGAGGTATCTACACCTGACATTTCAAGAACCTTGGGGTGAACCATTCCACACCCCATAACCTCTAACCATCCAGTATGACTACAAATACGACAACCTTGCCCTTTACATGCGACACATCCCATATCAGCTTCAGCGGAAGGCTCCGTAAAAGGAAAGTAGGATGGTCTAAATCGAACAGGCATCTCCTCTTCAAAGAATGCGTGAAGAAAGCTCTCAACCGTTCCTTTTAAATCTGCAAACGTAACATTGGGGTCAACAATCAGGCCTTCTACTTGATGAAACATTGGCGTATGAGTCAAATCTGAATCACATCGGTAAACCTTACCGGGGCAAATCATTTTAAAAGGTGGTGCGCCGGCTTCCATTACACGGATTTGTACCGGAGATGTGTGAGTCCGTAGCACATGATTATCATTCACATAGAACGTATCGTGCATAGCTCTTGCTGGATGATGGGCAGGGATATTAAGTGCTTCAAAGTTATGATAATCATCCTCAATTTCCGGTCCGATAGCAATTTCATAGCCCGCTGACGAAAAAATATCAGTTATACGATTTATAGTGGTAGTTATCGGATGGAGACCACCAGCATTTTGCCTACGACCAGGCAGGGAGACGTCGAGACTCTCAGATTGCAGCTGCTGTGCCAAATTTTCGTCGAGAAGTGAAGCTTTTCGCAGCTCTATCGCTTCCTGAACCTTCCGCTTAGCAAGATTGATAGACTCGCCTGCAGCTGGTCTTTCTTGCTCGGGTAACTGCCCCAAGGACTTGAGTAAAGCCGTGATACTTCCTTTTCTACCTAAGTAATTTACGCGGATAGCGTCCAGCGACTGACCATCTCTTGAGTCGTTAACTGCTTGTAATGCCTCTGCAAGCAAGGATTCGGTATCAGCCATTGGCAGCCACCCTCTTGAACGGAGATTATGCGGCTAAGCTTGCTTTAGCTTGGTCAGCAATTGCCGAAAATGCTGACTTATCATGCACAGCAAGGTCTGCGAGGACCCTCCGGTCAATGTCGATATTCGCTTTTTTTAAACCGGCGATTAGCTGGCTATAGGTAATACCATTCTCACGAGCTTGCGCATTTATGCGGGTAATCCAAAGAGCTCGAAATACCCTCTTCTTAGCTCTACGATCTCTAAAAGCATACTGTCCAGCTTTTATAACTGCCTGCTTTGCAACGCGGAATACTCGACTTCGGGCTCCGTAATAGCCCTTTGCCTCTTTAAGTACTTTTTTATGACGCCGATTTGCGACGACACCTCGTTTTATCCTGGCCATTTTCCATCCTCCCTTAGTATGTTAGTTCTCGCGAAACATTCTTTTTACTGCTGGAACATCAGCGCTATGGACAGAACTCGTTCCGCGTAATTGTCGCTTCCGCTTAGTTGTCATCTTTGTGAGGATGTGGCTTTTATAAGCGCTTTTGCGCTTAAACCCAGAACCGGTTTTTTTAAACCGCTTAGCTGCACCACGATGGGTCTTTAGTTTTCCAACCATGTCATTAACTCCGCATTTGCTGTCATCAGCTTTTTTTAATCCAACTGGTCCAAAGGTCTAAAATTATCCACAAATGAAACCGGAATAATCTATCAAGCTTCAGTTATCAGTGTTTTTTTACAGGCGCCAGAACCATAACAATTTGGCGTCCTTCCATCTTGGGCTCTTGCTCGACTACTCCATATTCAGCCAGATCGTCCCTAATCCGCTCAACCAACTCCTGCCCAAGGTGTTGATGGGCCAATTCTCTGCCGCGAAAACGAAGCGAGACCTTGGCTTTATCACCATCAGATAGGAAACGTATCAGGTTGCGTAGTTTTACCTGATAATCTCCTTCTTCCGTCCCTGGTCTAAATTTAATCTCTTTTACGTGGACCCTTCTTTGTTTTTTCTTATTGGCTGCTTTTTGCTTTTTTAAATCGAAGATATGCTTACCATGATCCATGATCTTACAGACTTGAGGGTCTGAATCAGGCGCTATAAGCACCAAGTCCAATTTAGCTTTAGCAGCTTCATCGCGAGCTTCCTCAATTGAAACAACCCCAACTTGACTGCCGTCGGCAGCTACCAATCGGACTTCATCCGCCTCAATAAATTCATTGATAATTGATTTTTTGGAGGAACTTCTCATGATAGGAGCAAGCGCCCTTTAAGCTCACTTACGCCTTTCGATATGTCAAACAATCTAGTCTCCGTATAATTAATTCTCAGTATCCTCGCTACGGCTGAATTGGCCTACTTCTTTGGAAATATGCTCACACAATGCGCTGATTTCCATGGAGCCCAAATCCTCACCTCCACGTTTACGAACAGAAACAGTTTCCGCCTGAACCTCTTTATCACCAACAACGAGGAGATACGGAATCTTCTGTAAAGTGTGCTCGCGGATTTTAAAGCCGATTTTTTCATTTCTCAAGTCCACAGCAACTCTTAACCCTTTATTTTTCAAGGTTTCCTCAATTTTTTTACAATAAGTGGACTGATTTTGAGAAATATTGAGGATTACGACTTGAACTGGTGCTAGCCAAGTAGGCATCGCCCCCGCATATTGCTCAATCAAAATACCTATAAATCGTTCGAAAGAACCCAAAATGGCTCGATGAAGCATTACTGGTCGAGCACCACGGTCACCATTTTCATCTACGTAAGTTATATCGAAACGCTCAGGCAAATTCATATCTACTTGGAGAGTTCCGCATTGCCAATCTCGACCAATAGCATCTCTAAGGACGAACTCCAGTTTAGGGCCATAGAAAGCCCCTTCACCAGGGAACAATTCGTAGTCTAGCCCCATTACATCAAGAGCATTACTGAGAGCCCCTTCGAGTTTGTCCCAAATTTCATCGGTACCGATTCGATTATCGGGTCGCGTCGAAAGCTTTATCTTTACATTTTCAAAACCGAAGTCTTTATAAATATCTAATACAAACGCTACAACCTCAATGCACTCTTGCGCCATTTGATCTTCAGTACAATAGATATGAGCATCATCCTGGGTAAAATGGCGAACCCGCATCAAACCGTGAAGAGCACCAGATGGTTCGTATCGATGAACCTTCCCAAACTCAGCCATGCGAAGAGGAAGATCACGATAACTTTTAAGCCCCTGCGCATACATAGATACAGAACCGGGGCAATTCATTGGTTTTAAGGCAAATATCCGCTCATCCTCTGTTTGGGTTGAGAACATATTCTCGCGATAGTTAAACCAATGGCCGGAGGTTTCCCAAAGACTTCTATCCATCACATCAGGCGTGTTGACCTCAACATAATCAGCTCTATCCTGCCGCTCACGCATATAATCAAGCAGCTTACGAAATAATGTCCAACCCTTAGGATGCCAAAAAATTGACCCGGGGGCTTCCTCACTGAAGTGAAAGAGATCCAGTTCTCGGCCCAATTTGCGATGATCTCTCTTCTCTGCTTCCTCAAGTTGCTTAAGGTAAACATTGAGCTCTTTTTTTGAGGCCCATGCAGTCCCATAGATTCTTTGGAGCATCTCGTTCCTGGAATCGCCGCGCCAGTAAGCGCCTGATACCTTCGTAAGTTTAAAATTTTCTAGAAAGCTAGTGTTAGGTACGTGTGGCCCTCGGCACATATCTAGATATTCCTGGTGAAAGTACAGCCCCATCGCTTCCTCTTCGGGCATGTCTTCTATCAATTTTAGCTTGTATTGCTCGCCTCTATTTTTAAACTCCGCTATCACTTCATCTCTCGGTGTCATTTTTTTAACGACATCATATTTTTGCTTTATGAGCGAGCGCATCCGATCTTCGATAACCTGAAGATCGTCAGAGGTGAACGGTTTTTCCACAGCGATATCATAATAGAATCCATTTTCAATGACTGGACCTATAACCATATTAGCTTCAGGAAATAGTTGCTTTACCGCATGCCCAATGAGATGAGCACAGGAATGTCTAATGACATCCACACCCTCTTCATCTTTATTTGTGATTATTCTCAGTGTGCCATCGCGTTCAATTAGATCACAGGCATCACAGAGTTTGCCATCAACTTCACCGGCGATTGTGGCGCTCGCTAGACCTGGTCCAATATCCGCAGCAACCTCATAGACTGATACTGGATTGTCGTAATTTTTAATACTACCGTCTGGAAGTGTTATTGCTGGCATTTACTCTGAACCTAAAATGGATTTTACACCCTGTTTAAAATCACGATTGACTTAAGTGCTTGCACTTCATTTGCACCAAAGTTTTACTGGTAGGCACGACCAGATTCGAACTGGTGACCTCTACCATGTCAAGGTAGCGCTCTAACCAACTGAGCTACGCGCCTATTTTTCACAAATTATTTTTTCTACCAATTATAAACGTATAAATAGCTTATGCCTCGGCACAGGCGCGGGTAATTATACGGAATTTACAGTATTAGTGTCGATTAATTTGAAGTGTTTGATTATTTAAATCTACTGACGTAACAAATGCTCCTTCAAACCGGAAATTTCATCTCGAGTACTTGCAGCACTTTCAAAATCTAAATTCTTTGCTTGCTCATACATAAGCTCCTCAAGCTCTGTTATTTTTGCAGCTAAATCACTTACATTTGACAAGTTGAAATTGTCACCATTGAGCGATTTATTTGCATTCCGGCTTTTTGATTTCTTAACGCTTGCTGGGTTTGAATATGCCCCTTCCATGACATCCAAGACCTTCTTCTTAACGCCTGTAGGGATTATATTGTGTGTTGCGTTATATTCGATTTGCGTATTTCTTCGCCTTTCAGATTCATCCATCGCTCGCTGCATAGAGCCAGTTATCCCATCAGCATAAAGAATAGCCTTGCCATTCAGGTTTCTTGCTGCACGCCCAATTGTTTGAATTAGTGATCTATCTGAGCGAAGAAAGCCTTCCTTGTCCGCATCCAGTATAGCAACCAATGAAACTTCTGGAATATCTAGCCCTTCCCTAAGCAGGTTAATTCCTACTAGCACATCAAAATTGCCAAGACGCAAGTCTCGCAATATTTCTGATCTCTCAACTGTATCAATATCTGAATGAAGATACCTGACTCGTATTCCATTTTCAGCCAAAAAGTCGGTCAGATCCTCCGCCATTCTCTTAGTTAAAACAGTTACCAATACCCGTTCTTTTTGCTTAACGACCCGATTAGCCTCAGACAGCAAATCATCAACTTGTGTGGAGGCAGGTCGAACTTCGAGGACTGGATCAACCAACCCAGTTGGTCGAACAACTTGTCTGACTCGCTGACCTTCATGCTTTTCCTCATATGGGCCTGGCGTCGCTGAAACAAAAATTATTTGAGGGGTAAGATGTTCCCATTCCTCGAACCTTAATGGCCGATTATCAAGCGCAGACGGCAATCGAAAACCATACTCAACTAAGGTTTCTTTTCTTGAGCGATCACCTTTAAACATAGCACCCAACTGAGGAATTCCAACATGGGATTCATCAGACACAACGAGACCGTCATCGGGCAAGTAATCGAACAATGTTGGTGGTGGCTGTCCAGCCTCTCTTCCCGACAAATAACGCGAATAATTCTCTATACCAGTGCAGTATCCAAGCTCTTGAATCATCTCCAAGTCAAAGCGTGTTCTTTGCTCCAGCCTCTGGGCTTCAACTAGTCTATTATTTTCCTTCAGATAATCTAATCTATCACGCAATTCCTCTTTGATTGCGTCCAACGTCGCCAGGATTGTCTCTCGAGGAGTTACATAGTGTGATTTAGGAAATACCGTTAATCGAGGTACCTGTTTAATTACACTCCCTGTTAAAGGGTCAAAATAAGAAAGTCTCTCAATTTCATCATCAAATAATTCTATCCGGATAGCGTTTCTCTCTGACTCTGCTGGATAGATGTCAATTACGTCACCTCTTACACGGTAAGTTGCTCTATGAAGCTCCATATCGTTCCGCGTATACTGTAACTCAGCCAGTCGATTCAATAATTTTCGTTGTTCAATTCTATCTCCCACATCGAGATGAACGACCATTTGAAGATAGGTTCCTGGGTCTCCCAAGCCATAAATTGCTGAAACAGTGGCAACCACAATTACATCCTCTCTCTCAAGAAAGGCTTTTGTTGCAGACAAGCGCATTTGCTCTATATGATCGTTGATCGAGGCGTCTTTTTCTATGTATACATCTGAGGAAGGCACATATGCCTCAGGCTGATAATAGTCATAATAAGATACGAAATATTCAACCGCATTGTCTGGGAAGAATTCCTTGAATTCACCATATAATTGAGCTGCCAAAGTTTTGTTTGGGGCCATTACGAGGGTCGGGCGCTGAACCTTTTCAATCACATTCGCGATGGTAAAAGTTTTACCGGAACCTGTAACTCCCAATAATGTTTGCGCATGTAATCCATCCTCAAGGCCTTCGACCAACTGACTTATGGCTGCAGGTTGATCACCAGCAGGAGAGAATTTTGATTTTAATTTAAATTTCTTGGCCATGGGCTCGACCACGATCACTCCTTACATTAAAACCTTTTTAACAATACGCAGGATCTGCTCGATGTCTGTCATTGGGTTCGCAGCAACCGATCTTATCCAGGTTTCGTGACCAAAATTACAACTCGAAAACATTCCACTCGGTAAATTAGCCATAAAATCTCTTGTGCTCAGATCCACGGGCCTAAAAACCGTAACACCAGTTTGAGGAAAGGCCCACAGACTGATACGCTCACTCTTTTGAACTTCGATTGCAAATTTCTCGCTGTTGGACATTGAAAGATCGATATAGTGTGCAATACCCTCTCTGCCCCATGCTATTATTGTTGCCAACAATGACACAGCCGATGCTCCTCGAGAACCTTGAACACCAATATTGGGCGAACTCATATACTCTCCTCCAAAGCTGATTTCTTTAGTTGCCGCTTCATTATTTTTAAATAAAATCAACGCTGATTCCTTCGGTTGGAATAGCCACTTATGCGCAGAAACTGAAACTGAATCTGCTTTATCTATTCCATCAAGCAATTGTGCATGCTTTCTGCTAAACCTAAGAGGTCCAGCCCATGCACCATCAACATGAGTCCACTTTGCGGACCCGACTAAAGACAAGTCGTCGATAACTCCTGTCTTCGTCGTGCCAGCCGTCAGAACTAAGCAGGCATTTGATAGGTCGCCAAGTTTTTTTCTAGTTATTTTATCTTCAGAATCGCTCTCTATGATCTCTATTGGTAATCCAAGAATCTTTGATGCTTTTACGATACTCAGATGAGCTGTATCGGAAGCAACAATCTTTTCTATTCCACCGCTTTCCCTAGCTGCCCATAACGCAGTTAGGTTTGCCAAAGTCGAGCCAGAGCACATATGACCTCCATCCATACCAAAGTAAGGAGCGAGCCAGCCAATGACTCTCTCCTCCGCCTCAATTGCAAATGGTGCCGTTTCATAGTGCAGTAAATTTTGATTTAATCGAGCATTCCACAGACTTGTGGCCCAAGTAATCCAAGGTGTAGGGGGATCCATATGCGCAAAAGATTTTGGGTCATCTAATTTTGCTGCGCCCCCAAGAACGTATGGTGCGAGTAATTCCAAAGTTTCAAGTTCACCAAAACCAGATTCTGGAAAGCCTTCAGGGAGTATTTTTCTTTTACTCGGCACTTCTCGCAGCAGCTCAATTGCAGCTTCAAGTCCAGCATCGGGAAGAAAACTTTTATCTAGTTTTTTCAAGCCAACTACTCTAAAACAATACATTGCGAAATTTCTGTAACGGAAATCACTATACAAGTTTTTTACAGAAAAGTTAGATCGGTGAATTTATTTAGAGGATTTTGATGAATTCAGTTAAAGATAATTACGCATAGCGACTTGCACCATATTTTTCATAGCGTAACAATCATAGTTATTTTTCAGTCATAGTAGTAATGAAAACTACTCATCTATGATATCTTTTCCATGTAGATGAAAACAGTCACGCCTTCTATTGTTGATACTGGAGAATCTGATGAAAAGAATTAAAAATCTCTATTTGGTTTATCTAGGATTTATATTCGTTAATATTTCAAACGCTGCGGTTCCCGGTGCTAAAATTATTGGACCAATTACAGCCGACCCAATCGGTGACCCTTCACGAAATTTCATTTATTCCGCCTCTGCCATCGATTTAGCGTCTCAAGGATATATTGAAGAAGAGTATTTCATAGAAGGAATGGCAAACCAGTACACAACCCCAGATCTAGAAACAGGCGAAGTGATCGATAGTAGTCATAAGTATTTGTCTCGACTGATTGTCCGACGCCCTCAAATGCAAGACTTTAACGGTATAGTAATTGTAGAGTGGATTAATGTTACAGGTGGCCCAGATAAAGATATTGACTGGTGGTATTTAGGTTCTCATTTTGTTCGAAATGGTTATGCTTACATAGCTGTTTCAGCGCAACAATTAGGCATCGAAACGATGAAGGAATGGAGCCCTCAGCGCTACGGAAAACACTCATAATGGAATGATTGATCAAGACAACCTTTCTTACGATATTTTTTCCGCAGTGGGGAAAGCTGTTAATCGCGTAGGTCAATCAACTCTGGATGGAGAAGTCGATATCCTCAATGGCCTGAAAGCTGATCTCATCATTGCAACTGGTCACTCTCAATCAGCAAGCCGTCTCGCGGTATATCTCAACAATATTCATCCAATCGAACCGATCTATGACGGCGTCATGGTTCATGGCGGTGGCGGACGAATAAGGGATGACCAAGAGACTAAGGTTTTTAAAATCATGGCAGAAACCGATATGAGAAGGCGAGCCTCAACACCACAACCTAATACTGATACATTTATGCAGTGGGAGATTGCAGGCACTTCTCATGCTGATTATGATTTTGAAATCGAGTACTCTAAGGTACGCCTATTACGCGAAGGAATCGAACTTTCTCAGGCAGAAGCAAGAGATGTAGGCTGTGAACTACCTGCGCATAGTCGTATTCCTTTTAGGGACCCATTCAACGCGGCTTTTGAACATCTCGTAAAGTGGATAAGAGAAGACGTTCGTCCTCCATCTGCCAAGCCTTTAAAACTCTCTCGTATGATGCCAGAAGTTGAATTTGCTAGAGATAAATTCGGAAACATACTTGGAGGGATAAGGTTAGCCGCACATGATGTGCCAACGGCTAAAAATACAGGCATGAATTATGGTGCAACCAACCGTTTTTGCTTTCTTTATGGTTCCCATGAACCTTTTACGGAGGCAACTCTTGATAGCTTATATCCCGACCATGATGCTTATATGTCAGCGGTACGAGAGGTCGTGCGGCGCAATCTTATCGATGGTTATATTTTGCCTTACGCCGCAGAAAAGACACTGGAAGCAGCTAAGTCTTCAAAGATCGGTAGATGAATATTGCTGTCTCTGCAGTAAGAAATACCATGCATAACCGGTATCAATTTTAATTGCTACACAAAATTTGAATCAGATAACTAGGATAGTATAAAGGAGTTAACGATGAGTACTGACAGTATTACCTTACAAGCGCGCCAAGAGCGAACAACCATGCAAGTCACTTCAGTCGAATTTAGAGACGAAGAAACTGTGATTACAGCACAGGGTGAGATGGGAACCTACGGAACCGTATATACGTCATACCTGTTAAAGTATGATTCCTCCGGTAACGGCGGAACAGTATCCGGTCAAGGCCGTGGCGTAGTCGACAAGGACACTTTCTTCTCTGGCACATTTTCGGGGGTTTGGAAACGAGACGGGTCAAATATTTTAATGAGGAATTTAGTGAACATTTCAGATGGAACGACAAATCTTGACTCTATAGTAGTAAATACCGGACAGAGAAATCTCTCCATCGACGTTTATGTAATTGACTAACCAGACTAGTGAGAAGTCCGTTAATTTCAAGTTGAAGTGTTCTCAGAACAGGAACGGATGAGGAGTCCTGATATGATTCGATTAAATGTTATCTTGCTAACCTGCTTGCTCTCAATATTATCAGCCGTTAATGCTGAAGAGCGAATGATTAGCAAAGCCGAACTTACCGACCGCGTTCTAGGGTTTTGGAATGGTCAATTGCTTGGCAACTATATTGGCTTCCCTTTTGAAAATCTTTATAGTGAAGACGCGATACCAGTTTTAGTCGAGCGCATATACACCGCCGATTATGAAGGCGAGGTTCAGTTAAAAATTAACAATAATGATCGTCGCGGTCATATTCCTATTCTAGCTCGCAGCTTAGGAGGCGCTTTCAGTGATGATGATACCGACATTGAGTTCGTTACACTTCACGCAGTAGAAAAATATGGTCTTGGAATCACTTACCCGGAAATCACTGAGGCATGGAAGACTCATATAAACGACTTTATTTGGGTTGCCAATCGTGAAGCTCGAAATCTAATGGACCAAGGTTTTGTTGCACCCGACACCGGTCGAAAAGAAAATAACAAACATTGGTTCCAGATCGATCCCCAATTGGTCAATGAAATTTGGAGTGCGTTCTACCCCGGCATGATTGAACAGGCAACAGAAAGAGCTCTTTGGGGTGCGCGAATTACAAATGATGACTGGGGAACGCACCCAACCATGGCCTATGCCGCAATGATCAGCGCCGCATTTTTTGAAGACGATATCGAAGAGCTAGTTAAACTCGCTGTAGATGCTGTGCCGAATACCGGCCCCTTCGCAGAAGGTATCAGAGACGTGATTCGTTGGCATGAACAACATGATGACTGGCGTATCACACGTCAGTTAATACATGACAAATATTGGGCATACAAAAGCACTGAGCTGGAGGCTCCGGTTAGTATAGTTTCTTCATTGAATAATGGTCTTACCGGTATCATGGCCCTACTCTATGGCGAAGGTGAATATACGAAGACAGTCGGCATTGCCACATCAGCGGGCTATGATAGCGATAACCAAGCGGCAACGCTTGGGGGTCTTATCGGCGCCATGAGAGGCATGACCGGCTTGAATGCCGATGTGGTGACAAGGATGAAAACCTTGGATGCCTCCTGGGAGTGGGAAGAACCATTCAATGATACGTATGTCAATATTTCCCGCGATGAGATCGCGCTTCGTACGCCAATAACGGAAATAGCCGCTCGCATTGTCGTTATCGCCGAACAAGCTATCAGAGATAATGGTGGACGAATGATTCATAAAAACGGCGAAATATTTTACGTTATTAACTCCGACATATAATAAAGTATGCAAAGCTTTTTCGCTGACTCTAGATTATTTGCGCATGAATAAATTATTTAAAATAATCACGATAGGATTATTACTGGCAGGAGGTGCGATAAGCTATATATATACAGCTCCTTACTCTGGTAACGCTGGTCTTTCGCGTATGCCCGGAGTTCGTATCGGCGGCAACATAGTGGAACCGCCGGATGACTTTGGTGTTTTCAACGATGTTGGTACTAATCTGATTATGAAGCTGGATGGCTTTCCCCCATTTGTGGTTTATCTTGCATACGTGGGAACACCAGAAGGGGTAATCACAGGAACTCGCCCGGACGGAGGATACTGGCCGCAACGGGTTAGAGATGGTCGTAACGAGGGATGGCTGCGAATTGGTGATGAAACTTTTGCGATGAAAGCTACTGAAATTCTCGGAGATGCGCGGCTGCCGATGCTCGAGCTTTGGAGACCTCGAGCCAGGGAAAGTGCGCAAGCAATCGCGCAAGCTGCAGGCAGACCTCCTCCAATCAACAGAAATTCCGTGCCTCAACTCCTTCCCGAAATCTTTTTATGGACTCCAAGATAACAGGCCAAGTTTTAAAAAACGATTATTTGAGATTAAACTATTTATATCTTTAGCTCATGCGGACTAATTATGAAGAAAATTAACTTAGATACATGGATTCAGTTAATTGGAATGTTAAGCGTAGTAGCAGGTTTAATCTTTGTCGGAATAGAGACGAGACAAACCCATCAAGTCGCCCTAGCTGCTCAACAACAACAAAGAGCATCAGCATTATTAGACATTATCGGATCGTTCTCTGAGACCGACTCGCCAGTCAGCTGGCTGGATTTTGTCAGTGAAAATTTCGATGTGTCTGATGAGAAAAACAAAGCATTGGGTGAAAATGCTGCTTACCAGTTATGGATGGTTTATGAAAATGACCATCTACAATATGAGTTAGGGCTAATGGATGAGGAAATTTGGTTCTCCAAGCTAGCGGCAATGCGATACCTCTTTAATCGATGCGAATTTCAAGCAGTTAATGAAAGAGCTCTCACATTTTCCAGCGCTAAGTTAACGATGCTTTTGGGAAACCGGGATGGTAACAATTGTGACTAGTGAGATAGGCCAATAAAAAGTAGGCTAGAGTTGTTTTGAGAATCAGGACAGACCCTTTCAGAATTCTAAAATTTGTCCCTTACTCACCACAAGGTTGATTTGCTTCGTATTTCTAATATCACTGAGTGGGTTGGCATCCAATAAGACCATATCTGCGCGCTTTCCAACATCGATGGTCCCCAACTCCTTTTCCAAGGAAAAATACTGCGCGGGCTTAATAGTAGCCGCCGCTATTGCATCAATTGGCTCAAGCCCTGCCTCAACTAGCATCTCTAATTCAGAGTGCAGACTGTAGCCAGGGATAGAGAGATTAATGGGCACATCGGTTCCTGCCCCGAATGGTACTCCTGACTCATACATTTTTTTTGTTAAACTTAGACTCCACTCAGCAAAAGTTAAATCTCCGGTTGGCCCGGCTTTTCGGCGCTCGCCCTCAATTAACCACTGAGCTCGGACAGACGCAGGAAGTCTTGCCAGAGCATCCTCCCAGTCGTCTTTTTCATAGGGCGGGTTCAGTAAAATAGAATTCAAACGCAAGGTCGGGACCATCATAGTAGATGAAAGAGCCTCAATAGTCTTATTACATTGAAGCTCGTCATAATTCTCTATCGCTGGCAGTCTTTGCGCGCTATGAAGAGACGCTCTAAGTTCTGCTCCGGAAAGTCCATCTGGATTTTGAAGTTGACGAATCCGGGACTCCAATAATTCACTCGCATTCGAAGCACAATCTAACTCAATGTTTCTCAGGTGCTCGATCGAGTCGACCTGAGGGCCAGCAACGCTAGCACGCATAGAGAGCGGTACATGCGAATCCACAGGTAAACCCAACTCATTAGCCACATCAACTAAAGCTGCAAAGACTTCCGGACTTGTCAATTCATAAATTTTTATAAAACTCACCCCTTCTTCATGGAGCTTTATTACAGCAGCCCGAGCCTCTTCTGGAGTTTTAACGGAAACCCCAATCTCGGGGCGTCCAACTCCGTCATAAACTACCAGGTTTCCATCGAGCAATGGCCCAGCAAAATGTACCCGCGGTGAGACCGCTCCCTCTCTAGTCATCGTACCAACAACAGGCAGAACATTTCTCATGAGACCACCAGTATCTCTTACGCTAGTAACCCCATAGGAAAGAAAGAGTTCAGGCATGGCTCGGGTTAGCCTGACGTCATAGGTTAAATGAACATGAAAATCCCAGAGACCGGGAATAAGATATTTACCAGAGCCGTCTATAGAACGGTGATAGTCTGAGGAGTCATCAGAAGAAAGAATCTGCAAAATTTCATCATTTGCAAAAACGACAGTCTGATTTTCACGAACACCATTGACCGCATCAATAATTGTAACTCCCTTTATTGCGGAAATTTCTCGAGTATCGAGTAAAGCGCAAGAGGTAACCAAAAGAGTCAAAGCTGTAAGGTGCAAATATTGCATCTGCGCAGTATACGCCTGAAATTAGATTA
The DNA here is from genome assembly GCA_902591495.1 of uncultured Pseudohongiella sp. Classification (GTDB taxonomy): domain Bacteria; phylum Pseudomonadota; class Gammaproteobacteria; order Pseudomonadales; family Pseudohongiellaceae; genus UBA9145. The sequence continues at coordinate 82,681 of CACJAW010000004.1, forward strand.
TTAACATAATC
>CACJAW010000005.1 GCA_902591495.1 uncultured Pseudohongiella sp.
CCGGAACCAAAGGTAGGATTGGCTGCTTTGGCCGGCGGACTTAATCGGTTGCCAAGGCATATTGGGGTCAAGCGTGCTCTTGGAATGATACTCACTGGTAGACACGTATCGGCCGAAGAAGGAGAACATTTGGGCTTTGTGAATGAGGTGGTAGAAAATGGGAAAACTCTTGAGCGAGCTCATGAAGTGGCAGAGGAGATTTTAGCTTGTTCGCCTTTATCGATTAGGGCGAGTAAAGATGCGGTATATAGATCTCTTGATTTTGCCTCTTTAGAAGATTCGATGGCCGGGATGCGCGAGGAATACGCTGCTGTTCGGCAAATGGTCGAAAGTGAAGATTTCATTGAAGGTCCAAAGGCCTTTGCTGAAAAAAGATCTCCCAACTGGAAGGGGCGCTAGTAATGAAGTTATATCACTGCAGAAATTCTAGGTCTGTTCGCCCAATGTGGGCCTTGGAAGAACTTGGATTATCATATGATCTTGTTGTGATGCCATTTCCTCCGAGGTTCGAGTATGAGGGTTACTTAGATATTAATCCTTTGGGCACAGTTCCTACTTTTATAGACGGCGATACTGTAATGACAGAGTCAACCGGTATTTGCCAATATTTGGTAGAAAGATACGGTTCTAACGAGTTGGGATTGGATAAAAAAGATCCAGAGTATGGTGATTATCTAAATTGGTTATACCGATCTGACGCAACGTTTACTTTTCCTCTGGCAATTGTCCTTCGTTACACTCGATTGGAGCCTGAAGAACGACGAAACCCTGGAGTTGCTAAAGACTACACTATTTGGTTCCATTCTCGTTTGAGGGCAGTTGAAACGGCATTGGAAGGAAAAGAATTCTTAGTCGGAGGAAGATTCACCATTGCTGACATTGTGGTTGGCTATGCGCTTCAGTTTGGTGATCGACTTGGACTTAGCGATCGTTATAAACCAAACTGCAGCCGTTATTTGACAACCCTTTATGAAAGGCCATCCTATAAATCTGTTCTTGAGAAGAGCCAGTAGACTGGTCTCGAATCGAGGCGTCGGGGTCAATTTTGAATTGTTGGAGCCATCATGATTAAAAAAAACCCTTTATCTAGACTATTTAAACTAGGCTTGCGTTCATGTTGTGTTGCCGTAACAGCAGTACTGATTACTGCATGCCAAACAATGGATACACCGTTTCGAAAAATGACCGATGAAGAACTCATTGCATATAACTCTACTGTGCCTTTGGAGCAAAATGTGATTTGTTTCAAGGATCTTAGGACTGACAGTCACATCCGCAAAACTCGTTGTATGACGATCATGGACATCCTCACTGAAGCTGAAACTAATGCCCGTACGATTGATGCATTAAATATTGGCCCACAACTTTTTTAGCCCTGTTCAAGGCCGTTTTTGCGGCAATCAGAGGTAGTCGTTTATCCTAAGTTTTGATAGTTTGTAGGCTAACGCCTCGGGCGCTTAGCGGGTATAAAAGCTTCAAGAAGCTCTTGCTAGATCCTTCGCTGGAACTTGTATGTAAATGCTATTGGTTGTTCTTGCTTTTGAATAGCGCGTATCTCTTTAAGTAGAACAAGGGAATTACTTCCTGATTTGTTAAAGAAAGCTAAGACCACGACAAATACGCTTACCAAAACAGATTAACAAAGATATATTCAGAAGATTCGACTAAATGACGTAAGGACATCAGGAAATTATGACTTTGGCTGTTAGTTATGCGAGTGGTGTTTCAGACAAACCGCTCTTGGGAAGCACCATTGGGGAATTTTTCAATTATGCGGTTAAGCATTATTCTGACCGAGAGGCGATTGTTTCCATTCATCAGCAAGTCAGGCTTACTTACTGGCAACTCGCGGAACGGGTGGATATCTTAGCGAAGGCATTTATACAAGCAGATTTTAAAAAAGGGGATAGGATAGGAATTTGGTCCCCTAACAATGTGGAATGGTTGATTACACAGTATGCGACGGCTAAAGCCGGCCTTATTTTAGTGACTATCAATCCAGCCTACCGCTCGCATGAGCTGGCTTATGTCCTCAAGCAGTCGGGCTGCAAGGGATTGGTTCTGCAAAATAAATTTAAGTCCTCTAATTATGAACAGATGTTATGTGAGCTTTGCCCAGAGCTCCGAAAAGTCTCTCCTGGAAAACTAGTATCGAAAGAGTTTGAACTACTAACAACTATGATTTCTACAACGGAATCGCTTATTCCGGGTATTTATAGTTGGGATGAGTTTAACCATCTAGGAAATGAATCCAGTGATCAGCTGCTCGTCTCCAGACTTGAAGACCAGGACATGGATGATCCAATAAATATTCAGTACACGAGCGGCACGACCGGCTTTCCTAAAGGCGCGACATTGAGCCATCATAATATTTTGAATAATGGCTACTTTGTTGCTGAGACGATGAATTTTGACGAGAGCGACAGACTAGTCGTCCCCGTGCCTCTTTATCATTGTTTTGGCATGGTAATGGCAAATCTTGGATGTCTCACTCACGGGGCTTGTGCAATTTATCCTAGCGAAGCTTTCGAGCCCGAGGCTGTGCTTAACGCTGTGCAAAAAGAAAAAGCAACTGCTCTTTATGGTGTACCGACTATGTTTATAGCGGAATTGGCCCTGCCTAACTTTTCTGAATATGATTTGAAGACTTTGCGCACTGGGATTATGGCAGGGGCGCCTTGCCCAGTAGACACAATGAACCAGGTCAATGAAAAGATGAATATGACCGAGGTTGAAATTGCATACGGAATGACCGAGACAAGCCCGGTAAGCTTTCAAACGAGAGTCGATTCACCCTTTGAAAAGAGGGTGAGCACTGTAGGGAGCGTCCATCCGCATGTTGAGGTGAAGATTATTAATCCAGATACGAACAAGCTCTGCAGTGTCGGTGAAATGGGAGAATTATGCACCAGAGGTTATTCGGTCATGCTCGGTTATTGGGAAAATCCGGAAGCTACTTCTTTGGCTATTGACGATTGTGGCTGGATGCATACCGGGGATACTGCAGTCATGGATGAGGATGGTTATGTAAATATTGTTGGGCGAATTAAAGATATGGTCGTGAGAGGTGGAGAAAATATTTATCCAAGGGAGATCGAAGAATATTTAATGACTCACGTAAATATTGAGGATGTCCAGGTGACTGGGGTGCCCGATGAGAAATATGGGGAGGAAATTGTTGCTTGGGTTAGGTTGAGTGGTGAAAGTCACTTGTCGGAAAAGGATATTATAGATTTCTGCAGAGGTAAGATAGCTCACTACAAAGTGCCACGTTATATTCGTTTCTGTAATGAATTTCCCATGACTGTGACGGGGAAAGTTCAAAAATATAAAATGCGTGAAATTAGTACCAAAGAGCTTAACTTGGAGGAGCAGAAAACAGCTTAGCTATTACTATGATATATCCACATGGAGATATTGAATCCCTTGGTGCCGACATTTTTGCCGTACGGGGTAGTATCAGAATAAACCCTCTCATGAGAATTTCCCGCAATATGGCAATTGTCCGAGAGGGGAATGAACTAACACTAGTCAATCCCATCCGACTTAGACCAGAAATTGAGAAAAAACTTACGCAGTTTGGTGAAATTAAGAATATAGTAAGGCTTGGAGCTTTTCATGGTGTAGATGACCCCTATTATGCGAATAAATTTGAAGCGCAGTTTTGGAGTCAGCCTAATGGAAAGACTTATACTGAACCGCTGATTGATATCGAGATTGGCATCGGAGGTTTGATACCGACATCTGATAGTGAGTTTTTCGAGTTTAGTGGTACGAAGCAACCTGAGTGTGCGCTATTACTGAAAAGGGGTAAGGGTATTCTCCTGACTTGTGATTCAATACAGCATTATGGCAGTTATAGTTACAATAATTGGATTGCCAAATTAGTGATGCCAAGAATTGGTTTTCCCAAATCAACGATAGTAGGCCCGATATGGCTGAAAATGATGACACCAGAGGGTGCTAGTCTAGAGTTGGAATTTAGAAGGTTGTTAAAGCTAAAATTCGACCAATTATTCGCGGCTCATGGAACATTTTTAGAGAAAGATGCTCATGAGGCAGTTCGAACGGCGGTCAAAAATACTTTTTCAAACTAATTTGATTTTGTTGCCATTGGGAATTGCCGCTCAAAATTTGGTTATTTCGAACCGAATTTATTGAATTCTTCGTGGATCAGGCGCTATGATGCAGTCATAAAGTCCTAAAAATGATAAAAATATAATTCTTAGAAATTAAGGTTCCAAAGGAGCCATAGGGGAGCACGATGAAAACTACTAGACGCGAATTTGGAAAAGTGGCGCTTGGCTCCGCATTAGGTGCAATTTCTGGAAAAGCTCTGATTGGCAGTAAAGCTCAAGCACAAACGCGAGCAGCTCATGCATCAGGTGTCTACCATGATGGCGTCATGCAACTCAATCAGAACGAAAGTGCTCGAGGGCCTGGACCTAAGACTATGGAGGCAATACATAACCATACGACTAAACGCGTGGGAATGGGTTATTCGCCGGACCATGTTAATGAACTTAGAGATGGCATAGCAAATTATTACGGGATTGGAACTGAGAATGTTTTGCTTGCTACAGGTTCAACCCCAATACTTCGGGGTACCGTGCGAGCTTTTTGTAACGAAAGCCAAGCCTTTGTGACGCCGATGCCGACTTACTCTACTAGTCTTCAAGAAGCTAATAGGATAAATATTCCATCTGTAGAGTTATCACTCGATAAGGGCCTTGGAGTAGACCTTGAGTCATTAGCCCGTAATGCTGACGGTGCTGGTTTGCTCTATGTTTGTAATCCAAATAACCCTAGTGGCACAGTTCATGGGCCGGATACCATTGAGAAATTTGTTAGACGCGTGATGCGAGACAATCCGGAAGTGCGCATTCATATCGACGAAGCTTATATCAATTACACTAGACCAGGTGCGATGGAGACAGCTCTTCCACTTGCGATGGAATTTGAGAATGTGTTTATTACTCGCTCATTTTCTAAAGCCCATGGTCTGGCGGGTATGCGAATTGGTTATGCTCTAGGCCAAGAGCAAACATTGAATAAAATAGATCGGGCTTGGGGTATGGGTGATGTGAATATGCTCGCGGCAGTAGCTGCTTTGACAGCGTTGGAAGATAAAGAGCATATCGCCTGGGAGGCGCAAGAAAATGCAGAGATTAGAGACGAAGTTATTGGGTTCTTCAGAGAACGAGGTTATGAGGTTCCAGATTCAAACACTAATCATATTTTCGTGAATCTGGGTATGCCGGCTTCAAAATTTCGAGCTGCGTGTCTAGAGCACAATATACTCGTGGGAAGAGATTTTCCGCCACTTGAGCAAACTCATTGCCGCATTTCTCTCGGGAGTCGAGATCAAATGAAAGAGGCTATAGAAGTGTTTAAAAAAGCACTGGCATAAGTGATCTTTGCGCTTGTTATTGATAATGAAGGGCAGACTGAAAGGACTGCCTTTTTTTATTCTGAAAGGATTGATTTCGCACTGTAAATATTTCGGTTTAGCGTTGATTTGTTTTGCGAATTCCTTGCAATAAGCATAAGCTGCTTTTAGATTATGGTTTAAGTATGTCGAATCCACAGAATTAGCTGCCTAGAATTTAGCTAGGACGAAAAGAATGAGGGATAGAAAGATGGCCTTAAAAGATAAAAACACGACGGGATTGAATCGCAGAAGTTTTATGAAAGGCGCCGGTTTAGCGGCGTTGGCTGGTGGAGCCGTTGCATCTGCGCCCAGCTCTAGCCTCGCGCAAGAGTCGTCAATAAATATACCAAAATTGGCGGGTGGTAAATACGATTTTGATACTCCATACAATCGTGTGGGATCAGACTGCGCGCGGTGGGATTCACCAGCGCTTCGTTATCCAGACGGTACCTTCAAGTTTGGTATGGGTGTAGCCTCTATGGATTTTGAATGTGCGCCGTGTATCACTGAAGCACTTCAGGAGAGAGTAAAGCATCATAGCTGGGGATACTTGAGCACCACAGAGGGATTGCGAAAAGGAATTCTTCGATGGAACGGAGAACGTCATGGGGTAGATCTTGATCCAGAATCTGTAGTCATTTCAGATGGTGTATACCCGGGGATGATTGCAGCTATGCGAGCGTTTGTACCTAGAGGTAGCAAAGTGCTTCTCTCAACTCCTGCCTATTCAGGTTTTTATACGATGGCAAGAGCCGCAAATGTAGAGATTGTGGACAGTCAAATGGAATATAAGAATGGTCGATATGAGATCAATTGGGATGATTTAGAGTCCAAAATGACGCCTGATGTGAGGGCGATGATTGTTTGTAACCCCCAAAACCCAACCGGCAACGTGTGGCGAGAAGAAGAGCTACTGAGAGTGGGGCGGCTTTGTCTTGACCACAACATTGTGGTTTTATCTGATGAGATACATTCAGACGTCATCCGTTCTGGTCACAAGTTCACCCCTTTTGCCAGCCTTCCCGACGAAGCAGTGGTCAATAATAGTCTGACTTTTAATGCGATTAGTAAGACTTTTAACCTAGCAGGGATGAAGAATGCTTATTACTACTCAAAAAGCCCAATAACACTTGGGCGGGTTAACCAATACCATAGAGCGGAACTCAGCACGCTTGGGGTTGTGGCGAATGAGGCTGCATATAACGAGGGTGGTGATTGGTTTGATCAAGCTAATGCCTATATGGATGAAAACCATACGTTTATAGAGAACTACGTTAAACAGCACATGCCTTCCGTTGGCTATACTCGTAACGAAGGCACTTACATGACTTTCTTAAACTTTGGCAAAACAATGTCGTCGATAGGCGCTGAAGAGCAATACATGAGTCATGATAAGCCAAGTCCAGAACATTTCTTCCAGGACTGGTTGGTCGAACATTCTGGAGTATATTTGAATCCTGGGGCGGATTACGGATCGGGAGGGGCAGGTAATATGAGAATGAATATTGCGTCCTCGCGTCTAGTAATCAAAGAAGTGCTTGATGCGATGGCTGGTGCCGTAAATAAGGTCTAGTTTTCGTGTGAATATAAAAACTCCGATGGAAACGGAGTCTGTAAGTAAGCCCATCTACCATTATTAGGTATTACAGAAGGCAGTGCTGAGGAAACAGCGCTGCCTTTTTTAATCCCCCTCAATCTGATTTATATGAAAGACGATATTCATTTTGCCACTATTTATCATCTATCTAAGCAAATAAAAGATGGGGTAATATCGCCAGTAGAATTGACCGAGCATATGCTAAGTCGTATCGAGAGTTCAGATCCAAAGCTAAATAGTTTTGCAACCGTTTGCGCGGCTAGGGCACTTAGTGAGGCTAGACAGGCAGAGAAAGAAATCTTGTCTGGAGAATATCGAGGCCCGCTTCATGGTGTGCCAATCTCTGTCAAGGACCTGTGTTATACAAAAGATCTTCGAACAATGGGTGGGCTTAAAGTTCGTAAAGACTTTACCCCAACTTTTGATGCCACTGTCGTGAACAAACTGAATTTGTCGGGCGCAGTGTTGCTGGGTAAAAATGGGTTAACAGAAGGTGCATTGTCAGGCTATCACCCAGAGTTTGAAATTCCAAAAAACCCATGGGGGGTTGAGTTATGGTCTGGTGTCTCTTCATCGGGGTCAGGTGTCGCTGTAGCGGCTGGACTCTGCTTTGGCTCTATTGGCACTGACACTGGTGGCTCTATTCGTTATCCATCAATGGCTAACGGTGTGGTTGGTTTAAAACCAACTTATGGAGCAGTTTCACGGCATGGGGTTATGGAGCTAGCTAGGACCCTTGACCATGTTGGACCTTTGGCGCGAAGTGTTGAGGATGTTGCGATAATATTTGACGCCATTGCCGGAAGGGACCGCCATGACCCTACATCCCTTGCAAGAAATCTAGTCCCAATAAAAACACAATTATCGAAAGAGATTAGGGGGATGATGCTTGGAATCGATTCAAATTATATTGGGAGTGGCACTGATAGTGGATTGTTAAACGCCATAGACGACGTCATTAAATCTTTCGAAGCATTGGGCGTACGATTAGTTGAAATCAATTTGCCGACATCAAAGCCAGAAGAATTGCGGGATTTGTGGTTGCCGATAGTTGCGTTCGAAGCTGTGAAAGCTCATGAAAAAACTTTTCCTTCTAAAGCCGACGATTACGGTAGCTATCTTCGTAGTGTCCTCGAGCTTGGTTTGACGATGAATGAGGCAGACTATGTAAGTGCCCAGATGAGGAGAAATCAATACGCAACGCAGTTCGAAACTGAACTTAAAAAGGTTGACGCGATTATTTGTCCAGCTGGGGGATTTGTATTTAAGATAAATGAAAACGCTCAGTATGGAGACGAAGAGGAAATGGCAAGTGTGATCAAGAACTTTCAAGGCCAATTTACTATACCTTCCGATCTCACTGGCTCGCCGGGTCTGGTTGTACCTTGCGGTTTTTCTGAAGATCAAAGACCTTACACCTTCCAGCTTCTCGGACCCAAGTTTTCCGAAGCAGCCTTATGCGCTTTAGGGCATCAGTACGAACAGCGACATGATTGGAACTCGATACATCCGGATTTTTAACAAAATCAAATAATCAGGAAATAGCACATAGGATAAAGCACTATGACGGACTACGAACCACCAAAGGTATGGAAATGGGAAGAGCCCACTGGCGGGAAATTTGAGAGTATTAATAGACCAACAGCTGGTTCACAAAGAACTGCCGAGCTTCCGATGGGTAAACACCCTTTTCAACTGTATTCGTTGGCGACACCGAATGGTATTAAGGTAACAGTTTTGTTGGAGGAACTCTTAGAGCTAGGTTTTGAAGGAGCCGAGTACGATGCATTTCAGATCCGAATCACAGACGGCGATCAGTTTGGAAGCGGTTTTGTTGAATTGAATCCAAATTCCAAAATACCAGTGCTTCTTGATCGATCAACAAAACCTGCGACTCGAATATTTGAGTCTGGAGCAATACTTATCTACCTGGCGGAAAAATTTCGGGCTTTTATTCCATCCGATCCAAGCGATAGAGCTGAGTGTTTATCCTGGCTGATGTGGCAGATGGGTTCCACTCCCTATCTCGGAGGAGGTTTTGGACATTTTTATGCATATGCGCCTCAAAAATGGCAGTACCCGATAGATCGCTATGCGATGGAGGTAAAGCGGCAGTTGGATGTTTTAGACAAAAACTTAAGCAAACGCAGCTACCTTTGTGGTGATCAATATAACATTGCTGATATCGCAAGTTACGCATGGTACGGAGGTTTGGTGCTTCATAATATTTATGAAGCTTCAGAGTTTCTGGAAGTTTCCAGTTACAAGAATGTTGTGAGATGGGCTAAAGATATAGAGAAGAGACCCGCCGTAATGAGGGGCAGGAGAGTAAACAAGACATGGGGGCCGAGGGAATTGAGGTTAAAAGAGCGACATGGTGCTGAGGATTTTGATAAACCTGTGTGAAGAGTCAATATATCTGGACATATTGGATAAATGAGGGCCATACTTGCCACCATTAAGATTCAAATTACTAAAATTAAAGGGGATAGGTTTTAAAATGAAAAGATGTAAATTTGCGATGACAGTTTTGATGTTTTTGTCACCCACAATTGCCTTCTCGCAACTTTCTGCGATTCAAAGTAAGGTCCAAGAGGTTATGACAATGGATCACCGAACTGAAGCTGAACTAGCGAGAGATGCAGATAGGGATCCTGTTAATGCGATCGACTTCATGGGCCTAGAAGCAGACATGACCGTCATAGAATTTCTTCCAGCGGCTCAAGCTTATTATACTAAGATCCTGGGTCCAGTTCTGCGGGATAATGGCCACTTGATGGCAATCGATTCGCAGGGCACTTTTGATCGTTGGGGCGACTGGATAGAGATGCCTGAGATGGGTATGGTGCATCCGGTGCCATTTGATAATCAGTATAACATGGATGAAGGTCGCTATATGCCAGGCGAGCTCAACTTTGGAGTTCCTAATGGAACTGTAGATAAATTTCTCTACATTCGGGAGTACCATAATTTTAACGGGGCAGATAAAGCACGCATAAATGCTGCGGCGTTTGGAGCTCTTAAGTCTGGTGGTGAGTATGTCATCATAGATCATACGAAAAGGCATATGGAGGCGGAGAACGGACCCAATGGTAGGCGAGAAGACCCAGTGGCCGTTATACATGAGGTCCAACAAGCTGGTTTTGTTCTAGACAGAGTTTCCGATATGTTTTACCAAGAGAGTGACGACCTCTCTCAGGAAGTAGGTCAAATTCCGAATATGACTGATCGATTCTTTTTAGTATTCAAAAAGCCATAGAGAGGGCTGTCACCGACCGGGTCCGAAAGCCTTAATGTGACTCACATTAAGGCTTTTTTTGTACTTAATTTTCTACTCAGTCGAAGTGTATTGGTTAAACTGAAGGGTAAATGAAATGAGACGAAGATCTTTTTTAAAAACCGCTGCGTTTGCTCCGATGCTTCTAAGTCCGAGCAAGATATTTGCGCAGGACTTTGATCTGATTATTCGGAGCGGCAGGGTAATTGATCCATCATTAAATCTGGATACTGTGGCCGATGTTGGAATATTGAACGGTCGTATAGCAAATATCGCACCTTCGATAGTATCTGACGGGGCTGATGAAATTAATGCGGTTAATAAAATAGTAATACCTGGATTGCTTGATATCCATTCACACTATGCTCGGGATGATCAAGGGCCCCACATATGTTTATCTGACGGTGTAACTGGATGGGTAGATGCGGGGTCAGCCGGAGCTGACAATATAGATGAGATTGTAGCTGTTGCGCGTTCTGCCCCTCAGCCAGCTCGAATACTTTTGAACATTGGACGATTGGGTGTCATTCCTGAGGGTGATACGGCTGATATTTCTCTGGCAAATGTTGAGGTTGCGAAGTCTGCAATAGCTCGTAATTTAGATTATGTGGTTGGTGTCAAAGCGCGGTTGACCAGCGGCGTGACGGCAAATGATATTGTTGTAATACGGCGAGCTCAGGAGGTAGCCAGCTACTTTAAATTACCTCTCATGATCCATATGGGGCAGTCGGAATCAACTATGCCATCATTACTTGCCGAGTTGAAACCAGGGGACGTCGTGACTCATATGTATGCTCCACCCCCAAACGCAATAATTGATGAAGGTGGACGTATATTCTCCGAGGTCCTGGAGGCAAGAAGACGGGGTATATGGTTTGATGTCGCCAATGGGCGAACGGATCATCTTCGCTGGGACACATTTGACGAGATAATGGCAACCGGGTTTTGGCCTGACACGATATCTACCGATGGATTTTCGACAAGCCGAAGCGCGCCGAGTGTTCGAGATTATCCAAATGTCATGTCGAAATTTTTGAATTTCGGTATGAATATTAAGTCGGTGATCGCGGCATCTACAATTACCCCTTCAAGAGTATTTCCTTTTCTGAGGGATAAAGGAACTTTGAATGTTGGAGCTCCTGCAGATATAGCAGTCCTTGACTTGCAAGAGGGAAACTTTCAGTTTGTTGATAATTATGAAAATGTGAGAAATGGCACATATAGATTTTTCCCTTTTGAAACTATCTTGGGAGGACAGAGGGCTCCACGAGTATAAAAAAATCCATACGTCTTTCGATTTGAGAATTTTAAATAATAATTTTCATATTTTATGAAAACAAAAAAAGCGATATTTTTCATATTTATAGGTTACCTAGGATTAGTTATCGTTTTTGAAACTTTTCTAGGGATAACACAGCCGCGGAGCACAGGCACTATGATAATAACGTCATTTGACGCTAGTGGAGAAGCTACAAAGAGGGTTGTATCCCGCTTAGAGCGCGGGGGTCAAATTTTTGTTGCAGTAAATCATTGGCCAAGAGCTTGGGCCCGCAGGATTCAATTGAATCCGAATGTTCAAATTACCTACGGTGAGATTACACGCAATTATAATGCTGTTGTTCTAAAGGGGGAGGATCACCTTCAAGCCTCATCTGACTTCGCAGTCCCTTTCCTGTTCAGGATTCTAACTGGCTTCCCACCTCGTTATTTTTTTCGTTTTGAATCTCTAGAGGGTGTTACATAACAGGTTTTAATCAAGAAATTTCATCCTGAGGATAAATTTATGCGCCTAATCAGTCGTTTGTTCGTCTTATTTCTAATATTAAAGATTCTTGGAATACCGTGGGTGTTTGCGCAGGACTCCTACCCTGCGCAGCAGGCTGAATGTGTGTCAAATACCGAAGTATCGTTTGTATGTGGTTTGATCAATCCGGAAGATCTTTATCAAATCCCTGATACGGATTGGGTTATCGCGACAGGAAGAATATCGGACTCAGCTGGGCCGATTTATGCTGTGAATATTGATACCCACGATGTTGTGGAGGTCTATCCGCACAATGCTGCGCTACCAGACTTTGACCAAGAGACCTTCAAAGAATGTCCTGGGCCAATTCTAACTTTTCAACCACATGGGGTTACGCTAAGAGAGGGCCCTGACGAAAAGCACACTCTCTATGTAGTCGGGCATGGAGCAAGAGAAGCGGTAGAGGTGTTTAACCTGAGTATGACTGGAGATGGTCCAGTTTTGAGTTGGAAAGGTTGTATCCCAGCGCCGGAGGGTACCCGAAGAATTAACTCAATTACAGCTCTACCTGAAGGTTATCTGGGCGCTACAAATTTTGACACGCAGGGTGGACAACTGTGGGAGTGGGGCCCTTCCACTAGTTGGATTGAGGTTCCTGGATCGTCAATGATGGGTCCAAATGGACTTGTTTCGTCCGAAGATGGCGAATGGTTCTATGTTGGAGGTTGGAGTGACATGGCACTGGTAAGGATATCTAGAGGGAAACTACCGGTGGAAGTCGAGATAATACCTGTGGGTTTTAATGTAGATAATGTTCGTTGGGGTACAGACGGCCGCATTATCGCGGCAGGACATATCCGGCGTTGTCCTAGCGATAGCGATTGTGACACATCAGCCGCGAGGGTCGCGAAGGTTAACCCCGAAAATTTTGAGGTGGAACAACTTGTTGATTTCGATGGGAGTGACTTTTTTGCGATGGGAACTGTGGCTATAGATGCAGGCGATGAGATCTGGATCGGAGGGATTTATGGTAGTTTTGCTATCGCAAGATTCCCTCAATAGTGATTGAAGCATGGGACCTTTTGCAAAAAGCCAAGACAAAAATTGAGAGCAAAATTTAATCCTGGCCGTTTACAAAGTTTAATTGTTAGGTTTCCTAAACGTCCTACATTCTGTGAAGTACACAAACCTTATTGCCACCCGGATCGCGTAAGTAGGCAAGGTACATTTTCATTCCGCTGCCCTCTCGGACACCTGGAGGGTCCTCTATGGCGGTTCCCCCATTCGCCAGCCCCGCCTCGTGCCATGCATCACACTGTTCTGGGCTTGCAGCGGAAAATCCAATTGTACTGCCGTTACCTCCGCTTGCAGGTTCGCCATTTAATGGTTTTGTAATCGCAAAAAGACCGTCCTCTGTCCTGTAATAAACCCGCCCGGTATCATCCATAAAACCCGGTTCAATTCCTAAAGTTGCGAATGTCGCATCGTAAAATTTTTTTGCTTCCGCGGTGTCATCTGCACCAAGCACTACGTGACTAAACAAATTTTTTACCTCTATGTTTTAACATTAATAGTAATTTGAAGTTTACATTAAATTAACGCCGTAAGGAGTTTTATCAGCATTAATGATCCTGAAATTTTGGTCTGGGCTGACTACCCCGCACTAACCTTCCCGGTCTAGCTCCAGTGCTTCTGCCATTAAGAAAGATAGGAACCCCGCTTACGATGGTTGCCACATATCCGTCTGCAAACTGCATCAGCCTTCTTCCTCCAGCTGGCAGATCATAGTGCACTTCTGGTTTCTGTAACTTCATTTTCTTTAGGTCAACAATGTTAATATCTGCTTTATAACCCGGTGCCAGAACGCCACGATCCCTCAGTCCTACGGCGGCCGCAGTATCATGGCAGTGAGCTTTGACAACCCAAGGAAGCTTAAATTTTTCTCCCCGCTTACGATCTCTTGTCCAATGGGTGAGCATGTGGGTAGTGAAACTGCCATCACAAATACTGCCGCAATGAGCGCCTCCGTCCCCTAATCCTAGAATTGTGTTAGGGTGCTCCATCATTTCTTTGGCTGGGTCAAGTGAACTTTCTCCGTAATTAAGGAAAGCGTAATAGATCATCTCTTTGCCTGCACCTCGAGTCAGAATATCAAGGCACAACTCTAACGGGCTTTTATTTTGCTCGAGAGCCATTGCTTTAATACTTAGTGACGGTAGCGGCTCATAGTCGGGATTTTCGTCCAAGACATACATATCGTGGAAGCGCTTATGTGCCTGCCGCAGGAAAGGATTATTAGCCACTTCGGGTTTTTCGTTTAGTAGTCTCTTTCTGAAAGATGGATCTCGAAGTTGAGAGAGTTTTTCTTCAAGAGGTAAATCGCTGATCCCAATGAAAGAGGGGTGAGCGCTAAATGGGTTGTTGGTTAACTCTAAACCAAATAGAACGCCGATGGGTCGACCGCAAACCTGCGCAGCGAGCTTTATGCCGTCTTTGTTAGCTTCCTCTATTGAGCTTAATATTTTTTTCCATCCATCGGTTACTCGGTGGTGTTGGGCGACAGAGACAGAGAGAGGACTGTCGGACTGCCTCGCCATTTCTTTAAGAATTTCGAATTCGTTGTCGTCTCCCTTGAAGTCAGTGACCACTTGCATGACTCCAGAACCTGCAGCCTTCACACCTCTAGCAATACCCACCATCTCATTTAGTTCAGCGGTCAGTGTTGGCGTTGGCTGCCCATCGGCAGTCTGGTGATTCAACGTTCTTGAAGTGGAAAAGCCGAGAGCCCCCGCTCTTATAGATTCTGTCGTAAGAGAAGCCATTTTCCTTATGTCTTCCTGCGTAGCTGTTTCTCGGTTTGCACCACGCTCTCCCATAACGTAGACCCGCAGAGGTCCATGAGGGATTTGAGCAGCAAAATCAATGTCATACTGGCGTTCACTAAGGCTATCTAGATATTCTGGGAATGTTTCCCAATTCCAAGGAAGACCCTCCGAAAGCACTGGATGAGGTATGTCCTCCACACCCTCCATTAACGAAATTAATTTTTCTTTATCTTCTGGGCGGCAGGGCGCAAATCCGACCCCGCAATTACCCATGACCGCAGTGGTTACGCCGTGATTAGAGGAAGGAGTTAATTCATTACTCCATGTAACCTGGCCGTCATAATGAGTGTGTATGTCCACAAAACCCGGGAGAACCTTCAAGCCAGAAGCATCAATAATTTTTTCCGAAGTGTCCGAGACCTCCCCAACCTTGATGATTACTCCATTTTTAATGCCTAGATCGCCTCGAAATGGTTCGGCTCCATTGCCATCAATTATCTCCCCGTTTTTGATAATTAAATCCAGCATATATGTTCCTGAGTTAGAGCGATTAGATTTTATGCATAACAAGGCTACCATAAATCAACTAAGTTTTTTCTGAGCTTATTAATAAATTTGGGCATGCATGACCTGAATGGGATAAAATAAAGCAGTGAATCAAAATTGATTTAATTTGTTAATTTGAAAATTAGAAGTTATTGAGGTTATCTATTGTGTCAGTACCTGAAATTATGAAAGGACGTCTATCGCTTCCTTTAGTCGGCGCACCATTGTTTATCATTTCTAACCCTGAGCTTGTCATTGCGCAATGCAAGGCTGGAGTTGTTGGTTCTTTTCCCGCCTTGAACGCAAGACCTGCAGAGGTGCTTGATGAATGGTTAACCAGAATCAACGAGGAATTGGATGCTTATAATCAGCAAAATCCAGACAATCCGGCTGCACCGTATGCTGTTAACCAAATCGTTCATGGTTCAAATGATCGACTAATGCATGACGTAGATCTATGTGTAAAATATAAAGTGCCTGTTGTAATTACTTCTTTAGGAGCGAGGCCAGAGGTATTTGAGGCAATACATTCATATGGCGGTATCTGCCTGCATGATGTGATTAACAATAAATTCGCCCATAAGGCAATCGAAAAGGGTGCAGATGGACTGATATGCGTTGCAGCTGGGGCCGGTGGTCATGCAGGAACGTTGTCCCCTATGGCTTTTATTCAAGAAGTAAGAGATTGGTTTGACGGGCCGGTCTTGTTATCGGGTGCAATTGCGACCGGAGATGGAATTCTCGCTGCACAGGCCATGGGAGCAGATTTGGCTTACATGGGATCAGCTTTTATTGCTACCTCGGAGGCAAATGCTGACCCCCGATATAAACAGGCGCTTGTTGATTATGCAGCTTCAGATATTGTTTACACTAATTTATTCACAGGTGTACATGGCAACTATCTCAGACCGTCAATTGAAGCGGCTGGTTTAGACCCTGATAACCTTCCGCCAAGCGACCCATCAAAAATGCAGTTTGGTTCCGGTGGTAGTAATAAATCTAAAGCTTGGAAAGACATCTGGGGTTGTGGCCAAGGCATCAATGCGATTAAGGAAGTGCAAACCACCGCTGAACTGGTTTCCCGCTTAAAGCTTGAATATAACGATGCCCAAAAGCGAATACTAGCTGCGTGAAAGCGGCTGACAAGAGGTATTTGCTCTGAGTTGGGTGCGTGGTACATTGTGTAGCCGGGCGAATAAGAATAATTAATAGGATGACATGATGAAAAATCTCTTAGCAGCAATTATGGCTTGTACATTTTGTTTGACCTTGCAGCTGCAAGCTCAAGACTTCGATAATATTGAAATCGTCACTCATCATGTGAAGGACAACATATATTATTTAGAGGGGAGCGGAGGCAACATAGGCGTAATAGTTGGCGACGATGGAGTGCTCATAGTTGATGATCAGTTTGGACCACTCACTAATAAAATCGAAGCAGCAATCACTGATTTAACTAAACTTCCAGTTACATTTGTAGTTAATTCACATTTCCACTATGACCATACAGATGGTAATGAAAATTTTGGCAGAGCTGGTGCTTTTATCGTTGCTCAGGAAAATGCGCGACGTCGTATGGAATCTGCACAAGTTTTAGCGTCAGGTTATTCGCAGAGGAGATATGATGAGGTTGGCTTGCCAAAAATAACATTTTTCGACGCGATGCGGTTCTATTTCAATGATGAACCTATCGAAATCGTTTATAACGGGCCAGGACACACAGATGGAGATGCTCAGATCTTTTTTTTAGAGTCAAATGTTGTTCACACCGGAGACATGTTTGTTAGATATGTCCTCCCCTTTATAGATCAAAATAATGGGGGCTCTTTGGATGGCATGATTGAGGCTACAGATCGGTTAGCCAGCAAGATTAATGATGAAACCATAATAATTCCCGGACACGGCCAACTATCCAACCGTGATGACTTGCTTAATTATAGGGAAATGCTTGTGACTATTCGTGGCAATTTGGTTCGGGCTAAGGTAGAGAATTTGTCACCGTCTGAAATGTTGGATACGGAACCTGCTGATGGATTTGCGCCTACTGGTGATGGAACAGACGCATGGTTACTACGTGCCTACGATGAATATCGTTAGTGAGCATGAAATCTAAAAGAAATTTTGAAATCGGCATAAGGCATAGCTGATTAATAAACTAGGAGGTTCGGCAATGTCAGATCTAAAAGCTATCGAGTCTGTAATACAGACTTATGCTGATTCTATGAATGAATCTGATGCTGATAAGGTGAGAAGGGCATTCCATCCAAGTGCAAAAGTTACAGGTTATTTGCCTGATGGACTACATGAAATGAGCACCGAAGATTTCGCCAGTTTCGTCGCCGTTCAGAGCCCACCAAAAGAGACTAATGACCCTGTTACCTTAGAAATTGTATCCTTAGAAATAGCTGGAAAAACAGCAGTAGCGCAGGTTAGAGATCGGTACTTGGGCATGACTTTTCTGGATACTTTGTCGTTTCTGAAAGTTGACAAGAGCTGGGCTATCTACAACAAATTGTTTCATGTTGAATCATAAGTTATTTATTTTCCTCGCCTTTGTAGTGTAAGTTTTCCAGAGAGCAGACTGCAAATGCAGATGCTTCCATATTTAGGGGTTAATATAAGTTAATGAGTACAGTAAAAAGCCGCTTAAGCCTTATGATGTTTCTTCAGTACGCTGTCTGGGGAATCTGGTTGCCCGTTTTAGCAACATATCTTCAGTCACCAATAGTCGAAGGAGGGCTCGGATTCACCTCTGGGCAGGTAGGTTGGATAATAGGGATTGCTGCTTCACTGGGCGCAGTGTCTGCTCCATTTATTGCAGGACAGTTTGCAGATCGCTACTTCTCTACGGAGAAATTTCTTTCTCTTCTCCTTCTTTTTGGTGGTGTTGTAAAGTTTGTTCTCTCGTTCCAGACATCATTCTCTGCGTGGTTAGTTCTGTCAATTTTGTACAGCGTCTTGTACATGCCCACGCTGTCGTTAACAAATTCCATGGCTTTCGCGCACCTTAAAAATATTGATAGTGAATGGCCTAGAGTGCGTGTCATGGGAACATTTGGCTGGATTGCAGCAAGTTGGTTGTTTCCGATGATTTGGCTGCAGTCGAACCTAGAATTTCAAGTTTTTCCTCCATTCTTTGTTGGAACAGAGGTGGCTGATGCGACGTCTCGATTAGGAGATACATTAAAAGTATCAGGTATCATTTCAATATTTTATGCGCTCTATTGTATGTCTTTGCCAAATACGCCTCCAAATAGAGAAGCTTCGGAAAGACTTGCTTTCATGAAGGCTTTTAGCTTGTTATCAAAAAAATCCTTCGCAGTGTTAGTTCTTGCGAGCCTACCCATTGCAATAATACATCAGATTTATTTTATGCAGACTGGCCCTTTCCTCGAGAATCAGCTAGGTTTGTTGGTAACGTATATAGCGCCAGCTATGACGGTTGGGCAGTTCGCTGAAATAGCGGTTATGGCTATTCTTGGTATGTTTATAGCGAGATTCGGTTTCCGACGGACGATTGCCATCGGGGCCTTTGCTTATTTCGCCCGCTACTTGATTTGGGGATTGATTAGCTTGCAGGAACCTTCAGGACCCTCGGTTGACGTTTCAGGGCAATTTATTTGGACTGTCCCATTGGTAATCGGAATTTTTAGTCAGCTACTTCATGGGGTATGTTACGCATGTTTCTTCGCTTCAGCCTATATGTATGTCGATAAAATTGCTGATGATGATATTCGAAATTCTGCCCAAACAGTATTTGGGATCATTATACTTGGTTTGGGCCCGATGCTAGCAGCACCTCTTTTGGGGGTTTTAGCGAAAATATTTGGAGAAGCGGGTGTAGTCACTGATTTTGCAGGCATGTGGCTTTCTTTGGCAGCTATCGCCTTCATAACCAGCGCTGTTTTTTTTGTTGCCTTTACCGAAGAGGCAGAGAGCAGTATATAATCAATGAAATTTCTCAGATCCCAATCGGCGTCGTTTCGCTGGGCTTTGGAATTGGCTACTATCTAAAAGCGCTTAGTATTTTTTGGAGGAATTTATAATGAAAAAGGAAACTCTAGCAATTCACTGTGGTTATGAAACAGACCCAACAACAAACTCGGTCGCGGTTCCGATACATCAAACGGTAGCGTATGAATTTAATGATGCACAACACGGCGCAGATCTATTCAATCTAGCCGTCCCAGGTAATATCTATACTCGAATTATGAATCCGACCAATGATGTCCTGGAGCAAAGACTTGCTGCATTAGAGGGTGGAATTGCTGCGCTTGCCGTTGCATCTGGAATGGCAGCTATTAACTACTCGATACTCACCCTAGCTAAAGCAGGCGACAATATTGTATCGACCCCTCAGCTCTATGGAGGTACTTACACGTTGTTCGCGCATATGCTTCCTAGTCAGGGAATAGAGGTGCGCTTTGCCGAAGATGATTCGCCTGCTGCTCTTGAAAAGTTAATCGATGACAGCACCAAGGCAGTGTATTGTGAAACGATCGGAAACCCAGCAGGGAATATTGTTGATCTTGCTCCGATTTGTGACATGGCTCACAAATATGGGGTTGCCGTCATCGTTGATAATACGGTTGCAACTCCGACACTTTGTAACCCAATTCAATTTGGGGCAGATATTGTAGTTCACTCGTTGACAAAATATATTGGTGGGCATGGCACTTCTATTGGAGGGATTATCGTTGACTCAGGAAAGTTTCCTTGGGTGGAGAACAAAGCACGCTATCCGCAACTGACAGAGCCGGAGCCTTCTTATCACGGCGTCGTATACTCTGAAGCGTTGGGTGAGGCAGCCTTTATCGGAAGGGCAAGGACAGTACCTCTCCGAAATACAGGTTCAGCTCTTTCTCCTATGAACGCGTTCTTAATCATGCAAGGTTTGGAGACTTTGGCAATCCGTATGGAACGACATTGCGAAAACGCGCTTGCTGTCGCGCAGTTTTTACAAGATCACAGTAAAGTGGAATGGGTCAATTTCGGTGGTCTTGAAGGAGATCAATACTTCGATCTAGCTAAAAAATATTGTGGTGGTGTCCCAGCATCGCTATTAACCTTTGGCATTAAAGGAGGATTTGAAGCTGGTGTGAGTTTTTACGATGCCTTAGAGATGGTAAAGCGACTGGTTAACATCGGCGATGCCAAAACGCTCGCATGTCATCCCGCGTCTACTACACATCGTCAGCTCACTGAGGAAGAGCAAGCATTAGCTGGAGTGACTCCGGAAACGATTCGAATTTGTGTTGGTATAGAGCATATTGATGACATCATCAATGATATCAGTCAGGCGCTAGATAAAGCATAAAATCGATAATTGGTAGAAAATTGAGAGTAGTATGCCTAGTCCGAGTTATTTTGAGGATTTCGAAGTAGGAGCAATTCAAGAGTTTGGTGAGTACAAGGTCACTGAGAAAGAAATAATAGATTTTGCTGAGAAGTTTGACCCACAGCCTTTTCACTTGTCCGAAGAGGCAGGTCAAGCGATGCACTTTGGCGGGTTGTGCGCCTCTGGTTGGCATACCTGCTCTATGGCAATGCGAATGATTGTGGAACATATGCCAAAAGAGAATAATGGAGCACTCGGGTCGCCTGGCATAGATGAAATACGTTGGAAAAAGCCTGTTTTCCCCGGAGACGTTCTGCGTATGCGGTCGACGATCCTTGATAAGAAGCCTTCGAGGTCGCGCGCAGATATGGGCACGATATTCATGTTAAACGAGTTGTTCAATCAGAACGATGAGGTAGTAATGACTAACAAGCCCATAGTCATGGTTAAAAAAAGGAGTCGCATTTCATAATCGTGATGCCATTTGATACTACGTTAACCATCCTTGCCGGCAGAAATATTGTCCCGGGAAGCAGTCAGATAGTAAAAGACTAGCCCTATACCTATTACACCAAAACTGAATAATACTTCTACTGGCCTCATCAGCAAAGTGAACGTCAATGTCCAGCCCGTGAGTGTCAGAAAGATCAAGGGTGTTAGTGGAAATAAGAAGGCGCGGTAAGGGCGAGTTAGGCTGGGTTGTCGTATCCTAAGTACGAATAATCCCAGAACGCTAGCAAAAGTATTGAGCGCCATTGTGAACCCAGCGAACACAAGCACCGACTCGAACGTCGAGGAGACAATAAAAATGATAGCGATTGCGGATTGAAGAAAGATTGATCTTGCAGGTATTCCAGAAGCGTTTCTCTGACCTAGAAAGCTTAATTTGGGGAAGTCTTCGCCTACAACTTGGATGACACGAGGCCCTGCCATTGTCATTGCGCTAACTGTTGATATAAGAAGCAATGCGAGAGCAAGACCAAACAAATTTCCCGCTACTTCACCAAAAATAGTTCTCGCAGCAATGGCTCCCACTTCTACTTCCCCAATCATCGAATCAATTGGAGTGGTATACAGAAACACATAATTTAAACCCAGATACAAGAGTGTGACTATCGAAGTGCCAGAGATTAATACTAGCGGGAGAGTCTTTTGGGGATTTTCGATTTCACTCGATAGATAAGTCGCGGCATTCCAGCCTGAAAACGCGAAACTTACATAAATAAGAGCTACTGCAAAAGCGCCGCTTGTAATTAATTGAACATCACCAACCTTTGGTAAAAAGGAAATTGGTTGAGGAGTCGTCACAACAGTAAGCGAGGCTCCGATGAAAAAGAGGATGACTAATACTTTTAATGTGGTGAACACTGTCTGAGTTCTTCCGCTGTTGCGATGATTTGTTGAATGGACGGCAGCTAATGTGAGAAGAAGTCCTACGGCAATAAATTTTTCTAAAGAGTTGGGAACGTCACCGAATAATGAAGAGGTCAAATATGCGGAGAAAGTCATTGCCGCGAGTGCCGTCGGAGCAGCAAACCCTACAGACATTGAGATCCATCCTGAAACGAACCCAGCGGCAGGGTGGTAAATTTGGGATAGGAAGTTATATTCACCGCCGGATCGAGGAAGAGTTGCACCTAGCTCCGCATAAGATATTGCTCCACACAGAGCCGTAAGGCCACCTAAAACCCAGAGAAAAAGGAGTGCAAATCCAGATGTTATATCCAGTAATTGGAAGCCTAGGCTAGTAAATACCCCTGTTCCAACCATATTCGCCACAATGACCGCTGTAACAGTGACGTATTTAAATTTATTTTCTGACATATATTAAAGGGTAGCCTTGATTTATCTGGATGGGTCTTTAAATTCACTCGAGATCATTATTCGATCTAATCTTGCCCATCTGTTTCAGGGTGTGCAAGGCTGAAATGCTCGGATTGGTTGATTTAGGTATATATGTGAAGAATTTGGGGTATTTGTTCTGTTATAGTTGAAGAAAAGCCCGTTTTCACATATTTTCCTGAAATAACGGAGGCAAACAATGATAAAAAATTCAAAAAGCGTTCAACGAAAATTAGCACTTGTAGGTGGTCCAATGTTTTTAGCAGTGTTGGTATCTAGCCTCCAAGCACAGGATTGGCAGCCAGAATTGCTGCCAGACGGACAACCGAACATCACAGGCATGTGGAATAATGTCGGGGCAACTGCCACGCCAGTTGAAATGCCAGACGAGTTCGAGGGCAGGGTTCCAACAGCCGAAGAGCTAGCCGATTTTATTGCCCGACGAGACGAGGCTCGAAAAGGGAACGTCTGTTCCTTGAATGAGTGCATTAGCGGAGGTCAGAGTGTTGGTGCTTACGGAAATGAGTGGTTTGACTGGTTTTGGTCTGATGCGGTGGTTGATGCCCCCGCCTTAGTAGTGGACCCTCCAAACGGCAGAATCCCTGCATACACCTCGGCAGCTCAAGAGGCCATCAGATTGAATGTTGTTGAAGAGCATGATTCGGCAGCTAACGTAGAGGCTGGCGATCGATGCCTGTCGCGTGGAGTATTCGGGATGATGATGCCGACAGCGTACAATAACGGAAAGCTTATATTACAGTCGCCAGGTTATGTGATGATCCACAGTGAAATGATTCACAATGCACGAATAATTCCCATTGATGCAGGTAACCATGTTAGTGACAACATAAAACTATGGGAAGGTGATGCGCGGGGTCGTTGGGAAGGTAATACACTGATTGTCGAGTCTACCAATTTTAAGTATGTCAGAAACATTCGTGCGCCGGGTCGCGGAAATCCTCCTCAAAATGAGGGACGGAAGATGATTGAGACATTTACGTTTGAGGATGAGAATACTCTCCGATATACGCTGACAGTTGATGATCCGCTGACTTATGAGGAGCCTTGGACGGTTGCTTTTCCCTACTTAAAAGATAGCGAATATAAGCAGTATGAATATGCCTGTCATGAAGGAAACTACGCCATGGAAACTCGTCTCAGTGGTGCCAGGGTGGTTGAGCGAGGTCTTACCGAAACAGGTAATCGTTAACAAGGACAGAGGACATTAAGTTAGGTCAGCGTAAAGATGCGGGGACGTGTTTTTACCCTGACCTTTTTTATCCAATTGAGATTTTGAAATGAACATTAAAACCTTAGTAAATTTAGTCATCTGTTCGTCGGTATCCGGGACGCTCTCTGGGCAGCCTCTAGTTGGAGAGACTCCGAGTAAAGCGCGCTCAGTTGATGGCTCTTATATAAGTTGGAAAGAACATTTAATCGATGATCCTGTCCTATCTGGTGTTCCCTTTAGTGGAAGTGATGGTCTAGTGATGGCTGATCTTGACCTTGACGGTTTCGAAGACATTGTTTCGGTTCATGAATCAGACTCAAACTATGATTCTACCGTCCCAGGTGAAACTCCTGAGGCTATGGGTCATGTCAGGATAGCGTTTGGTTCAGACGACCCTGACAAGTGGGTGAATATCACTTTAGGTGAAGGGGCGGATGCGTCAGCGGCCGAGGATGCTGCCATTAGTGATGTTAATGGAGATGGATTCCCAGATATCATGGTCGCTGCTGAGCTATCACACTTAATATACTTTCAAAACCCCGGTCAAAATATTAGAACCCAAGCATGGGAAAGACTCATTCTCCCCATGACACAAGGCAGAGGTTCATACATACGGGTTTTCTTGGCGGACCTAAATGGTGATGGTTCTCCCGAAGCGATCGCGCCAAACAAGGGAGCACAAAGACCGACTATAGAAGATTACAGACGGTCAACTGCAGCCTCCATTTATAAGTTTAGCGGAGATCCTTTGATTGGCTCTAGCTGGAGCGAGATAGAGCTAGGGTTTTTCAGTAATCCGCGCAACTCAGAGCCTATCGATATAGATGGTGATGGGGATATGGATATTATTGTTGGAAGTAACGGTGAAAATCGAATCATACTGTTTGAGAACACGGACCCGGAGAATCTTGCTTTTTCGGAGCATGCAATAGGCGTGTATGGCCCAAGCACCAATGGATTTAACATGGAGTTCATAGATCTTAATGGTGATGGACGCCTTGATATCGTTGGTGCTGCGGGCAGGATATTATCTTGGTTCGAGCAACCCGCTGATATCGACCATGCTTGGATTTCAAGGCCCATCGGGTCTTTTGCGCCAGACAGCATGACGGGGTTTGAAATAGCCGATATCAACGGAGATGGCCTCATTGACCTCATCGCTGGAAGCTACAGCAGAGGACCTAGAATGGGCGATGGTGACGTGACAGCAGAAGACGCACTTGGAAGGATAGGGTGGTTTGAAAATCCTGGCGACCTAGAGAAAGAATGGATACGGCATGATATCTCCAGGAGAAAGAGAGGGATGTACGATAAGTTCATAGGGCGAGATCTTGATAATGATGGGGATACTGACTTTATTGCCACCCGAGGCAACAGCTATCCGTATGATGGTGTTTTTTGGCTTGAACAGGTGAGATCTTCAACGCCTCAGCCAGCCTTTGAAAGAGCTAGAGAGATTGATAGTCCTGAAATGCCACTTTTCAATATGAAAAATTAAAAAGACACTTTTGTTTGATTGAAGCTCAAATACTTGATTTTAAGATCCTAACAAGCGGAAGAGATACCATGAAAAAGTTTTCTGTAATCATTCTTTCTATAATCATAATTGTATCTTGTTCACCAGAGGCTACGAAATCAACAGTAGAAGTTGTTGGGGAATGGCACCATGCAGGAGGCAGTCATTTCTCTGAGAAGTATGCTGCGCTTGATCAGATCAATGCAAAGAACTTTAACGACCTTGAGATTGCTTGGCGGTGGCAGTCGATAGATGTAAATTTGCCTAGGAATATAGCATATGCCACTGGAGATTATCGAGCTGTACCTTTGTTAATAAAAGGAGTCATGTATACCAATACTAATCACGGACAAGTGGTGGCGCTTAACCCGGCAACGGGTGAACTAATATGGAGTTTTGATCCAGAAAGTTATGCTTTGGGCAGACCAGTATTCTCCCCAGCTCAAACTCGAGGTATAGAGTACTGGACTGACGGTAATATTAGCCGGATTTTTATCGCAACTCTTGGCAAACAACTGGTCTCGATTGACGTAAATACTGGGAAGCCTGACCCTAACTTTGGTGAGGATGGATTCGTAGACTTGCGTGATAACTTTGGAAAATTAGAATTTGAAATAGATAACATAACTCATGGTGCACCGCCAATCGCAGTTGGTGATTCTGTAATTATCGGGTCTAAAATTTTTGATTACACCTTGTTTAATCGGAGCCCGCCAGGCCATGTCAGAGCCTATGATGCCTATACTGGGGAGTTTAAGTGGAGATTTAATACTATTCCCCAGCAAGGCGAGCCTTTTACGGAAACGTGGGAGAGTGACTCGTGGCGTGAAGCGGGGAATACTAACGTTTGGACTTTTATGTCCGCGGATGATGAGGCCGGTATTGTCTACTTGCCGACTTCAACGCCGACTAACGACTATTGGGGTGGCAAGCGGTTAGGTGAAAACCTTTTTGCTGAGTCAATAGTCGCCTTGGATGCGGATACCGGCGAAAGGTTGTGGCATTTCCAAACCGTGCATCATGGTCTTTGGGATTATGATGTAGCTTCAGCCCCTAATTTGGTCGATATTGTTGTTGATGGAAAGCCCATCAGAGCAGTGGCGCAGGTATCAAAGACTGGCTTTACTTATGTTTTTGATCGTATAAGTGGAGAACCAGTCTGGCCGATTGAAGAGAAGCCTGTACCACCCAGTGACGTGCCAGGCGAGCGCGCTCATCCAACGCAGCCTTTCCCAACAAAACCGGCTCCATTCGAGAGACAGGGAATGTCGGAAGAGGATCTCATTGACTTTACTCCTGAAATACACGCAGCGGCAGAGGAGATAGCATCTAAATTAGTGTTAGGGCCTATTTTCACTCCTCCGATCGTTAAAGGTACAAATGGTAAAGACGCGACCGTATTTCTGCCGGGTGCGGGAGGTGGCGCCAACTTTCCTGGGGCAAACGTTGATCCCGAGACGGGGATACTTTATGTGCCTTCACACACGCGACCATATGCTATGTCGTTGGTCGAACCTGATGATCCAGATTCAGATTGGCCATACGTAATCAATGTGCAACGGAACATAGGTCCAATGGGATTGCCGCTAACTAAGCCACCATACAGGCGTATTACCGCGATCGATTTAAACACTGGTGAGCATATTTGGCAGACGCCTTTTGGAAAAGGCCCCGCAAATCATCCTCTACTAACACACCTTGATTTGCCAGATTTAGGAAGCGTATTCACTGATGTCTCTGCTGAAGGTGGAATACTGATAACTAAGGGCTTAGTGATTTCGCATTTGCCACAGAAAGACGAGGTTGATGAGGATGCGGATGGTTCGGTTCTTGTCGCGTACGATAAATTGACGGGAGAGAAAGTTGGAGAGATCCTTGTTGACCGCCGTCTTCATGGTCCTGTTATGTCCTATCTCCATGAAGGAAAGCAGTATATCGCTATCGCAGGCGGGCGCTTTGATACGGCGGAAATGGTTACCTTCGCCCTGTCTGACTGACCATCATGTCAACGATTGGTTGCGAACGTCAGATTCATAATTTGAGCTCATGCTAACTTTTCCGCTACATTTGCTGCTTCACTTCTTGGTCCCCGGGGTAATAGCAGGTGTGTTTTACCGGAGCCAGTGGCGGAAAGCATATATTGTTATGATTGCTACGATGTTGGTCGACATCGATCATTTGTTTAGCAGTCCAATATTTGACCCTAACAGGTGTAGTATTGGAACTCACCCGTTGCACGAACCATTTCTGTTGCCACTTTTCTTAGTGCTGAGTATGGTTCCTAGATCCAGGTTTTTAGGACTTGGGTTGATCATCCATATGTCTTTAGACAGTTTGGATTGTCAGGTTACAAGCGGAGTCTGGTTCGTCTAATATGCTTTTTTTCTCAATTAAAGGATAATTGTCAAAGAAATTCATGTAATCTAAATATTATGATTAATCGGATACATTTAGTTATTTTACTTACCAATGTTTTCCTATTTTCTGCAGCTCCATCGCATTCACAGAAAATAAATGTAACTCATTGCAATGGTGCGTGCCCGGTCTATGATTCTTTGATGACTGCAAACCGAGCAAATATTGTTATTCACCACGTTTATGCAGCAGGTATAAATGGCGATAGCGGCGTAGCCGATTGGCTTTCCTATCGTTTGACTAAAGAAGCGGTAGGTGTAGCTTCTTTACTTCCACGCATATGGAATCCCGATCGTCTTTTAGAATTTACAGGAATGGAAGATGTTTTAGAGGTGACATCAAAAGAGATACGGCTTGCTGAAATTGCAGTGAGTAATAATCCCTATGTCGGGATCAGTGAGTTACCTGAGCAAAAAGACCAAAGTGCCCGGCTTGCACCCATGACATCATTTTCAAATACACCATATTGGTCTGATGTAAATAATTTATCTAATATGGTGCCGATGTCCCAGTCCCTTAGGTTGGGCCCTTGGCTGCAGTTGGAGCAACGCTTAAACGAACTCGTTATGAGAAAAGAGGAATTGTATGTGATAACTGGCCCGTTATTTTTTATTGACAGGCTCGCTGCTAATACAGCAGCAGCGCAGACGGAGCCAGCGGCATATTATAAGATTGTCACTGAAAACGATGAGGTGGTTGTATTTGTCTTTCCTAAAGATCTTGGACAATTTGATTCTTATTGTAGTCAAGTGGCAAACCTTAGCGAGTTAGAGAGAATGGTATCGATAGATTTCTTTCCAGGAAGAAGGCTACAACAGTCAGGCGATTTGCTGAGGCAACTCAATTGCTAAGATAGAGATCAAAATATTTCTAATCACATCTCTGTGAAAGTTGAGCGCGGTAGTCTGTATTTTTTCAGGGTATTTATTTGAAGAAAGGAGAATTTAAAATATGGCTGTAAAAAAATACTATAGACTCAAATTATGGTTATTTACTTCTCTTATAGCCTCGACAGTTGTTGCGCAGGATAACCCCTACCAAGTTGTCTATCACTGGGGTGAGCTCCCGGGAGGCCGGCCTATGGGAATCGTAACTGGGGTTCAGCCTGATCCAGACGGAGAACATCTATGGATTATAGAGCGCTGCAGCGCTAATCAATGCGCTGGTTCAGATCATCATCCGATTCATAAATTGGATATGCAAGGGAAAACTGTAAAATCTATTGGCGCTGGTTTGTTCGCTTGGCCACATGGATTTGATATGGATGAGGAGGGTAATTTTTGGATTACAGAGGGTGCTCCTGAGGGAGACGCAAGAGGAGCTCCGGGAGCAGAGCGAGGCATGGGCCACCAAGTGGTTAAAATCAATCAAGAGGGTGAGGTTTTAATGCGTCTTGGAGAAGCCGGTGTGCCTGGAGATGACCAGATACATTTCAACGGACCAAGCGCAATCATTGTTGCACCGGGTGGTGATTTCTGGGTGGCAGATGGCCACAGAGGCGGTAATAACCGAATCATAAAATTTTCAGAGAATGGTGAGTTTCTATTTCAATTAGGTGGTGGCGTAAACGATACAAGTCGAGAGAGCGCTCGTTTCAACGATCCACATGACTTAAAAATAGACTCCCAGGGGCGGTTATTTGTTGCCGACCGAGGAAACAATAGAATTCAGATCTTCGATCAGGACGGCGAACTATTAGATATCTGGACTCAATTTGGTAGGCCGAGTGGTATTTGGATCGATGAAAATGACAAAATCTTTGTTGCTGACGGAATGTCCGGTGAGCAGTGGAATAGAGGCTGGGAGCGAGGGATTCGGATAGGTGACGCCAGAACGGGTTACGTAACTGAGTTTATTCCCGACTACGAAATCCCCAATGGAAGTGGCATTGAATTTTTGGCCTCAGATTATGAAGGGAATATCTATGCCGGACAGGTTGGTCGCCAGAGATTTGAAAAGTATGAGCAAGTTAGACCATAGGGGATACGAAGTATGAGTTTTGCGAGTGGAATATTGACTGGAAAGAGCGCCATTGTAACCGGTGGAGCCACCGGGATTGGTTCCTTCATCGTGCGAAAGTTAGGGGCCTTGGGAGCAAACGTAGGAATAGTTTCCCGAAAGGAAGAAAATTTAATATCGGCTGTCAACGAATTTAAAGCCTCCGATGATATTGATGTTGCTTGGTGTACTGGGGATGTAAGAGATCCAGAGGGTATCAAAAAGTCTTTTGATCAGTTAGCAGGAAAAATTGGTGGCATCGATATTTTAGTGTGCAATGCTGCGGGGAATTTCATCTGTCCCACGGAGGATCTCTCCTGGAATGGGTGGCGGACTGTCATAGAAATAGACCTGAATGGCACTTTTAATTGTTGCCAGGCTGCTTTCCCTCACCTCAAAGAATCGACCGACGGAGGGCGCATCATTTCGATAAGCACAACACAAGCGGACTTTGGTTGGCCGGGTGCTGCTCATGCAGCGGCAGCAAAATCAGGCATTCAAAATTTAATGAAAACGCTAGCGGCAGAATGGGGTAAGTATAACATCCGCTCAAACTGGATTTCGCCGGGACCGATTCAAGGAACTGAGGGCGTAGACCGACTGATTATTCAGCAAGGACTTGCTGATCAAGTTCTCGAAAGAGTGCCACTAGGCACTTTTGGGAAAGGTGAAGATATCGCTAATGCTGTGGTGTATTTTTCCTCAGACACTGGTAGATATGTTTCGGGCGCTGGTCTTGCGGTAGATGGCGGAAGTCAGTGGAACCGAGGAAGATAACTCTTATTAGCTTGCTTCCATTTTATTATTTATCAAAAGCATAAAAGACTCGGCAGATCTATTGCTCATGTCTTTGTCATTTCTGTAAAAACATACCAGGGGACCTTCTTTTTGTCACTCGCATCGCCGATGTTTTCGAATTTCGACAACCACAAGCCATGTCGTTCTGCTAATTCCTTAGCCCCTTGAGAAAGGGTTTGTCCGGTAGGAATACCAAACATTATTTTCTCGCTGTAGTATTTAACTCCAGCATGCATGCGTTTGCTCCAAGTTTCGTGCGGCGGATTGCCTTTGACTACGTCTTCAGTAAAAAAGTCGACGCCGATTACACTGCCTTGGGGGAGTTTAGAGAAAAGCGCTAGTGTTGAATTTACGGCTTCGTTTGTTAGATACATAGTCACTCCCTCCCATAGGATATAGGTTGTCTCGCTTTGGTCAAATCCGCTGGCCAGAAGGGAGTCCCACCACGATTCTTGATTAAAGTCGGTTTCTACAAAAGTGACATGAGTAGATTTTATACCAGATTTGATTAACGCATCTTTCTTTACATTCAATGTTGGAGCCATGTCTACTTCAAAACACTTTACGTCAGAATTTGTTGGCAAATCATAACAGCGTGTATCCCAGCCGGACCCAAGAATGACAAGCTGTTTGATAGGATTTTCAGATCTGGAAAGTGCTTCACTTATAGAGCAATCAAGAAAATGAGAACGGTGGCTCATCATTGTCATAGTAGATGAGGGACGCTGCCCTGGATACCCAAACATTGAGCCTTTGTAGCCACTTATTCTCAGCGCGAGCCCGGTAGTTTGGAGCATCAAAAATTTAGCCGGTTGACGGTATAAAATCATGTGTTCGGCGAGTTTTACAGCAGCTTTGTCAATTCTCGTGCTCGCTAAGTGCATCATAATTCGCGCTCCGAAGGGTTCTGCTGCGGTGCCGGAAATATTCTGGGGGATAATGACTCGGCGGAGCCTCCACGTGTATACGACTAACCCGAGGAGAAAGAAAGGTATAAAGAGAATCATGATCAGGCTGAACAAAAAGCCGCGCATAATAAAAAGCCCTACTGCTGTGGCAGCGTTAGAGTGACCACTGTGTTTGTTGATACAACGCTCACGAACTGTTTCTCTCTGACGGAGTACGTTAGCGGACTGGCTCTCACGGTCCGTGGGGTTTGATATTTAAAAAGCGACGCTCCAGTTTCAGCGTCCAAGGCATGGAATTCGCCGTTCTCCAAACCCTGAAAAACCAGGTTTCCGGCAGTTACCAGATTGCCACTGGCTCCAATTCCCGACTGAGCAGGTAGCTCGGTCTGCCAGACCTGTTCACCGTCAACTGGACTGTAGGCCGACACGGTCAAGGAGGGTGGATAGGCTTCGGATACTCGATCAAGAGCTGCATAATTCTCGGTGTGGCCTCGACTATCGGGTCCTGGGGTTAATGAGTCGCCAACCGGTTGAACGGTTAGGCTTATGGCGCCGTTTTTACCAGTAATGTAGACCAACTGTGTTCGAGGACTAAACGATGCTGAGCCAAAGCTTGAACCGCCATGTGCAACGATGTAAGGCTCGGTCAACGAGTATGGTGTATAAATCTGCTTACTCCGTGCTGCGAGTTCTGGGTCATCAAAAGGAATGAACGTGGCGCATAGAGGGTCCATTGGAACGCCTCGCGCTGTGTGAGGAATCGGCTGAGTCGGATAAACGACCTCCCCAGGTACATCCGTTGCGGTTGGCATTGCAGTTTCAGGCATAGGAAACAATGGATCTCCAGTTTCTCTGTCCCACATATAAAAGAGGCAATTCTTCCCGCCTGCTGCTACGCCCTTGACGATATCACCTTCATTGTTTTCAACGTCGAATAAAAGAGGCCCGGTAACATGATCCCAGTCCCAAAGATCATGATGCACTGCCTGGAAATACCATGCTAATTCGCCGGTGTTGATGTCAAGGGCGATAGTAGCATTGGTGAATAGGTTTGCCCCGACACGGGCAGAACCGTCATAGTCGGGTGAGGGATTGCCAGCATTCACGTATACAAGGCCAAACTCAGTATCAATAGCCGGTGGTGTCCATACCCCGCCGCCAGCTCGCTGCCCGGTGCCCCAGGTGTCTCTTGCTATTTCCCAACCTGAGTCTCTTGGGGTTTGCGGGACTGTATTAAAGACCCACTCAACAGCGCCGCTCAGCGCATCAATTCGAATCACTAAACCGCCAGGGATATGCCCCTCTGATAAGGCAGCAGCGACGTACATCTTTCCGTCATGAATGGTTGGCGGCGTAGTCAGTCGATAACCAAGATTTATTGGATCGGTATTGTTCGGATATACATCTGGATATTTAAAGTTAAGTGCATCGGTGATGACCTGCACTACTCCGGTTTCACCAAAGGATCGGATTTCCTCTCCAGTCGTTGCATCGAACGCGTACAGGTCAGCGCCGCGATAGGCGTAAATCCTGCCATTTTCGTAGGTTGATCCGCGAACGGGGCCACCGGCTGGTCCAGAATCGAGGGGCCTCCGCCAAAGTTCTTCACCTGTCGCCGCATCAAGGGCAAACATTGTATTCGCAGAATGTAAATACATTGTTCCCTCTGCTACGAGAGGTGTTACCTGTGTGATGCTGTCTTGCGGACCTGGCGTGAAGGTCCAGGATTCGGTAAGTCGAGATACATTGTCTCGATTAATCTGATCTAGCTCGGCAAAACGACTGTTGTGAATGTTAAGGTTTTGGCTAGGCCAGTTATAGTTGGGGTTTTGTCCCAGTGCACTCGCTGCAATAAAGCAACTAAGCGAGAGACATATTAATTGGATTTTTGAAGGAATATTTGCGTGGCCTTGATGGTCAAATAAGCTCACTATTATCTCCTCTTTAGTTGCCTTATTTTTTTGAAGCGTAAGCGTTTCGCGAAATTTTTAGCAAATCTTTTAGGTAAGCATACAAAATAGATGATGAATTTGATATGCAATCCCTATGAATTGATACCATAATTGACCGCTACAATCAGGAATTTTCTTAGTTAGTCCAAAAGAAGCAAAGAAAGGAGAATATTTTGAAAGTAATCAAACTTGGCGAGGAGTTACCCTATACCATCGATAAAGTTTGGAAAATTATTAGTGATGTCACTCGCTGTGATTGGGTACCAAGCGTCGACTCTATTGTTCTAGAAGAGAGTATCAGAAGGTTTAATATGGAAGGTATCGGAGAGGTTCATGAGAAGATTCTAATTAATGATCCCCAAAACCATAAATTACAATACTCGGCTATTAAAACACCCACTCCTCTTGACCATCATCTTGCGACAATTGATCTACAAAGGGCCGGTGATAACTGTGTATTCAACTGGACTTCAGAGATAGCACCTGAAGCATTTGGCGAAGCAATTGAAAATGGCATGAGAATCTCGTTTGATGGTTTGAAGCAAGTACTTGCCCAACTCGATTAAGTGGTTCTTTTCTGGTTAATAATGTAATAATTGAGATAATTTGTCAGATTTGTTGAAAAGGCACTAAAAAAACGTTTATCTCAAGTAAGGAGCGACTGATGGGAAGAATTTATTCACTAACCTTAGCTTTCATTCTAAGCGGGTGCGCTTTAACGCTATTCGCTCAGGACTATGAGGCACCTCGAACTGAGTGGGACCAACCCGATTTGCAAGGTGTCTGGAATTGGTCTTCTAACGTTCCGATGCAACGCCCCTCACAATACGGAGAGAGGCAGTTCTTGACTCAGGAAGAGGTTGAAGAATTTGCTCGACGCAGGGCAGCAGCTGATGCTAGCTCAGACGCGGCACTTAGTATAGAAGGAGTAGATGGCTCCTATAATGATTTTTGGATAGAGAATCAGGGTATCGGGGGCAATGTGAGGACGTCTCATATAGTTTATCCGGAGAACGGCAGGCTTCCAGAAGTGCAGGAAGGAGTGGTCGAGCAGCAGGGGGTTTACGGAGGGATTACTACTGGTGAAACGCGACCGGTCAGAATAGCTGCGGGTGGAATTGGTGCAGATGGACCAGAAGATCGTGGTTTATCAGAGCGATGTATTATTGGTTTTAATGCCGGACCTCCTTTTATCCCTAGTCTCTACAACAACAATGTGCAGATATTTCAGAGTAAAGATACAGTCGTGTTGTTGACAGAAATGATTCATGATGCTCGCGTTGTTCCTCTATATGAGTCCAAAGAGGCTTTAAAGTCCTTGGATGGAGATATTCGTTTCTACACTGGAGACTCCCGAGGTTACTGGGATGAAGACACGCTGGTTGTTGTCACCCAAAACTTTAATGGCTTATCAGCCAGTTTCGGACAGTCTGGAACATCCTATAATAAGATTCTAACAGAACGGTTTACTCGCCGTGGGCCGTACACTGTGGACTATGAGTTTACCGTGGATGACCCTGCCACTTATACGGATAAGTTTACGGGGGTCGTTTCAATGACTAGGGTTGCTGGTTTACTTTATGAATATGGTTGTCATGAAGGTAACTATGGAATGGAAAATATCTTAAGAGGAGCGCGAGTCGAAGAGAGGCTGGCTGCTGAAGGAGAATTATAAAACTCTCTAAGGCAATTGAACGGCTATTCAGGCGCCATGACATTCATGAATATATTTGCGATAGCGCTTTTTTTTATTGCTGCTCTTCTGGTTTTGGGAGGTTTGCAACTCCTGGTTTTAGGGGGTTCGGTCTATTACATTTTCGCTGGTTTAGCAGTTGGCTGTTCAGCTTATTTTTTATGGAATAAAAGGCATCTGGCGCTTTTAATATATGGAATATTTTTTCTACTAACTGTCGCTTGGGCTTTTGTAGAGTCTGGAACAAATTTGTGGGCGTTAGCTCCCCGCATTTTGTTTTTTGCAGGCATCGGCCTGATTTTTCTAACACCCTGGGTGAGAAAACCCCTACATGAAGGATTTCCACCGCCACTTTTTTCATCAACGATTTCAAGAATAATACCTATACTCATTGTCGTAATTACAATATTTGTCTTTATCGAGGGTACCGGTTATGAAGTCAAAGAGATGTCACCGCGCAGTCAAATTAATACGGTAAATACGCAGACAGATTGGCCGAGTTATGGGAATACTGTTAAAGGCACGCGTTACTCACCCCTCGATCAAATTAACGTGACCAACGCATCTGATCTTGAACTAGCATGGACATACCGAACGGGCGCTGGAGGTGCCTTCAAGGCTACACCTCTTATGGTTGGAAACCTGCTATACGTGTGTACCGGGGGTAATCGGGTTGTTGCTGTTGATGCAGAAAATGGAGCGCTGGTCTGGCAGTTTGACCCTCTGATTGATCCAGAGCATTTGGCTCAGGCAAGGTATTTTACGACTGGATGTAGAGGGGTTTCCTATTACGCTGCTCCTGAAGGTTATGAAGGTGAGTGTCCGGAAAGAATCTTAACCAACACAACAGATGCGAGGCTAATAGCTATAAATGCTGTGAGCGGTGAAAGATGTTCGTTTTTCGGAGATCAAGGTGAGGTAAACCTTACTATCGGAATGGGTAATGATCCAAGGATAGCCAACTTTCAGACTTCACCTCCAGGGATTGTATCTGGTAATGTCGTCGTGGGTGGTTGGGTTATTGATAATCGATCCGTCGGGCCGCCATCCGGTGTTGTCAGGGCATTCAACGCGATTACTGGCGAGTTTGCTTGGGCTTGGGATATGGGACGTCCGGGAATCACATCGGAACCTCTTAGAGGCGAGGTTTATACTCGTGGGACACCAAATGTTTGGTCGTTATTCAGCGTAGATGAGGAGCTTGGTTTGATCTACGCACCAACGGGGAATGAGACTCCCGATTATTTTGGCGGTTATCGAATGGATGTCAGTGATGAGTACGCGAGTTCTATCGTGGCTATCGAAGGGGCGACGGGGAACGTTCGTTGGTCCTATCAAACAGTTCACCATGATATCTGGGATTATGATGTCCCGTCACAGCCCACACTTATTGACCTACCAAATGAGCGAGGTGAAAAGGTTAAAGCCGTCTTACAGCCAACCAAGAGAGGCGAAATCTTTGTCTTGAATCGTGAAACTGGTGAGCCTCTTTTTGATATCCAAGAGCTACCAGTCCCCCAAACTGGAGGGGTTCCAGAGGATTATGTGGCATCGACCCAGCCGTTCACAATGGATTTGCCAGTCTGGCGGATGCAGTTAGATGAAACAAAAATGTGGGGACTGACCCCATTAGACCAGCTTTGGTGCCGTATTGAGTACCGAAAGATGCGTTATGAGGGACATTTTACCGTGCCGGGGATTGGTACGATCCTTCAAAATCCGGGTGCTACTGGTGGTTTTAATTGGGGGAGTGTAAGCGTTGATGAGGCTAACAATCTAATGGTTGTTAACCCGCTTTATATGGCAAATCAACTGACTTTAATTCCTCGTGATCAGCTACCTGAGGGTGTAGTGGGAAGTCAACTGGGAACTCCTTACAGCCATAACACGCAAAGATTTATGTCACCTCTTCACGTACCTTGTATGCAGCCACCGTATGGAACGCTTGGCGTTGTTGATCTCGAGACTAAAGAATTACTTTGGCAGAAGCCAATAGGAACAGCGAAACACACCGGTCCAACATTCTTTGGAACACTAAATTTGCCAACCAGATTACCTTTAACCGTCGGCACGCCGCAAACGGGAGGTACGGTCACAACTGCTGGAGGTATTATCTTTAGTGCAGGAGCTTTCGATAATACGGTGAGAGCTACTAATCTCATGAATGGTGAAGAATTATGGAATCACGCGATCCCCTTCACGGCACAGGGAACACCAATGACTTACCTTTCTCCTCAGGGAAATCAGACACTAATAGTTGTGGTTCCCGTGTTTAACTCGACAAGGGGCTCGGGTTATTTGCCTCTTCCGGCTGAGGAAGAAGATCCTTTGGGAGGCTATATTTTTGCCTTTCGCTTACCGGAAAGCTAGGCGCGATCCACTATCTCAAAAAGCCAAATAAGTTCATCGTCAACTCTAGCAGTCGATGTAGGTTCAGAGCCTCTTCCATATTTGCGCCACGATTCCTGCAAAATAGGCAGAATTATCTCGCCCTCTTTAATTGGGACTAAGCGCTGTTCATAAAGAGAATCGTCTACACGGAGAATGATCCTGTCATCTTCTTCGACTCTTTGCGGCCACTGTTTCCAATATCTGCCATACCAAGTCTGCCGCCTGCCACTAGCCACAAATAATCGACCATCGACTACCATAGTCCAAATGGTTTTGGTTGTACCCAGGTTTAAAGTTTCCATCTCAATTTCTTCTCGATTCTTGAGAAAGGTCCAGTCTTTTGGAGATGGAAGTAGCTGTCCAGAGCGGAAAGGCCCGCCAGTGCTAATGGTAAACCAAGGCACAAATTCCACAGGCCCGTCGTGCAGGCGCATGTAGACGAAAAACAGGCTGGGAATCAGCACAAAAAAGGTTAGTACCGTAACTGAGTATCTTTTAGCTGTCTTCATAAGCCTTTATGACGTTCCGTCTATACTCTTGGTTAATTATCTCTATGCTTATCTTGTCCTATAGCGCAGCATATTGCGATCTATTTGTGAAATACTGGTTACACCAAGTAGCTTCATGTCCCTCTGTATTTCGGCTTTTAAATTGCCTAACGCTTTTTCTACTCCAGGTTGGCCAGCAGCTGCCAAGGAGTAAAGGTACATGCGTCCACCGGAACAAGCCTTAGCGCCTGCAGCTATCGCTTTAAGAACGTGTGTTCCCCGTCTTATCCCGCCGTCTAATATCACATCGATTTTGTCGCCGACCGCATCGCTTATTTCACTGATCTGATCGAAAGGCGATCGCGAGCCATCCAACTGTCTTCCGCCATGATTGGAAATCATTATTGCATCTGCGCCTATATCTACCGCCTTTTTTGCGTCAGCAACACTCATGATGCCTTTCAAGCAAAAAGGTCCACCCCACCTAGCCTTGAGTGCTTCTGCATCTGACCAACTCATAGACTGGTCTAGCATATTTGCAAAATAATCACCGATAGAAACTGAGACATTTGACCCTTGTTGAACAAAATCTTTTAATTCAGCCAATTCAAACGCTTCACCAAAAAAGTAATTGAGCGCCCAACCTGGGTGTATGGCAAAGCTGAGCAAACTCTTTAAAGTGAGTTTTGGTGGTGACGTGAATCCCGTATAAAGATCCCTCTCCCTGTTTCCTCCAGTAATTGTGTCTACGGTCAAGGCTAGAGCATTGAAATTAGCGGCCTGAGCTCTCTCGACCATTGCATCATTAAGACCTCTGTCTTTGTGAAAGTAAAATTGAAACAATTTAGGCGTAGATATTATGTCTCCTATTTCTTTCAGGGTAACAGTACCCAATGCTGAAACACCAAACATGGTCCCAAATTTCTCCGCCGCTTTGGCGACGGCCCGCTCTCCGTCATGATGAAATAGTCTTTGCAATGCGGTGGGTGAGCAAAAAATGGGTAGATCAAGCTTCTGTCCCATTACAGTAACAGACATATCAATATTTTCCACACCAGCCAAAACATTTGGGACCAGGTCGCAATCTTCGAAAGCGGAAGTATTTCGACGATAGGTAACTTCGTCATCAGCGGCTCCGTCTATATAATGGAATATAGGACCCGGGAGGCGCTGCTTCGCCAGAAGCCTGAGATCGTCAACGTTGTGGCAGTTCTTAAGCTGTCGGAACATTATAGCTTTCCTCGATACAATCCATGGTCAATTCTATCGTTAAATCTTGCCTACTCAAAGTTTCCTGTAACTGAGGGCATCTATCAGTAAATCTGGTAAACGTTTAATATCCGCTTTCGGAGGATTTTTTTTATGGTCTACAATAATGTACTTCTTAGAGTAAAAGACATTAAGAATATTAGTTTGGTTGGCGAGTTACTTAAGGAGCAGGCTAAACGGTCAAGTGAGGAGCCGGGCTGTATTCGTTTCGAGGTCTATCACTCCTCTTCTGACGTCCAGCAATTTATCCTGGTTGAGCAGTGGGCCAATGAAGCGGACCTGGAGCGTCATAAGAATGCCAAGGCATTTACTGAGTTTTACCTACCTAAAGTGATTCCTTTAGTTGATCGTTCGCCTCATTTATCAGAGCTTCTATGGCCAGAGTGAAACTGATAGATGCTTTTGCAGCTCGTTTTACTATAAACTGCGATGCTGACTACTTTGGACTTGGAAACTATCGCTATTATTGAATCTTGAGGGAACTCAGAAAGGGGCAAGGCATGACACTAATTAGTTTATTCACTCGCTATGTCATTATTCAAACTTTACTGTTTGCAGCAGCAGTGACACAAGCGGCTTCATCAGCGGACATTGTGCAAGCTGCTCTCAATAATAGTGAAAGACCATCAGAAGATATGTTAGATGATAGTCGGCGTATGCCATTAGAGGTACTGGCTTTTGCAGGCATTGAGGAGGGTATGACGATACTGGAAATGGAGGCAGGAACCGGATACTACACAGAAATACTTAGCAGGACAGTGGGAAGTGATGGCAGTGTGATAATGCAAAATCCTCCAGCATTCGACAGCTTTTTTGGTGAAGCGGTTGGAGCACGTTTAGCAAACAATCGTCTATCGAACGTGACCCTTAGTCGAGTTAATTTTGACCAGTTAGAAGCCAATGATAACTCTGTTGATATGGTTACATGGATTTTGGGACCTCATGAGCTTGGTTTCGAGCCAGGGGGTCAAAGTGTCGGAAATCCCGAACGCGCTTTTGAAGATATTGCCAGAGTCCTTAAGCCGGGTGGCGTTTTTCTTGCTGTTGATCACAAAGCCGCGGAGGGTTCCGATATTACTGTAGGGGGAACCCTTCATAGAATCAGTGAAAGTCTGGTTATGAGCTTGGCAAATGGTGCTGGTTTGTCGATAGAAAGAAGCTCATATTTGCACGCTAATTCGAATGATTCTCTTGAGGCGGGGGTATTTGATCCCTCTATTCAAGGTCAAACGGATAAGTTTGTTTTACTTTTTAGGAAGCAATAGTTGAAATATTAATTAACGGAGATAGAAATGAATAAGATGTTATTAGCTTTTCTCGCAACCTTTGGTTTGACTGGTTTCGCAAACGCAGGTGAGGCTCCAGAGCCTTGTGGTCCAGCGGGACAATTATCAGAGAACTTTTCAAAAAATGTTGGGTCCGATGCACGATGTTTTGAGCTGCGTATGTATACGGCGGAGCCAGCAGTCGATGGTAAGGGTGGTATTGACGACCTACATCAGAGGTTTCGCGAAGAGGAAGTTGCTATTTTCGAAAAACATGGTGCGGAGGTAGTAGCAGTCTGGCAGAGACTTGATGATCCCAATACTCTAGTGTGGATGCTTGCCTACAGAGATAGGGCGCACCGATCTCAGGTCTGGGCTGACTTCGCAGCGGACCCAGCTTGGCATGCATTACGAGCAAAGTATGAGGTGCCACTTTCGATTGAAGCTTACATGATGAGCACAACAGATTATTCAAATCTCAAATAAGATTTAAGTAATAACACCAGAGCATAGTTTGTTCTGGTGTTATTTTTTCTATAAGTTTTTGTTCATTGCATCCGGACGAAACTCAACATTGAGGCCCCGTCTATTGTCTCTATTACAGAAAATATTACGGAGCATGTTTGTTTCTACTCAAACTGCTCGCCGGATTCCTCCCTTCCTTTATCTTTTATTTTGCTTAACTGGAAATTCAGTCTTTTCAGCAGAGGAAGAGCTGTCTCGAGTAAGGATAAGCACAGAGTATACACGTCAGGTGAACCTTTATTTACAGGAGCTAGAGGCTTTAGAAAGGCGTTTCGGTCCTTATGATAGATCCTTGCTTGAGCCTCTGGATGCGTTGATAAGTTTGCATTCAAGTGTCGATGATTTTGCAGAGATTAATTCTTTGCTAGGACGGCAATTACAGTTGGTTCATGTGACTGAGGGCCCTAACGCTTTCAGCCAATTACCAATATTAGAGTCCTTGATCAGGAATAACCTAGAAATTAAAAATTTTGAATCGGTTACAAATAATTTTGAAAATAGGCAATATGTTTTTTTGCAGAATCCTGACTCTACAGTGGAACAAAAGCTCGCATCTATGGATGATCTTAGGAATTGGTATCTGACCGCATTTAATTTAGATACCAAACAAAATCGATTACCTTATTTCATGAAATCAAGAAGCTTGTTGCAGCAAATGTTGGCGGTAGCAAGCGATGCGTATGAGGAAATGGAAGAGAGGATGGTACCTCTTCTTTATAAAGAAGCTTTAGAAAAATATTATCTAATGACATTACTAAGCTCTGTCGATGAATTGGGCTCTGATGCCAATGATTTCATTTTTGTTCCGGAACGCATTCAACCGATGACCTACTTACGTCAGGGTTATGAGGTCGTAAAAGATATAAGCGATATAGTCCGACTAAATGATGATAAGGAGGCGGAAGGAATGGCGACGGTTTATGAAGCCGATTATCAGATGCTACTGGGTTTAGGTCTTGCCAGAAGAACATATCAAAGGGCGATGGATCTATTTGCAGAAGCAGGAGTTCAGGAACAGAAAATTATAGATTTCTTTTCACGTCCTACTGTCATTCCGGCGCGTGAATATTACACCTCAATTGATGACGCAATGAGCGCTCAAGCAGCAGATGGTTATGTTTATACGGAGGGTGAGGACGGCGAGGACCCCAAAATTCACATGGGTAACTATATAGCATGGAATGAATCAGTTCCTTTCACGCCTATGCCGAATCCTCCCAATATGCTGTCTGATGTTGAACTTGGTTTGACAAGGGTAGAAACAAAATTTCGAATTTCTTCAAGAGGTAAAACTCGCGGACCTGATGCCGAGACTTCTGACCCTGAGTCGGTGCGTGCAAGGAGGGATGCTGAGGACGCATTGAAGGAGATGGTTTTTAGACCTCGATTTGTAGGTACTAGATGGCGGCCCATAAGCAATCTCACCATGACCTACTGGTATCCGACTGAGAAATGAGGTGTAAATTAATCAGGCAGCGCGTAAGCTATGACATATCCTCCGGACGATTCCGCTTCACTTGACTCATCAATAGCCGTTTCTAGTTGCAGGCCTCCTCCATCGCTTGGAATAGTCACAATGACATATTGCTTTCCGGTTGATTCGCTAACATATGACATTGGCGTCCCTGTTGATGAACCAACAAGTGGATCGGTCCATACTTCCTCTCCTGTGTAGATGTCTATTGCCCGCATTGTGCTATCTACAACACCGCCAATAAATATTAGTCCACCGCCTGTAACTATGGAGCCTGCGTTATAGAACATCCCCATCGGCAGCGGTAGGTTACTTGGTATGCCTAAAGGGCCTTGGTCTCTGGCTGTTCCCAAACCACGCCTCCAAAGAGTTTCCTGATTTGCCAGGTCAACAACTGCCAACTCTCCGTAAGGGGGCCTAAGACAAGGAGTGAAGATAGGAGATAGAAAGAAAAAAGAATACGCAGCATATGGGGTTCCTAGCTGTGTGCCTCCGATTCCAAATTGTTCGTCACCAGTCATTTCATTTCTTGGAAACAAACGCACTACATTTGGGTTATGCATTGAGTTTACGACCATGAGATTATTAATTTCATCAATTGCAACACTTCCCCAATTCATGCCTCCAGCCACCCCGGGGTAGAGAAGGGTCCCGCCAGTACTTGGTGGTGTTAGCGGACCCTCGTAACGTAAATTTCGATACTGAATTCTGCACAAAGCATGATCGAAGGGAGTTATTCCCCACATGTCACTTTCGTCGATGTAATCCCTTGCAAACGATGGCATACCTACTGAAAACGGTTGAGTTGCGGAAGAGGTTTCCTCTGGTATGTCTGTTTGAGGGACAGGTAATTCAGCTATTTCAGTCAGGGGTTCACCAGTCTCTCGGTCAAAAACAAATATCTCAGCCCTTTTGGTGGGAACGATCACAGCTTTTCTTATTTCACTATTCACCGGGATATCAACAAGAGATGGCTGAGAGGGCACATCATAGTCAAAAATGTCATGATGGGTGGTCTGAAAATGCCATCTGACCCTTCCTGTTTCTGCTTCCAAAGCTACTATCGAGCTTGAGTATTTTTCCATAGCGTCTGATCGATGGCCTCCGAAATAGTCCGGAGTAGCATTACCGGTTGGCAGATAAATAAGACCCAGCTCTTCATCGGCACTAGTCAAACTCCATACATTTGGTGTGCCTCTTGTATAGGTGTCACCCTCAGGAGGTAATCCAGTACGGTCCTCACGCCCCATATCCCAGGCCCATATTAAATCTCCAGTTAAGGGATCAAAACCACGAACTACTCCAGATGGTTCTTCGGTTTCGACGTTGTCAAAAACCCAGCCGCCAAGTACCAAAACGTCGTTCGCTATCGTTGGTGGAGAGGTAACAAAATAAAAACCAGGTTTTACATCCCCCATTCCAGGCAAAAGGCTAATTTCGCCATCGTTACCGAAGTCACTGCAGCGTTCGCCAGTACTCTTGTTTACAGCTATTAGTCTTGCATCGGTGGTTGCTGTGAAGATTCTGTCTTCGCAAATTCCGATCGATCTGAAGTTCGGTGCTTCGTAGTAGGTAACACCCCTGCATGTGTCCCAGAAGCCGATTTTTGGTGTTTCTATCTTTGGATCAAAGCGCCACTTCTCTTCCCCTGTATCGGGATCGAGTGAAAGGATTATGTTTTGACCGGTGCAAAGGTAGAGCCCATCATCAACTAGAATCGGAGTACCTTTAAATGCGCCGGGCACACCCGTTCGAGTTTCCCAGGCCCTCTCTAAAAGGTGAATGTTATCCAGATTAATCTGGTCGGTAGCAAGAAACCGGGTTCCACGCTTCGTTGAGCCATAGTGTTGCCACTGCCCAGTTTGATTGTAGGCCGAGCCAGCTCCGGGTGCACTGGGTGGCTGTATACTAATACTTGCGTTACTGATGTAAATCGCGATTACAAGAACGACAATTAAAGGTAAGGAATATTTAAATTCTTTCTTTTTGTGCAGTGGCTGCGGGTCTTTTTGAAGTAGTCCTTTTCGCACATGGGGTAATAGAAACCATATTCCGAGAGCTGAAAACATACTCACACGAGGCATTAGAGCCCAA
This sequence comes from uncultured Pseudohongiella sp., assembly GCA_902591495.1. Classification (GTDB taxonomy): domain Bacteria; phylum Pseudomonadota; class Gammaproteobacteria; order Pseudomonadales; family Pseudohongiellaceae; genus UBA9145. The sequence goes on from CACJAW010000005.1 coordinate 44,618, forward strand.
GCGTCGAGCCCTACTTCATAAAAACTCCAGAGTAATGTTAAGGCTAAAAAGATTCCGTAAAGCGGTGAAGCTTTAGCATTTCCGAGAAACAATAAGGCGCTACAAGTAAGAAGAGCTATACCTGAGACCAGGAAATAGGCTGATCCGCCGACATTGAGAAGCAAAAATCCTAAGTAAGTCATTGCTATACCGCTGAGGCCTACTACGCTTGCTAAAATTCGTGGTTTTGGAAAAGTCGAGGTAGTTAGTGTCACATTCAGTCCTTAACTATGATGGTTTCGGATATTTTCAATTTCAGTTATTTTCAGGCAGTCGTCTGCCAGTTACGGTGAAGTTCCCTTGCTGAGTAAATAGGGTTCCAGCAAGCTCGTTGCCATTTATGGTTCCATTGAAGCTCAAGCGGCTCGCTATGCCCAGCGACGGGAAATTTTCACCATCGGTTGACCAATTAATACGACTTCCGGCTAGTTCGACTTCCTCTATACTAACTTCAGAATTCGTCGAAATAGTTAGGGTTGGCTCGGGTGTTATGATCCAAGTAGAGTCTTGGTCTGTGTTTTCCATCTCGATGGTAGTCTGCCATGTGCCTACACTAATGGGCTCACATGCAAGTAGGGCAAGGGAGATTATTGCTGTTGCAAACGGTTTAAATAACTGCTGTAGAATACTGCTTTGAATTTTCATATCACATCGTAAGTTTTACATGGGTGTATTTTAACTTATGTCCTGTTAGTTTAAACGATAAATTTCTACATTTAGAGTATCGCTTGAAGTCAAAGATGAGGTAACTAGGATGGAACAAAGGAAACTTGGCGGCTTAAAAGTGTCCGCAATGGGGCTAGGATGTATGAGCATGTCTCAGGGTTATGGTTCTGCAGAAAGAAAAGAATCTGAGAGAACGCTCCATCGAGCCCTTGATATTGGTTACAATTTTTTGGACACAGCGAGCGTTTACGGTACTGGGCATAATGAAAGCCTCCTTGGGGAGACCCTAAGAAACCGAAGAGATGAATTCTTTTTGGCAAGTAAATGCGGAATCATCAACAAAGATGGTAAACGGGGCGTAGATGGTACTCCAAAAAATATCTCGCAAACGTTAGATGATAGTCTTAAGCGGTTAAATACCGATTACATTGATCTTTACTATCTTCATCGAAGGGATTTCAACGTTCCAATTGAGGAAAGTGTCGGTGCTCTTGCTGATGCCGTCAAGGCAGGAAAGATTGGTCACATTGGTCTCTCAGAATGTTCATCTGAGACCATTGGGAGAGCCCATGCCGAGCATAAAATATGTGCTGTACAATCGGAATACTCGTTATGGACTCGCGACCCAGAGTACAAAGTCATCCAGCGGTGTAAAGAGTTGGGTATAGGGTTTGTACCTTTTAGCCCTCTAGGTAGGGCTTTTCTATCAGGGTTGGTTAGAGAGATGGACAAACTTGAAGAAGGCGATATGCGCCATTCTATGCCACGTTTCTCTGGATCAAATTTTGTGTCAAACCTAAAGTTGGTCGACGATCTTGCGGCAATAGCTAAAGATAATAATTGCACGCCAGCGCAGTTGGCGCTGGCATGGGTTTTATCTAAGGACTCTGATTTCGTTCCGATTCCCGGAACGAAGCATGTAAAGTTTTTAGAGGAGAATGCAGCAGCAGCAGATCTCATAATAAGACAAAGCGACTTGGAAAAAGTAGAAGAAATTTTTAATCCGTCCGCAGTCTTAGGAGAGCGATACCATCAGTCGCAAATGATATCGCTGGATCCGGATGATTAACTAGGCTGGTCTATCTAGGGTAAAAATTGAATCTAAGTTGGTTAGTGTATAGTCATTATAACCTAGTCGACCTATCGGTTTTATTTTAGCGATATCTACCAATCCTTCCTTTGTTATAAATTCGTCATCGATGTGTATGCCGACTACTTCTCCAAAGATTACCTTATAGACATCTTTTTCATTCCATCCAGGTAACTCGACAGTCTTCAGGTATTTACATTCTAGATGAACTGGTGCTTCTGCTATTCTCGGCGATTTTACCATTCTCGATTTGACCGGTGTTAACTGAGTTAGAGCGATTTCGTCGACATCTTGAGGTAACGTAGCAGAAGACTGATTCATTTGCTCTCGAGTGTCCCAGGTAGCCATGTTGCAAACAAAATCTCCAGTGTTTTCAGCATTCCTTGCTGAATCTTTTGTATTGTCAGAGTTTGCGCCCGCGCCGGCAGAGAACATAACAGTTGGCGGTGAATAACAAACTCCGTTAAAAAAGCTATATGGCGCTAAATTAAAATTACCCTCAGTATCAATCGAACTTATCCAGCCTATCGGGCGGGGAATTACTAAACTATTAAAGGGATTTTTAGGTAAGCCGTGGTTCTTCTTTTTGGGTTCGTAAAACATGCTTTTATCTTTTAAATTGTGTTATCGGTATACCAATTTTACATTAATCCGAAGTAAAGTAAGAGTTGTTTATGCTTAAGGTTTTCTTAATTGTTATTTTCAGACTCTAGGCGACGTGCGCCCGCCAAGATTCCAGGTAGCGAATAGTTTCCCTCATGGCAAGCATATTCATATACACGTTCCTCTGGGCGGTTTCGTGTGAGTATGCGGTGTCCTGAGAATGGTTGTTCATAAGCCTTATTATCGACGACTGTAAACTCATAAAGGATTTCGTCGTCTGAAACCAATGTATAACGCTCGGTGAGTTCAAATTCATCAGAAAGTGTTATGGTTCTTGATGAAGATTGTTCAGGGCGAAAGTTAATCGAGTGGACTACCAAGGTGTCTCCCTCCCATGAAGCAACAGAGTCACCCATCCACTGAGGAATGTTAAAGGGGAGATGGTTTTCGTTAATTCGAATAATACGGGCATCATGAATCATCTCAGTGAGCACCATAATGTGATCCTTTGTCTGCACAATTTGCAGATTTGGATTCATCATCCCTGGTGTGAGTGATGGGACTGCTGCGCCAAACATCAAACACCGTCCAGATAGGTTTTGGCCCTCTGGTCCATCAGTATCCTTCAGTCCGGAAGCGCGCCTTTTCGCATGGAAATCGAGAAAACCTTCGCGTCTTGGTATTCTCCCATCCGTCGGGTGGTAGATCACGGAAGTTTTGTATTCACCATTTATCGGAATTAATTCGGCGGGCAAATAGTGACCCAGGAAGGCATCGTCTGCTTCCTGCCCGATGCGGGCGCCTTTTTCAGGCGCCCCGCGGTTTGGCTCTAGCGGAGCATCTTGCTGGTCAAGCCTGTTTTGCATAGCCAATTCAAGTTCTTCAGCTTCCGCCTCTGAATAGGCTTGTCTGTTACCTAAGTTTGGAGAACGCTGTAAAGGGGTTCGTGATCCAAAAAACCAGTACCCGTGAAAGTCCGGATGACCGTGTTCTGTTATTGGCATGATCCAAGAAGAACTATCATCACTTTGCGCTAATGATCCGGTATTAACCACAATTGTGATGGTAAGGGTTATATAAATTCGTAATTTATACACAGTTATGCTCCGTGAACGATGTGATAGTATAAACCGATTTACGATAGGGTTAATGGGGCTAAGTGTCGCACGCACGGTTGTTTCTCTGCCAGCAAGTGCTTTTCATTAACCTAAATAATGCTATTTCAACTTTTATGTAGTGACTAACCAGAAGACTATTATGTCTAACGAAGTTATAGAAAGAGTACATAGTACTTGCCCCCATGATTGTCCGAGCGCTTGCGCTCTTGAAGTCGAACGCATCGACAGTAAGACGATTGGTCGTGTCTATGGTGCAAGGGACAATGAGTACACATCAGGCACGTTATGCGCAAAAGTTGGAAACTACGCCGAACGTGTCCACCATCCAAAACGGTTGAAAATGCCTATGCGCAGAGTTGGACCAAAAGGGGTAGGTGTTGATTCCTTTGAGCCTGTATCTTGGTCAGAAGCGTTAGATGAGGTTGCTGTTAAATTTTCAGAACTAGCTTTGGAATACGGTTCTGAAACGATTTGGCCTCATTACTACGCTGGAACAATGGGGTTAGTGCAAAGAGACGGAATCGAACGTTTGCGCCATGCGATGCGCTACTCGAGGCAACATAGCACTATTTGCTCCGCTGCCTCAGATGCTGGTTGGAAGGCAGGAACTGGGGTGAAGAGAGGGGTTGATGCGAGAGAAATCGGTGACCATAGTGACGTAGTTGTACTCTGGGGAACAAACGCTGTCCACACTCAGGTCAATCTGATGCATCACGTATCACAAGCAAAGAAAAGGGGGGCTAAACTTGTCGTGGTAGACCCCTACAGGAATGCGACTGCAAAAAAAGCTGACCTGCATCTCATGCTTCAGCCTGGTACCGATGGTGCTCTTGCAACCGCTATGATGCATGTACTTTTGACGGAAAATCTCGCTGATAGAGCTTACTTAGACGAATACACTGATTTTGGGAGCGACCTTGAAACACATTTGAGCAATAGGACAGCAATATGGGCACAGGAGATTACCGGAGTTCCATCGGAGCAGATTGTCGAGTTCGCGAGACTAGTTGGAAATAATCCGAAAACATTTTTTCGTTTAGGGTATGGTTTCACCCGAACCCGAAATGGGGCATTCAACATGCATGCAGTTTCATGCATACCGGCGGTCACCGGAGCTTGGAAATATCGTGGTGGCGGTGCGCTGTATAGTAACGCGGAACTCTTTCCGCTGGATAAATCTCTAATTATTGGCGCTGATCTCTTAGACAGAGGGGTTAGAGTTTTTGATCAATCTCGAATCGGGGAAGTATTGTGTGGTAATCCGATTGATCTGCAGGGCGGCCCGCCAGTCACTGCCATGTTGATTCAAAATACTAATCCTATGATGGTCTCACCATCTTCGCTTAAGGTACGCGAAGGGTTTGAGAGGGACGACCTTTTTGTCTGTGTCCATGAGCAATTTATGACTGAGACGGCAGCCATGGCCGATATCGTCCTCCCTGCCACCACATTCTTAGAGCATGAAGATATATACATTGCAGGCGGTCATACTTTTTTGCAGGTTGCCAAGCCTTTGATTGAACCAATAGGAGAGGCAAAGTCTAACCATTTTGTAATTTGTGAACTCGCCTACAGATTGGGAGCAGAGCATCCTGGATTTGATATGACAGCATGGGAAATTATAAATCAAACCCTTGAACGTTCTGGCTTACCATCTGCAGAAAAAATTCATTCTAATCATTGGCTAGATTGTGCAAAAGATTTTGAAGAATCCCATTTTTTGAATGGTTTTGAGACAAGAGATAAAAAGTTTCACTTTTCCCCAGACTGGTCCCAACTGGGAAAGATAAATGCCCCCCTGCCGAAATTTCCAGATCATTACTCCGTGACCGATAATCGAAACGAAGAAAGGCCTTTTAGATTAATCACGGCCCCTGCTCGGCAATTTCTCAATAGTAGTTTTACCGAAACATCTGCTGCTCGAAAGAGAGAGAAACGTCCCACCGCAAAAATACACTCTACTGTTTGTGGGAGACTAGGTATCGGCGATGGTGATCTGATTAGAATCGGTAATGACTTGGCATCTGTTGTCTTACATGTTGAGGTATTTAGTGAGCTTCAAGAAGATGTTGTTATTGTTGAGAGTATCTGGCCAAATTCGAGTTTTATCGAGGGCGTTGGTATAAACTCCTTGGTTAGCACCGATCCAGGTCACGGCGTAGGTGGAGCTGTGTTTCATGATACTTCTGTATGGTTAAAAACAGTCGGCGCGAACAACTAGAGATTGACCTTCTCTTTTGTCTTGAAGGGTTCACTGAGAAGCGAAAGGTATTTGATACACTGTTTACCCTCAAAGTCTGCTATTCCAATATGCATGGATTGATGTCCTAAATCTGGTTTTTCCTTGTAAGTTCCGAATATTTTGTCCCACCATAAAAAATTAAAACCAAAATTATAGTTTTGCTCATCTTTATTCTTAGAGTGATGGATTCTATGGACATCGGGGGTGACTAAAAATAGCCTGAGGACGGTATCTATCCTTCTATTTAGTCTCCAGTTACTATGATTAAAAATCGATGTCGCGTTGAGAATTACTTCTGAAAGTAGAACGGCAATAGCGGTTGGTCCTATGACAAAAATTAGGCAAAGTTTTATAAGGCTCGAGATGAGAATTGAGACAGGGTGGAAACGAAGACCTGTTGACGAGTCATAGTCTCCGTCTGAATGGTGCATCTGATGGAATTTCCAAAGCGGCGCATATGCGTGAAAGCAGCGGTGTTGAAAATAAATTGTCAAATCAAATAATAGTAAATAAAGTGGGACAGATAATAAAAAGGGAAGATTAATGAAATTGAAAATACCCCACCCGAAATTTTCAGCAGTAATTGCAGCGGCAACGCCGAGAATAGGTAGGCTAAGGTCAATCAATAATACATTTGTTAAACCAAAGCCAAGGTTTGTTAGCCAGCGGCGGGGTTTTGAATAAAAGAGTTTTCTACGTGGTCGCATTATTTCCATCATGGACACACTAAAAAGAACGATAAGAAAGCACGCTAGACGGAGAAAGGATTCTCCGTCTATTGTCACCGCATCAGAGAGCATTTATTCAGCATCTTGAGGGTTAAAATTTTCAGGCAACAAATCGCCGAACTTGGCAACGTAAGCGGTATTTAGAATAAGCATTACTTCAGCGCTAAAATATTCGGAGTGTAAAACCAGAATTCTTGCCCATTTTGAATCCATTTCAGAACGTACTTCAGCCATTTCTGCGCTGTCAGCAGCAAGGTACGCTACTTCATAATCCGGCAACAATTTTTCTAAATCTTTTTGTCGATTTTTAATTTCCTGACTTACAGGTACTGGAAGGAGATCGTAATAGCTGGCTATGATAGTTTCAGGATCTGAGTCTTCTGAGATAAGTTCTACCCGTTCTAACAGGTTCTCCTCTATTGTAAGAAAAATTACTTCATTGTCTGCGGCATATAGACATCGGGCAAACAGGAAAAAGACTAGTAAAAAGAGAAGTTCAATTTCTTCAATCTTGCTCGCTTGCGAGTAATGTTCGTTAAAAATAATATCTCTCCAAACCAATCAATAGTTTCAGATAAATACAATTTAATCGTTTAGGCGGAAGTAGCAAGTTATGCCCGATTCAATGCCTCTTCGTTTGCAGCCGATTCAACTGCCTCTTGGTTTTGTTCTTGAAATTCCTTTAAACGTCTTGCTTGTTCTACAACGAAGGCGCGAATAGACTCAAGTTGATCTGAGGTTATTGCGTCTCTAAATTCGGGCATTCCCCTATCTGCTCTGGCGCCTCCTATAACGATATCTGACATCTCATCGTGAGTAGACAGCGTCATTAAGCGAAGGTCTGGCGCTACTATTGCAACCTCATTGGGTATGCCTATTCCACCGTGGCAACTTGCACATTGAGCGTGATAAATATCATCACCCTCAGATATTTGGTCAACACCAAAGTCGCCGTCGGGCAATTCCGGGACTGTGGCTTGAACTATGTCAGAAATAGGTAGGTCCAAGTTTCCGTCAAGCTTGAACGCAAGCACTGTTCCGCCTAAGTCAATGGCCCTGTTTCCGTTCATCATTGTAGCCACATATTGATCACCCCCAACCTGGTAGGTCATCACTGATGTCGACCGAAAAGTTCCTGGAGCATTATATCTCCACAATATTTCACCGTCGTCTGTATCTCTTGCAGAAAATTCCCCGGTTCCCTCAGGATGGAAGAGTAGACCGCCTCGAGTCGCGACAACTCCTCCATTGTAGTCAGATTCGAGCTCATGCCGCCATTTATAGCCACCAGTAATAGGGTCAAATGCCCCAATATAGGCTTGCGACTCTGGTCTTGGACCTGCTTCTTCTATTAGTCGCCTTCTATACTCACCTTCGCCCCATCCAAGACTGAGTCCTCGTTCGCGAATTTCATACTCTCCGGTTTCGACAAAGCCTTCATCAAGTGAATAAAAATTTGCGATGTCATGGTAATAAAAATACATTAAGCCCAACTCGTTGTCCCAAGATTGAGGCTCCCAGTTATGAGCTCCTGAGTTGGCAGGCATGATCCACTGAGGCTCCGACTCATAAACGACATCGGGGTTTTCAACAGGTCGGCCGGTTTCCATATCGACATGAGTTGCCCAATCAATTCCTTCGGTATAGGGAAGCGCCCTTAACAATTCGCCATCTTCCCTATCGATGACATAAAAGAAACCATTTTTAGGAGCTTGAAGGACAACTTTTCGCATTTCTCCACCAAACTCAATTTCTCCCAAAGCCATGTCCATTGCAGAGCTATAGTCCCAATTGTCACCAGGAGTAGTTTGGTAGTACCAGTTCATCCTGCCAGTCTCAACATCCACTGAAACGATTGCGGAAAGAAAAAGGTCATCTCCACCGCCTGGCGATCTTATTTCTCTTGGCCAAGGTGCGCCGTTACCAACTCCAATGTACAGACTGTTGAATTCTTCGTCATAAACGAGCGAGTTCCAGGCCGTGCCACCCCCACCATATTTCCACCACTCTCCACCCCAGGTTTGAGCCGCGAGTTCCATTTCAGGGTGTTCAAAGGGTTGGCTGGGGTCACCAGGAACTAGGAAAAACCTCCAGGAAACCTCCCCAGTGTCGGCATCATAGGCTGTTACATAGCCGCGACGGTGGCCGGATTCGCCGCTTCCCTGACCTATATAAACTTTTCCAGCCGCAGCCCTAGGCGCTCCTGTTATGTTAAATCGACCCAGCCCTTCTGGTATCCATGTGTCTACATCCCAGACTTCTTCGCCAGTCTCTGCGTTAACTGCAATGAGCCTCCCATCGAATGTTCCTACGAAAACCTTCCCCTCGTATACGGCGACGCCTCTATTGTGGGCAGGACCGCAGCAAGCCAAGCGGATGTAGCTTCTGTCAACCTCTGGGTCGTATTTCCAGATTTCTTCTCCTGTTGTAGCGTCTAGGGCGTAGATGACACTCCAACCGTTACTAACATACATCACCCCGTCTACCACCAGCGGCGTGCCTTGCATGCGCATGTTGTAGTCCCCTATTTGTGCAGCCCAAGCGAGCCCCAACCGCGCTATCGTATCCGTATTAATTTGTGTTAGCTCGGAAAATCTTTGCTCCTTAAAGTTCTGACCATAAGTAAGCCAACTCCCAGGCTCATCTGAGGACGAGTTAATGACTCGGCTGTCTGTAACGTTACCTTGAGGAATATCTGCGGCCCAAATTGTTTTGCAAATCAGAGCAAAAAAGAGAGGTGCAATTTTTAAAAACAATCCGATTTTAGGGTATGAGGTCATGTAGCAGCGCCTGTAAAAGATTCTTTTTTATTACTTTACCTCAGAAGTCATTTGTATTTCAGTAAAATTAGGCAAAATTTTTTGGTTCGAAATTTTGTTTACTTAAAGATGTTGATGATTTAATTTCCCTGACAGCTTCTTTATCTCTGGAAGAGGTATGAAAATTTGATAAAAACTTGGTCTCCATCCTGGCGGAGATTATTAGCGACAACAAGTTCCCTCTCGCCTTCCATCTCAACAATATCGAAATTGCTTTGATTCGTGTTATACCCTATGTAGAAAGCTGACCAAGGGTTAATCACATATCTTAAAAGTAAATCAAAATTAAGGTTCTCATCATCTGTCAAACGAGTCGCTGGACCTGCATCAGTCTTGTCATACTGAGCGATGAACCTAAGAGACCACTCTTTTGTAAATTGATAATTCCAATTGCTTCGAAAAATTTCGTTTGTGAATATTTTGGTGTCGGAATTGCGATTCTGGAGTTCAGTCAAGAAATAGGTATTTCTGACTTGTAAACGATCAATAGGTCTCCAAAAAAAAGACAGGTCTATGCGGCTTGTGTCTGCAACGTAAGGTAGTGAGCCGAGCGCCGGGACAAGGTTTAAGGTTCTTCCTTGTCTATAATTAGCGCTCACCGTCGCCTTTTGTGACGTATTGTTTGAGAAATCTATCTGCCAGTTTTCATAATCATAGCGGGTGTTAGTGACTATTCCGGCAAAGTCTTTGGGACGAAGAATTTCGGCATAGTCGGTGTAACGAACGCCAAAGCTAGTAGTTGCATAGTTTACTTGAAGGTTTGGACCTAACTGATGATAGATACGCGTCCCATCGGTGTCGTTTAAGTAGACATCGAAAAGGCCGGCAGTCCAACTATTGATGTTTGAGGTTTCAGGGTAAAAGTTCAAATTCAAGCTGTTGTGAATGCCAGAGGTGTCTGGTTTGAAAAATCGGTTTTGAAATCCAAGATCTGTGCGAAAGTTATCAGTTGTCTCTATAAAGTGGGAGTGAGTATTTACGGTTCGGCCGGTGCGATTGATTTGAATGTTTCTCTGGTACCCTGTTGTTTCATCGCCGCCTGAAAGCGCGGCCGTATCCGTTCCCACTACCTGCATATTTGTGATCCAGTTGTTGTTTAGTTTTAGGCGAGCATCCACACTAGCCACGCGATTAAAGCCCTCACCAAGTTCACGATCGCTTAGAAAGAAACCGACTCTTGACTGCTCAGATATGTCGCGGAATCCCCTCAGGATCGCAATATTTGCTTTTTCGCCATACAGAGGATCTGTAAGTTCACGATTCAATCCAGGAGCTTCATCATTAATTAAAATACTGCCGAAGCCATATCTTCCTGACCTACCTGTAAATCTCACGCCGCCCTCAGGGTCTGCTATACGGCGGGTAAATAAAAGTATGGAATCGGTAGCAAAAAAATCAGCGTTCTCAATAAAAAAGGGTCGTCTCTCAGGGAATTGAACTTCGAATCTTTCATTGACCGTAACCTGTGGTTGGTCTGATTCTACTTGGCTAAAGTCAGGGTTAAGTGTGACATCAAGCACCATAGAGTCATTGAACACAAATTTGGCATCTAACCCCAAATCATTCTCAAGAGAAGTCTCAAAGCTTGGCCCACCAGGAGATCTTGGATTAATGGCGTTTACCTCCCTAGTAAATAGGAAAGGGATAAATTGAGAATTATTACCTGGAGAAACATCCTCAATACCTCGCATTAATGCTGTTTGATTTAGACGACCCTCTAATTCAAGCGTGTATTGTGGCCAGAAAGAAAACTCGGTATAACGTGGAATGAATCGACCGAACTGTACACGCCAGAGTTGTTCCTGAACCTCCCTGAATCTCAAGCTTCTCAGCGGAATTGACATCCAAACCATGTACCCTTGATCGGTAAGTTTCCCATCACTTTCCCATACTGCTTCAAAAGATGTATCAAAACCTGCACGAATTGAAGAGCCCTCTGTCCAGCGTGCATCCCACTGAATGCCTAATGGAGTAGAGTGGAAGGATACAGCGGTGCGTTGGTCATTAAATGTATCGATTGTGAGACCAACCCTGTCGTCTCCATTAATGTTTTCCCTAGATGCTAGATTTGCTCTAATTAGCTCTGGTTCGGAGTCAAAAGCCAGCCAAACTGCAAATAGGTGTGTTTGATTATAGCCGACGTAAACGTCTGTTCGTTGAGTTGGCTGAGCCCCATCATTGGGAGTGCGTTGAATAAACTCTCCAACTTTTGCCATGGAGTGCGCTATTTCGGTTTGGGGCTCCATACCCTCGAAGTCTGAAAGAGATGGTATGCCGCTTATTCGAGGTATAAATAGTTCATCATCGGCGGCATCAGAATTTCCTGCTGAAATCGCAACAACAAGGACGAGAAATAGCGTGAAGTAGCGCATCGAATAGTGTCTGACTAAGGGCCTTGAGGTTTAAGAGGCGCAACATGATATTTGTTAAGAGAAAGAGAGCAAGCGTTTATTGCAATTTATTTCATACTTGGTGTTAGTTTGGGATCGGACTATTCACATTTCTCTTGCTAGGAGACTGAGGAGAAACTATGTGATCAAGTTCATTTCATCATCCCACTCTGCAATGATTTCCCTTCGAGATTGGTCGACACACTTACTTAACCACTCGTCATCATATTGTTTCCCATGGCGCTTCAAAACGCTCGCTGGTACGCCATCCCAAGTATTAGGGTTGTTGCCTTGATAACCAAGATCATTAAAACCCAGTTCACTAGTATAATAACCTGTCATTGTTAAATCGCGCATAAGTGAAAAAAATCTTATACCAGGCTGTAATTGGGTATTCTCTACTTCGGGATAGGCAATTTGGTCACAAATTTCGAGTCGCTGTGATTCAGCTATATTAATGAAATTGGCACCATAGTGTTCGATTGAATGGTTGTCGAGCCACATTACCCCGCCCCTTAGAGGTATTTTAAAAATTTCTCGTTCTTTAACGATAAATTCGACAAAGTCGGGAACTCCGGCATCGAGTGCTCCACCATTAGGGTCTTCGTTTGGCAAAATTATGTCGCACAGTGTCGCGATAGTCACTAGCTCATGCTCACTAAAATAAGACTGTTGAAGTAAGTCTTGATCGTGTGCTTTCTCCACAGCTGTACGTCCGTATGAATAGGTAGAGTCGAGACTAGTCCATGTCACTCGCTTTCCTCTATAGTTTGGATTAACGCTAGTGGAACATCCGGTTGTCGCTATGATTCCTGTCGATGCCGAGGCTAAAAAAAGGGCTTTTAAAGTTTCACGTCGATTCATAAACTTAATCTCAAATATTTCGTTTGTTCATTTGTTCAACTATATAGTCTGAAGTTCGCCATGCTAAGGCTAATATCGTCCAGGTAGGATTTTTGTCTGCCTGACTTACAAAGGGGCCGGCGTCCGCGATAAAGACGTTAGAAGCGTCATGTAGTTGGCAAAATTCATTTGTTACCGATGTCTGGCTTTCGGCACCCATTCTGGTTGTACCCACTTCATGTATGATCTCTCCGGGCTTTGTTAGCCCAAAATTTTCATCTTCTCCTGGCCTATCACCCAAAGGGATGCCCCCAGAAGCTTCTAATAGTGCCTCCATAGTTTCTTGCATATGCTTTGCTTGAGCGATTTCATTTTTTGTCCAGTTATAATTAAACCGAAGAACTGGCATCCCCCATTCGTCTAGCATTGTTGGGTCTAGTTCACAATAATTGTCATATTGTGCGATGCTTTCTCCTCGGCATGCGATGGAAAGCCTGGCTCCGAAAAAGCGCCTGATGTCATCCCTTAGCTGTTTTCCGTAACCGCCGACTTTTTTGCCTAAGAATTCATTATATTGGTTTACAGCAAAACCGAAACCGTAACTTGGCATCCTCATTCCTCCGCCAATTTCCAGATGATAGCCTCTTGGAAAATCTAAGTTGGCGTTCTCCAACCACCATGGCGTGTATACATGCATGCCGCCGACTCCATCCTCGTTGTAAATATCTCTGTCCATAAGATCTGGAATAAAAGCTGCTCGGCTAGCACCGGTCGAGTCATGGAGATAGCGACCAACATGACCACTACTATTGCCCAGACCTTGGGGATGCTGAGCACTAGTTGAGTTAAGTAAAATTCTAGCTGAGCTGCACGCAGAGGCCGCAAGCACGACGGTTTTTGCAAGAAGATTATTTAAACTCCTGTCTTTCTTGTTTATGAAGAGCACACCCGTAGCTTTGCCGGTATCGTCAGTAGTCACTTCAGTGACCATACTGTTTGTATAGAGGTCTACCTTTCCGCCATTTAGTGCTGGAAAAATAAGTGACGTAGAGGACGAAAAATCCGCATGTACTGAGCAGGCACGATCACATTGATTGCAGTAAAAACAGACACCTCGCTGATTGTTAATGCGTTTAGTTAGGATTGATTTTCTAGCTGGTATAACCGGTATACCCAACTTGCGGGCTCCATCAATATAGTAAAGTTCATGGAGTCTTGGTTTGGGTGCTGGTAAAAAGAAACCATCAGGATCATTGTAGAGTCCCTCGTTGCTTCCGAAAACGCCGATTAGTTTATCTACCTTGTCATAGTAAGGTTTGATATCTTCATAACTGATTGGCCAATTATGTCCTAAACCATCTGAATCTTGCCTCTTGAAGTCAAGCGGGCCGAACCTGAGAGATATTCTGCCCCAGTGATTAGTCCTGCCGCCAAGCATCCTGGCCCGCCACCACATAAATTCGGTGCCTTCGGTTGTTGTAAAGGGCTCATCGTCAAGCTCCCATCCTCCAATGCAAGCGTTAAAATCGCCAAATGGTCGCCTTCGAGTGCTTGCGCCGCGCCGCGGTGATTCCCAGGGGAATCGGAGTTGAGTTCTTTGTTCATCGGCAGCAGGATCATAGAAGTCCCCAGCTTCTATGAGCGCAACTTTTAATCCAGCGTTAGCAAGTTGGTAGGTTGCCATACCCCCGCCAGCACCAGAGCCAACTATAATCACATCGTAAGAGTCTTGTGCCATGAAAAACTTTAAGTAACGATTTATGAGTGTTGATCATACTTTCGCTTCCGCACGGGCGCAAACTATTAAGAATCGTTTCGGTAGTTAAATTCAATAGTCTCTGCTGCGCGTTCGAAGTCTCTTCTCAAAGAAGAACTAAACGCTCTGCGGACAAAATAAGCAAGTAGTCGAGATGAAGATTGGTATACCACTGAAATTCGGACTGTTGTTTGTCCTTCTTTTGTCTCAGAAAATTCATATCGTGAGAGAGAGTAGTTAAGCGGTGCCTCTAACGTCGACTCATCCATGTCAGTGAAATAGGCGTAGCCAACGTGCCGTTGAAATTGAAGAAATCTCTGAATTAAATAGGCATCATTTTTCATCGTCAATTTTCTAATGGATCCGACACCCAGCTTACCTGAGGCTTCCGAGTTAGAGTGGTTAAATTCGATTGCTCTCGCGCCCTCGACGTATTCGTTTAATCGCAGGGAAAGGAAATCAAACACATAACTAAGCGGAGCATTAACTAATATTTCAATGGATTGATCTGGGTCAACCTGAGCCCGAGTTAACTCTTGCTCGATTAGTCCCGGATTGATTTCTTGAGCGTAAAAAGTGTTCAGTTTAAGTTGAAAAACTAATAGCAGGATTAGGCCAAGGTTTTGAAATATCTTGAATGGTAAAAGCGAGTTCTTCATGCTGAAGTCGTTAACAAACAATGTTCCACAACCTTGTCGGATGGTGTATCAATTAATGATTCCACCAAGCTAAATCGGAGAATGACCGCAAATCTAATTCATGAGTCCAAACTGAGCGATGCTGCTGATGTAAGTGTAGGTATGTTTCCGCAATCTTCAATGGAAGCATTAATCCATCTTTTTCCATCCCTTTTGTTTCGCGCAACTTTTGAAACTTTTCGGGTCCTAACATCTTACCGAGGGTGTCTGGAGCGTCTACTGAACCGTCAATGACGATGTGTGCAACGTGAATACCCTTTGAAGCGTATTGTGCATTGAGTGACTGGCATAGCATACGGCGGCCACCCATTGCCGCGGCATGAGAATGTTGCCCCGCATTTCCTCTGACAGCGGCTGTCGAAGATGTCACCAGCAGGGTTCCCTTTCCCCGGGACTCCATGAGAGGGCACACTGAAGAGGCAGTTCGAAAGAGAGCAAACGTAGCCATTCTCCATCCGAGTTCAAAAACTTTATATGTGGTGTCCTCTAGCTTTCTATTACCTACTTGGGCGCCTAAGTTAAAAATGACGACTTCTATTGGACCAATTTCCAACTCGATCTGTGCTACGCGCTCTTCAATAGAGTTTTCCTCTACTGCGTTAAGGAGAAAGCCGCTAGCTTGGCCACCGTCTTCCCTTATGTTCGCGACGAGACGGTTTAAGCCACCTTCGTCACTGCGTCTACACAAAACAGAGTGGTAGCCTTCTTCAGCAAAACGCTTTCCGACAGTCCCACCGATTCCGGCTCCTGCCCCAACTACTAGACATACAGGTTTCATAATAAGCTCATCACAGTATTAATTAGGCTCTGGCGGTAGGTCGTGAGGTTACGCGCGACCACCAAGCATCTAGATTTGAAAGATCTTCGGGAATACGGATACCGACGGCAGCTTTACCCATTACAAAAGCACATTGGGCAGTTATGTCGGCTACCGAATAGCCACCCCCCGCTATATATTCTTTTCCTTCTAATTCTTGATTAAGCCACACCATTTGTTCCTTTACACCTTCGGATGCAATCTCGGCAACTTGAGGTATTTGGACAATTCTATCTTTCCACATTTCGTGAGTATTGCGGAATATATCAATCAAAGGGTTGAGAAATTGGAATTCCATACGACGCTGCCACATTTCTATCATTGCTTTTTCTAAACTAGTAGTTCCAAAAAGTGGGGGGTCTGGAAACTCATTTTCAAGGTATCTGCAGATAGCTATCGATTCTGCTATGCAGGTACCACCATCAAGCTCAAGCAGAGGCATACGCCCTAGAGGATTCTTCGCGAGATACTCTTCGGTCTTATTTTCTCCGCTCATCATGTCTATTGGAATCATCTCAATCTCGAGATTTTTTTCAGCGATAAAAATTCGAACTCGGCGGGTATTAGGTGACGCAGGTAAATCATATAACTTCAAAATAGTATCCTCAAAGGTGTTAACTAAAAATAAAATATGTTGAGCTAAATTTGACTCGATGAACTACTCGATTCCCAGAGCGTCCATTTCCTGCCTACGCTCACCTCTTAACAGATTGGTCATCCCGTAATTGCCTTCATGACAAGAATATTCGTAGAGAAGTCCATCGACTCGGGTCATCGGCACCATTGCAGTAATCTTATCCGTAAAAGTACCGGGGTCGTTGATAGTGAACTCATACTC
This sequence comes from uncultured Pseudohongiella sp., assembly GCA_902591495.1. Taxonomy (GTDB): domain Bacteria; phylum Pseudomonadota; class Gammaproteobacteria; order Pseudomonadales; family Pseudohongiellaceae; genus UBA9145. The sequence continues at coordinate 61,265 of CACJAW010000005.1, forward strand.
TACGGTTGTCTCATTGACCCGAGTAAAACGCTCTGTAAGTGACTTTTCGCGAGCGTTTCCATACGGTGAGGCAAGAAAGCTTTGGACCATATCGCTAAAATTCTTAGTTTCTATGACAAGTGTATCTCCATCCCAATAGCCCCTGGAATCACCCGACCAAAGGCGAATATCGTCGTGTAGCTGGTGATTTTCGTTTAACGACACCACTCGCGCATCATGGACCATCTCAGTCATGATGACCACATGGTCCTTGTGCTGAAAGATCTGAATATTGTTGTTGTAAGCGCTGGGCATAAACGGAGGACCCGCATTAAAACCAGCAATACATCTTTCAGAGAGGCCTCGGTCTTCTGGGCCATCTTTTGAGATTCCACCAGCGCCCATAAATCTTACTGGGCGCTGACTCGGATAATCCTGACTGACTCCTCCCCGCTGCATGAAAGCCCCTTCCACAATTTCTGGAATGCGCCCGTTTTTAGGATAGGTAATTAAGGAGGTCCTCAGGTCATACCCAATGGCCGCCCTCTCATACCAAAATGAGTTATATCCTCCGACACCGTCGAAGTGCGACTCTGCTCTTGCTTCAAAGGCTGACACAGATTGGTCACGATTTTCTTCGTTCTCGTCTGGGGTAAAGTACTCTCGATCGCCGTACCTGATATCCCTTTGAACTGGAGTATGGGACGCAAAATTCCATACTCCTTGAAGATTGGGCTGGTCGTATTCGGTCCTCGGGACAGTGTAATCCGCTTGTGTTAACCCAATAGACGAAGCTGAGGAAAGCAAAATTGTCAGAACTAAATTTTTCATGGAGTTTCACCTGAGCTCGAAATGTTCTTTGACTAGAAGCTTATCAGACATTTTTTGATGAACAAAAGGGGTGTTAGTGTAGTATGGGATTAATTGCAAAATTTTATACAACCAATGATCAAAAAAACGGGTTAACTGGGGATAATTTTATGTTCAAGAATACTAAGCTTGTCATGGGAATGCTTGTCTGCATGTGCGGAACGCTAGTTTTTACCTCGTCCTCACAGGAAAACTCACCTCAATATGCTACTGATGTGAAGTTTCAGGAGTGGCAGAACGTCATCCATGCACCTGAGGGGCGAGTCGATCGTCAAGTCAAAGTTGTAGATATAGGTGATGCTAATGTTGCTGTTGGGGTTCTCTTCCGTGATCGAATTGAAGCCAGTGGGGAACCAGTAAGCGGTATTGTTCATAGTCATGTTTCAGAGGTTTATTACATAACCAAAGGCTCTGGCACATTGGTAACCGGTGGAACATTGTTGGGGCGTCGAGACGCGCCTTCAGATTCGGATATCGTAAATGTGCTTGTTGGGGATAGTTTCTTCACTTCTGTGGCTCGGGGTGATGGACAAGTTCGGGAGGTGAGAGAGGGAGACATTGTCGTCATCCCAGCTGGGGTATTCCATGGCTGGCATTCGGTAGATGAGCGAGTTGAAATGGTTAGTATTAGGCCGGACCCAAAAAAAGTGCTTCCAGAAGGCTACGTTAATCCTTATGCAGAATAGGGGATTTGGAAGTTTAGGCTGACATACTAAATTTTAAAGCTAATAGCCTTTCTTAAAATCCACCAAACCTTCAAGGGTTTCATCTTTAACGAAATGGTTTAGGTTTTTTAGGAATAAGCCAACTATATCTTTGGGACGGCTTTCTGCGGCTGTGTGAGCCGTTAATTTTAGATTGGGTACTCCCCATAGTCGATCGCTAGTGTCCAATGGTTCTTTTTTTGTTACGTCCAAAATAGCACCAGCTAAATTATTGGAAATTAGTGCCTCGGACAAAGCGTTCTCATCGATTAAGTTCCCTCTGCCGACGTTAATAATCAGCGCGGTCTTTTTCATTCGTTTCAAGGTCACGGTGTTTATTAAATCAGTGGTGCTTGGAAGGTCTGGCAAGATGCCGATCAGGTAGTCAACTTGCTCTAAAAATTTAACAAAGGAACTTTGAGAGAATACTTTACTAAAGTGTGGTGTGAGTTGCCCAGAATTGTTGAGGCCAATTGTCTTGACCCCTAATTTGCTCATAGCTTCCGCGACAGCACTGCCAATTGAGCCAGTTCCCATAATGCCGGCGGTCTTTTGTGACATCTGTCCGCTTGTGAGGGGTCGCCATTTTCTATTTTTTTGAAAACTCTGTCTTTCCTCTATTTTGAGCTCGTGCGCCAGAATATGACCAATTACATACTCAGACATTTGTGGACCAAAAATGCCTTTCACGCTGGTCAGGGCGTAAGAGGTGTTTGGCATTTTAATCAGAGGTGTTACCCCAGCCCACGTGGATTGAACCCAGCGAACTGTGGTGCTATTTATAACCTCAGATACATAATCGGGTCGACCAAGTATTATTGGCTGTTGTCCATAACCGTTCCTTGTTTCCTCTAGCGTCGATGCCACTGAGATTTCTGCGAGGGAACCAAGCTCTGCTTTTATTAGACCCGAGTATTCCTCTGAATCTGGAGAGGTTACGAAAATAGGGGGATACTTCAAACCCTTGTCACCTCCACTACATTATGCCCAAACACGCTATCGTGCTGAGGCGGCATCAAATCCAGAGACTATTGTTAAAGCAATTCTCTACCAAGTCGTCCTCTCGGTACTCGGTAGCCTGCATCAATTACATAATCTGGCCCCACAGATTCAACAGTGGGCGTACCACTCCCCATCATAGCTATTCTTAATTCTCGATTTAACAAGTCGAGAACTCTCTCTACACCGGCCTGTCCAAATGCACCAAGACCCCAGCAGTACGGTCGCCCGATTCCAACTGCGTTAGCCCCAAGAGCAAGAGCTTTATAGACATCAGTCCCTCTTCGGAATCCGCTGTCAATGATGATCGGTACGCGCCCATTCACTGCACTTACAATTTCAGGTAAACACTCGATTGAACCGCGATCAGATTCAATAGCTCGCCCTCCATGATTTGATACCCAAATACCATCAGCGCCATTCTCCACTGCTAGCGACGCATCAATGCCAACCTCGATACCTTTAATTATGACCTTCATATTAGTCGCTTCTTTGAGTCTTCCAATCACATCCCAAGTTAATGAGGGATCGTTCAAACCTACGCCACGCATGTCCAGTCCATCAAATATGGGTTTAGCTTGGCCTTGATGACAATTGGAGCACGTACGTGTGTCTTCTCTCACCAACTTTGCTTGAGTTTCTACATTTCGTCCGCCTGGTAAATCGATCGTTAAACAGACCGCTGTTGCACCAGCTCTCTCAGCTCGCTGCACCATGGCGACGGTATATTCCCAGCGAGTTGTCGGATACAACTGAAACCAAATAGGACCGCCTCTCTGCTCGATGACTGCTTCAATTGGAGTCGAGGATTGAGTTGAAAGTGCCATATGATGATTTTTGGCGGCAGCAGCTCTTGCTGTTCCGAGTTCGGCCTCAGCGTGGTAGGCGCCATGACTTCCCACCGGGCAGAGAAAAATTGGCGAGCTGGCTTCTGCGCCAAGCACATTTACTGATAAATCTGGTTCACTGACATCAACGAGTCGCCTTGGCTTGATTTGAAACCGCGTAAAGCCCCCGCGATTTGCTCTCAACGTCATGTCTCCGTCCACTCCGGTCGACAAATAACCGAAATGTGCTGGTGGTATTTTCTCTCTGGCGATTGATTCCATTTCGAAAACGTTTATTACTTCCGAGGGATCGGTAAGCCGCTCACCTAATGTTTCCTCCACCTCTTGGGCAAAAGCTTCATAACTGGTGAGTAAAGGGCTAGCCGCCATAAACTTAAGGAATTCTCGACGTTGGGTCATACTGCCTCCAGTGGTGCAATTCAAATATAGTAGTTAAGTATATCGTAGAGAACCTATAAGGACAGCTCTCTATTGCCTGGTCGAAGTTTCTATACGGCTGTTGCAAGGGAGTTTGTTTGTCCTTAACTTTATGCAGCTCTATTGAATAGTTAGATTAGAGTCTCTAGGATTTAGCAATATATATGAACTAACCAAAGGACTAAATTATGCTCAAAAGAACCTACTTAATAGCACTCTCACTGTGTTTACTAATCGCATATGCAGCCCATGGGGATGAATACGACTATGATCCGCAGAGAACAGCCATTCTTTTAGTCGACCCTTATAATGACTTCCTTTCAGAGGGCGGTCTCCTTTACGATAGATCGAGAGAAACGCTCGAGGCAAATAATGCCATCGAGAACATGAAGAACCTAATTACGGCTGCGAGAGCGGCAGGCATTAAAGTAATTTACGTGCCACATCATCAGTCCCGAGAGGGTGATAAAATTGGTTGGAAATTCGGGAGAGGAACAGGTGGTGTTTTCAAGGCCGGCACTTGGGCGGCAGAGTACCATCCCGACTTGCAAATGCAACCAGGAGATATTGAGGCTCGTCAACACTGGCAATCTAGTGGTTTTGCCAATACCGACTTAGATTTTTTATTAAAACAACACGATATCGATCATGTAATTTTGGCGGGCATGAGAGCGAATACTTGTATTGAATCAACAGCGCGCTATGCCGTTGAACTTGGATACCATACCACTATGGTCACAGATGCTGTCGGAGCCTTCAATATGAGAGAAATGACAGCTGCTATTGAGATTGATTATCCTGTGATAAGCCACAACGTATTGACCACTCAGGAATTTGTAGATTCGATTAACTAATGGAAGAGTGATTTTTCGAGCCAAAATTTGATGGGTTTCATAATAGACGCATTATTTACATTACTGTTTAAGTGACGGTAAATGTAATAAATATGGGGTGCTTGTTAGTTGTTTTATTAGTATTCTCTAGTTTTAGAGCTGTAATTTGTCCTGGAGAAAAATAAGAGTGTTTTTAAAGCATCCCCGAAGTTCGAATTTAACCTTGCTTAAATTATTTTTGGCTACAACCACAGTTTTTAGTCTAACAGTTTCTAGTAATGCTCTCTCACAGGCAGGAAAATCACCCTTTCCGCGGCAAATGGCCTGGACTGCTTATAATCTTGGTTCTACAGGATACAATCAAGCTGTGGCAATAGGCGCGATGTTACGAGAAAAATTTGGTGTGACCTTACGAGTGATTCCAGGACAAAACGATGTATCCCGACTTTTACCATTGAAGACCGGCAGAGTAGACTTCACCGTTAATGGGGTTTCAACCTATTTCGCTCAAGAAGGTATGTTCCAATTTGCGAATGATCAGTGGGGTCCGCAGCCGGTTAGATTGCTGATGACCTCTAACGGACTTAGTAATCAGACCGTAGGGGTTGCAGCAGACATTGGTGTGGAAGAGATTGCGGATTTAAGGGGTCGCAGAATTCCCTATGTACGCGGCGCTCCTGCTTTGAACGTTTCTATGGAAGCTTATCTCGCCTGCGGTAACTTAACTTGGGACGATGTTGTGAGAGTAGATTTCCCCGGGTACGATGCTGCCTGGAATGGTGTCATAAACGGTGATGTGGATGCCGGCTTTGGCACAACTGTCTCTGGACCGATGTATCGGGTGGAAGCGTCGCCTAGAGGTATTTTTTGGCCACCAGCACCCCATGATGACCAAGGTTGTTGGGAGCGTATGTTAGCCATCGGACCGTATTTTACAAAGCACCATGCTACTCGGGGAGCGGGAATAGATCCTAATAATCCGCAAGAGGCTGGGACCTATCCCTACCCAATGTTAACCGCGTTATCCGACCAGGACGAAAACTTGGTTCGCGCGCTGACTCAGGCGATACACGAAAACTACGATGATTTTAAGGACTCTGATCCAGGGGCAATTGGTTGGGAACTTGATCGGCAGGTATTTCAGTGGGTTGTACCCTATCACGATGGTGCAGTTCAGTACTGGCGTGAGATAGGAATTTGGACGGATGAATTAGAGCAACATAACAGTTCATTGGTCGCAAGGCAGGAAGTTCTTGCGGGTGCATGGTCCGAATTTATTCAGGAAGAAATCGACGACCAACAAGAATTCGTCGAGGCCTGGGAGCGATTGAGGGCTCAGCGATTGGAGGAAGCTGGTTTCAATCCAGTCTGGCGATAGTGTAGTGTCCAAAGATACTGATAATTTACCAACACCGTTGCGGTGGCTGACTGGAATAGCAGCTCTAACCAGTGCTTTTTTGGCAATGGATTCTCTGCGGCTTTTTTCGGAAAACCCTTTGCTAGATTTTGCAATCACACTGCAGAATCATTATTACTACGCATTGATCGGAGTACTGCTGCCTCTTTGTTTTCTTCTCAACCCGTCATTTTCGAACAATAAAACATATTGGTTTGATGGCTTTTTGGGGTGCCTTGCCCTTATCGTTTGTGCTTTCTTTTTTGCAAACGCAGAGACGATGCTCGATTACGGTTGGGAGTTTTCGGCGCCGGATTCCGCGGTTTGGATGAGCTACGTATTATGGGCGTTAATTATGGAGGGAGTCAGGCGAACAGGTGGTTGGATTCTTTTTGTTTTAGTTTTAGTTTTTTCTCTCTATCCAATATTCGCTGAGAGTTTGCCTGGGCCAATATCAGGCATGGCATCTACGCCCGCAGACACAGCTGCCTATCACGTCATGAGTATAGAAAGTATTCTTGGTTTGCCATTCAGAGCTTTTGCTCAGCTTGTTATCGGTTTCCTAATTTTTGGTATAGCTCTTCAAAAAACAGGGGGAGGGCGTTTTTTTATAAATTTGGCGTTCGCAGCTTTTGGCCATGTTCGCGGAGGATCAGCTAAAGTAGCGATTGTTTCTAGCGGGTTAATGGGTTCGATGAGTGGAAGTGTAATTACTAATGTTTTGACAACTGGCCAGATGACGATTCCTGCCATGGAAAAAAATGGCATGGAGAAAGAGTACGCTGCAGGGGTAGAGTCGTGCGCATCAACAGGCGGCGTCCTACTGCCGCCAATCATGGGGTCGACGGCTTTCGTGATGGCAACTTTTTTAAATGTTGCTTATACCACAGTCGCTTTGGCGGCAGCGATTCCAGCTTTTCTGTATTTCTTTGGACTCTTCATGCAGATAGATGCCTATGCTGCTCGAAAAGGTCTAGTGGGAACTCCTAAGGAAGAATTACCCAGTTTGTCGGAGACCATGAAGCAGGGTTGGTATTATATAGCAGCTTTCTTGGTTTTGATTTTTCTATTAGTTTACTTGCAAAGAGAGGCAGTGGCTCCGTTTATTGCTACGGGACTTCTACTTCTGTTGAATCAACTTTCTCCTGAGTATCGTTGGAATTTAAATCAAGCTGGGGACTTCCTTGTCGCTACTGGAAAGCTTCTCATGGAGCTGCTCACCATTATGGCTGGTGTAGGTTTAATTGTGGGCGCATTATCCATTACTGGGCTATCTGGCACCTTAGTAAATGATTTGCTGTATTTGGCGGGAGATTCTCCGCTTGTTCTCTTATTAATGGGAGCCTTTTGCAGTTTTATATTGGGTATCGGGATGACAGTAACGGCGGCATATGTGTTTTTGGCGATTGTTCTTGCTCCAGCATTAATACAAGGTGGATTGGAGCCTATGAGTGTTCATCTGTTCATCTTGTACTGGGGCATGCTCTCTTTCATAACACCACCGGTTGCCCTGGGTGCTTTTGCTGCAGCAAGTATCGCTGGCTCCTCTGCTCTCGCGACTGGCTTTAAAGCAATGCGATTAGGAAGTGTGATTTACTTCATACCATTCTTTTTTGTGCTAGAACCAGCACTTATTCTATCGGGAACTTGGTGGGAAACTATTTTTGCCGCTGCCAAGGTAGGTGTGGGCATAATCTTGATAGCAGGCTCACTACAAAGCTACCTTTTTGGAATTGGACACGTTGATAAAGAAGGAGTTCAGGGTATCGTGGGTCGGATACTTATGGGAATCGGCGGCGGAGTCATAGCTTTACCTGCGTCTGGCATGCTTGGCATTAACCTTGGTCCCCTGGCGCTTTTACTGCTGGGTGTTGTGGTTTCAGTGCTGGGTGTATTTATCAGTTTTAACACGGCCAAGTCTGACGCAGCGCCTTTCTCAGCTGCTGACTAAATTTTTTATATCGAGCCTACCTATTTTGCGAAGGATCTAATGATCCTTTTCACTTGATGTTTGGGTGAATGTAGCCCGCAGGCAAGTTATTTCAAGAACCTGCCACTAATAATATTTGCTATTGTATCGGATAATATTTTAAGACAACTCAACTAACTGTAATAAGGAGACAAAATGAGTTTTCAAGATATGGGTTCCCTTGGAGAATTTATTGCAGCTTTGGCAACGGTGGTTACACTCCTTTACTTGTCTGCACAAATACGTCAAACCAATTTAATTACTAAAGCTCAGTTTGGACATGGGTTAACCCATCGACTTTACGAGCGGTTCTTTCAAACGGCAAAGGATCAGGAATTTGCAGAGTTTTTGGGTAAAGATTGGGCGGCTGAGGATCTAAGCTCGGTCGAAAAGTCTAGGATTACATTCTTTACAATAATGCTGTTAGTCGATGTTTTTGATGTCTACGATAAGGTAAAACAGGGCTTGGTAGAGAAAAAGCATCTGGATATGAGAGTTCATATGCTTAGGACCGGGATTTTTAGATCACCAACAGGAGCCCGCCTTTGGAGTTTTTGGAAGACTGTCCGGGATCAGGAATTTGTTGACTGGTTTGAAAAAAATGTAGTTGACCCAAACGCAATGGCAGAATTTATAGAAAAATTTCGAGAGGATAATCCGGACGAGGGCGAGTACAAAAGGGGTGAGACTAATAGCTTTATTAGAACGGAATAGGGTGGTTAGCGGAATCCTTGTGGTTAGGAGACTTTAGGAATTATCAATCATAAAACTAGCTTGAGTCTCCGCAACCGTATCGCCAGTATCCTCTCTGACCATCTTGCCTTCCATCACGATGAGTCGGTTTCGCTGTTTGATGCACTGACCTTCGACATTAACTTTTGTGCCAATCTTAAGGTTATCTTTGTATCGGATATCACATTTCGCTGTGTAGGCTCGAATGCCTTTCAAATATATCCAATTAGCCATTACATCATCTAGAACACTGAAAATAATTCCACCATGCGTTACGTCATCATATCCGCAGTGCTCAACTTTTGGAGTAAATTCAGAGCGGCAGATATCGCCATCTAACCTGAACTTCAGTTTCAATCCGATATTGTTTTCGGGGCCACAGACAAAACATTTGCTGGCATCTAAACTATTATTGCTCATAAGCGCAAGCGACGATCCTTGAAGTTGAGGTATTGGACATCTATATGCCTTTACGGTCGGCAGCTCGTGTAATTCTAAGGTATCATCATAGCGTATTCTTAACTTGTTGTGCGAAGAATAATGAGTTTCTCAAAAACTCAGCAGTGCCATGGTTTATAAGGTTCAGATGAGACCAGGTTGTGATAGAGTTACAGCATAAGTGTTAAAAATTTAAGTGGTATGATTTCTATGTTTAAAAATCTAGTATTTCCTGTAATCAAAGTTTTAATTGTCTTTTCCTCTTTTGTTAACGCATCTATAGTGATGGGTGATATATCGGGAGAATGGAATTTTTCTCTTAATGTTCAGGGCCAATCTGGTAGCGCAGTCGCAACGATCCGGCAGAATGATGAGGAAATTGAAGGTACGTATGTCGGGCAGCGATTTGGCACAGTTGATTTTGTCGGTACTATTGTCGATGGTGAGCTAGACTTTCAACTCAATTTAGATTTAGGACCGATAATTTATGAGGGTCGCTTGCAGGACGACGGTTCCATAAAAGGAACCGCTGATTTGGCTGGAATGGCTCTGGCTAACTTTGTCGCGACAAAATCAGATTAAGGATTTCGATATCGACTGACACAGTTTTGTGTTCGGGGGGAGCATGAGTTTACGATTAAAAATTGGCTTAGACAGCACATTTTATGCTGTTCTTTTTTTACTTCTTTCCAATTTAGCAAAGGCTACGGAGAGGCCAAATGTAGTTTTGATTCTTGCCGATGATTTGGGTTTCACTGACATTTCCCCTTTCGGAAGTGAAATTAGTACACCTAATATAGCCAAGTTAGCTGCCGAGGGTTTGTCATTCACCAATTACCATACCGCAGCAAACTGTGCGCCAGCTCGTGCGATGCTCTTGACTGGAGTTGATAGTCACCGAAATGGGGTGCCGAACATACCGGAAGCAATACCTCCAGAGCAGATGGAATTTGGTCACTATCAAGGAGTGCTTGGGCAGAATGTGGTTACCTTGGCTAGCTTGCTTCAAGCTAATGGATACCATACTTACATGACCGGCAAGTGGCATCTAGGCCATACTCCAGATTTACTTCCCTTTGCCAGGGGGTTCGACAGAACTATTGCCATGGCTGATACCGGCGCGGATAACTGGGAGCAGAGAACCTATTTGCCGATCTACGATCAAGCTCATTGGTATGCTGACGGAAACGAGCACACGCTACCAGATGATTTTTACTCTTCGGAGTATTTTATTGATAAGACTATTGAATTTATTGCCTCAAACGAAAGTGATGATGAACCTTTCTTTGCCTATATCCCTTTCCAAGCGGTCCATATGCCTGTTCAGGCGCCTAAGGAATTTTCAGACAAGTATAAAGGGGTTTACGACGCCGGCTGGACTGTTATGAGAGAGAGGAGGCATTCAGCTGCAGAGGAAGCTGGTGTTGTTCCTGAAGGAACTAAAAAATTAGTAACACCCGGCACCCTTGAATGGGAGAATTTGTCTGAGGAGCAAAAGCAGCATCATGCACGACGGATGGAAGTTTATGCTGGAATGGTTGACGCAATGGATACACATATTGGGAGGCTGATGAATTACCTTCAGAGTATCGGTGAATATGAAAACACTATTTTTATATTCACGTCAGACAATGGTGCCGAGGGGTCGCCTCTAATAAGCCCAACGGCACAGTCTCCACTGGATCCATGGTTTGAAACAGTAGGTTATGAAACTGGTATTGAAACTTTAGGAGAGCGAGGTTCGTGGGTTGCGATTGGTCCAAGTAACGCAACTGTTGCTGCTTCACCTCTAGCGTACTATAAGTTTCATGCGAACGAAGGTGGATTGAGAGTGCCTCTTGTTATGTCAGGGCCTGGTATTACTCAGAGGGGGCAGCTAACAGATGAGTTTGTCTTTGTTACTGATCTAGCTCCCACCATACTTGGTTTGCTGGATGTTGGAAATCATGATGGAAGTTGGAAAGGAGAAGCAGTCGAGGAAATTATTGGAAATGATTTTTCTAGTTTTCTTGCAGGTGTGAATCATGCAATACATTCAGAAGATGAGCCTATTGGGTATGAGCTTGGTGGCAATAGCGCACTTTTTAAGGGTGACTATAAGATAGTAATAAATAAATTCGAGCAAAACGAAACCGAATGGCACCTATACAACATCAAGACTGATCCTGGTGAAACGAATGATTTAATCAATGACGAGCCGCAATTGTTTGGCGAAATGCTCTCAGACTACGAAGCTTGGGCCGAAGAGAACAATGTATTGCCAATGCCCGAGGGCTATCTCCGAGGAAGAGCTATTTTTCGTGGCGGGTTTAATTAAATTGAAATCAATAAATCCTTAATAGAGGATATTTGCATCTGCGCGCATAGATGCAGGACTAGAGAGATACAATCGTTAAAACCTATAAGAGTCTGATCATTTTAACAGTGGCACAGTCATTTGGGCTCACTGCAGCGCCAATTCTCGTTTTACTGGGCGGTATAGTTGGTACCCAGTTGGCTCCTCGGGCCGACCTTGCGACATTGCCAATAACTTTTCAAATTGTCGGGCTTGCCAGTGCTACGATACCAGCAAGCATTCTCATGTCTAAGGTTGGTAGAAGAATTGGGTTCCTAACCGGGACAGCACTTGGATTTTTTGCCGCTTTGCTTTGTGCCTATGCTGTATGGCATGAGTCTTTTTATATATTTGTGCTGGGAACGTTTCTAATCGGTAACTATATCGCTTTTTTGCAACAATTTAGATTTGCTGTTGCAGAGACTGTGCCTAAAGATAAGGTTCCAAGGAGTCTGTCGATATTGATGCTGGCAGGTATTGTTGCAGCCCTATTAGGCCCGGAAGTTGGGCAAAGATATAGCGCTGTGGATGGGTTGCCACTATACGTTGGATCGTTCTTGGGGTTAGCTTGCTTATTGACCATATCTTTACTAATACTTCTCTTGTTTTATCGGGATACGAATGTAGTTACTGAAGTTAGTGAAGGTGAGATTAGGCCCGCTAATGTGATTTTTAAACAACCTAAATTAATCCTGGCGATAGTATCAGCCGCGATGGCTTACAGCATTATGAGCCTAATTATGACAGCTACCCCGTTGAGTATGCATGAAATCGAGAGGTATTCCCTAGAGTCAACAACTCGGGTGCTTCAAAGTCATATATTAGCCATGTACGCACCCTCCTTTTTTAGTGGCCTTTTGATATCAAAGCTAGGAGTTTTCAGGGTGATAAAGTTTGGATTAGCGGTGTTGACCTTAAGTATATTTGTAGGGTCAGGTGATCCGGATTATATTGATTACTGGGTGGCTTTAATTTTTTTAGGAATAGGATGGAATTTTCTATATCTGGGAGGTACTACACTTATAACCCAATGTTATCGTTCGTCTGAAAGATTCAGGGTGCAGGCTGTGAATGACTTTATAGTGTTTGGTCTCCAGGGCTTTGGTTCTCTAGGGGCGGGAGTGCTCCTGGCTACGGTTGGTTGGAACGGTCTGTTGACGGCCGCGGTACCTGGGTTATTGATTTTACTCACCGCTATAATTCTTGCACGACGTTTTGTCGTCAGCTAGCTCAGATCGATATTTCTTGTTTAGTGCATAAAGAATCGCTATCGTTTCTTCATCAATGAGACCCGTGTAGTTGGAGGGTCTAAAATGGAGTTGAAACGCTCTTACGGCAAATTGGCTCTGCCTATCTTGGACTCCTGTTAACTCTACAGGATATCCGTAGATTGATAGTGCGCATTGAACCTCAAGAACAGATGGCAATTGCTTTTTTAGCTTATTCAATTGCTCATTGAAATCACTGATTTCGTACCATGCGCCGATTCCATGATTGTAAAATTCCTCCCAGGGAAAATTTGGACCCGGATCAGATTTCCTGGCTGGAGCAATGTCCGAGTGTGCAACGATATCGACCGGATCTATTTCAGGGTGTCTCTTCAAAATTTCTTTTATGAGTGATAAAACCAGATCGATTTGAGTCTTTGGATAACTAGGAAAGGAACATTCCAACTCGATGGAATCAGGGTTGGCATTGAGATTACCAACGTTTTGACATTTGAAGTCATTGACTATTTCTATGCCAATAGAACGGTCATTTAAAGCTATTTCGTTGCCCCACTGGCTTAAACCGGCATGCCAGGCCCTTCTTTCCTCGGATACAAGTCTGTACACACGAAGATCATCCTCCTTGTAGGTTGGGTCGTCTGAGTATGGGACCAGATAGTGGGAACTCACCGGATTTGGATTAGGTGTGCTGAGTAGGCTCAATGATTCCTGGAAAAGCGCGGAGGTAGCATGGATAACTAAGTAGTTCACGCGACTGTTTTGGTTGGTGGATGCGACGTCTACATAATTTAACCCAGAGCATCCGATAAGATTTATTCCGATCAAGGCTAGAGAAACTATACATTTTATGGGCATTCTTTGCATACTCATACATATCTATGGTGACTAATATGACGGGAGACCACAGACGTTTCGATCATTCTGGTGAAATCGTGCTCCAGTTTCCATAGTACCTTGATTCTATTATCTTGACCGACTACATTCTAACTGGGAAAATCCTGCAAAGAATAAACATTTTATTTTAACCAACTACTTAGAAGGGGCTAGATAATGTTCTTTAAAATAAAGCCCACTGTAACAAGACTGAACTTGTTCCTTATTGCCTTGTTGGCAGGTGCCTCAGCCATTTCCCAGGAAATTGGCGACTTCCAACCTGAAGAAGCCTGGGACGGCAATCCCGATATAAACGGCATCTGGCAGGCAATTGGCACCGCACATTGGGACCTTCAGGACCATGAAGCAAGCGCAGGTTTACCCGAAATGGGTGCTATCGGTTCGGTTCCTCCGGGCCAAGGTGTTGTTGTAGGGGGAGAAATTCCGTATCAAGATTGGGCGCTCGAAAAGAAGCAGGAGAATTGGGCAGGCCGACCCACAGCTGATCCAGAAACTAAATGTTATCTGCCGGGAGTCCCGCGGGCGACTTATCTTCCTTATCCTTTCCAGATTCTTCAGGGCACAGATAAGATCATGATTGTGTATGGCTTTGCTGAGGCGAATAGGACTATTCATATGAATGTGGAAAATCCTGAAGCGCCGCCATTAGATACTTGGATGGGACGCTCTTATGGGAATTGGGAAGGGAATACTTTGGTAGTTGAGGCACAAGGCTTTCTAGGGGAGGCTTGGTTTGATCGTGCGGGTAATTTTGCGAGCAGTGCTTTGCGTGTTACCGAACGCTATACGCCTATTAGCCCTGATGCATTATTGTACGAGGCTACTATTGAAGATCCGACCGTGTTTACACGGCCTTGGCAAATCCGAATGCCGCTCTATAGGAGACTAGAACCTAACGCACGAGTAGTTGAATATAAATGTGTCGAGTTTTCAGAGGAAATTCTATACGGACATTTAATGAAAAAAGAAGAATAACCAGATAGAAGAACAAGTATTAATCTAAATTGAGATTTAAAAAAATTACTGTCAGGAGGTTCGCGCCATGAAGTGTCGTACCATTTTCAAAGAAATAATATTTATGATTGGGAAGATGAGCAGTTCTTTTCTTGTTGCACTGCTCTGTACGTTCTCTACTGCCGTTTTCGCGGCCAAGCCGCATCATATTACAATCGCCTTGTCTAATATCAGTGAAGCTATTAGCTGGTATGAAGAACATTTAGATTGTCAGGCGATACCGGGTAGAGACGACACCGTAAATTGTGGGAATACGGAAATAGAGTTCTTTTTAGGACGGACTGTTGGGGGTAGCCAAGGAACGGGAGTTGATAGAATTGGCTTCTCTGTAGCGGATCTAGATGCAAAGATGGCAGAGTTAGAATCTGTTGGCGTCCGTGGCTCAGGTGTTAGATTGGTTCGCTTCGATGACGGTGCACTTGTTCGTGAAATTCCTGGGCTCTATAAAACCGCTTTCATCACTGACCCTTGGGGGACCAAAATAGAATTAGTTCAAGATGAAGACCTGTTGGGTTTTCATCATATCCAATTAAACTCAGTTGATCCAAGTGAGGCGCTCAACTTTTACAGCCAGGTGTTCGGGGGTGAGCGTGCTCGTTTGAAGGGAGTGTTGGATGGTGTGACTTTTGATGGTATCTGGGTGCTTGCGTCTGAGTACACCGATGGTCGGCCTGGAATCACACAGGGTCGGACGATTGATCACATTGGTTTTGAGGTAGCAAGCTTTGATGAAGTCTCTATGGAGATGAGCACGCTTGGTGTTGAGTTTCGTCAGGAGCCGGCTGTTCCCGATAATGCTCGCTCGTCCTCAAGACAAGCTTTCATTCTTGGTCCCGACGGTGTAACGATTTCTATCGTTGAGCCCGGCTGGGAGGGAATAGAGGAAGAGTTAGCTGTAGCGGAAGCTCAGTCTACTGAGCTTTATGTAATTCCCCGAACTCCTTGGGGAGAACCAGACATTCAGGGTATTTGGACAGCGGATGCTGCCCATGGGATACCCCTGCAAAGAGGGATAGATGTTGCTGGTACTGATGAGTTGACGCCGGAAGAGGCGGCCGCGCGAAGAGAGCGTGGAACTCTTAACAGCATTTGGGGATACGATCGCGAGTGGCGCGATACAACACTGGGTTATGTCACATCAGCTCCCTCTACCCAGGTTGCTATGGTGGTTGATCCTCCTAATGGGCAGTTGCCAGAAACCACGGCCGCTTACAAAGAGTTGGTTGCTAACGCTCCCGCCAGAATACCTCCACAGAGAGCGAGAACGCCAGAGGATCTGGGGACCTACGTGCGATGTATCACACGAGGACCGGTTGGTATGATGATGCCAAGTATATATAACAACGGATTACAGATTCTTCAAAGCCCAGGTAATGTTGCTATCCAGAAAGAAATGATCCACGAGACTAGAGTTATTTCCACTGAACCAAGAGAAGGTTTTGGTGATGGGTTAAAGACATGGCTGGGGGATTCGCATGGGCGCTGGGAAGGAGACACGCTAGTCGTTGAGGTAAAAAATCTTAACGGCAGAACTTCTTATCTAGGCTCGAGCGCTGAAATGAAGTTAACCCAGCGTTTTACTCGCACGGGACCAAATACCTTACGATACGAATTTACAGTTGAGGACCCGGCTGTATGGACCGAGCCTTGGACAGGAATGTTTAATTTCATTAAGGATGACAATCAGATTGAACTTGTTGAATACGCCTGTCATGAGGGTAATTACGGAATGACCAACACGCTAAGTGCTGCGCGCACTATTGATGCGAGAGAGGCCGAAGAGTCTGAATATCAGGAATAATCAGGGAATCGATAGTAATAGAATACTACGAAAACATGGGAGACGATGCTAATGCGTTTATTAATAGGTTTACTCAGTGGTTTGGGTATGTTCATTTTAGCCCTTTCAGTCACTCAGGCGCATCATGCCTTTTCAGGTGAATTTGACTCAACCAAGCCTATCAATTTGCGAGGTAAAGTCGTCAGGATGGAGTGGATTAATCCACATGCTTGGCTCCATCTTGCAGTTGTTGGTGAGGATGGTAACGAAGAAGTATGGATGATTGAAGCTGGGCCTCCTGGCGCCTTGGTGCGCAGGGGATGGAGAAAGGATTCGGTTTTGCCGGGAATCGAGTTGGTTGTTCAGGGTTATCACGCAATAGACGGAACTAATAAAGCCAATGGTCGGGAAGTCACTTTCCCAGATGGCCGTAGGCTGTTTGCGGGATCTTCGGGGACCGGTGCGCCTGCCGACGGCGCGGATCCAACAGAACAACAGTAGTACTGCTTGTGAGTCGAATTATTTTAGCTAGTTGCGGTAGCTTGCTGTCCTAAAACTCAATTGCTCCCTAGCATTATGAACGTTATTAATCTGGTGGTTCGCTCACCAAGGCAGCAAATAGTTCACGAACCACTTCACGCTGAGTTTCGTCTGCGGTCAGAAAGTAATGGTTGCCCGCTGGATCAACCGTAAATGTCGTCTCGCCGTCATCCAATACGGTTACCAATCCAGCCTCTGAAATTCCGAAATACCCGCGAGATTCTCTGATAGCCCATAGCACGCTCGTCAGGTCCCAAGTTGGGCGTTCATGAGGTGTGGGAACATAGGATTGATATGATTCTGGAATGGGGTGTCTATCGACATAGCTAAAATCTTGTTCGATGCTGACAGCAGGGTAACGAATCGCGAGACCAACCTCAAAACCACTCCAATAAATAGGCGTCGGCCATTCCTCAGTGAGTTTCTGAGCTGAGCGGATGTCCTGCACTATGTTGTATTCCAGGTGTGTCTCATTATTAATCGGAGTAAATGTCCCAGCCATAATTGAAATATGTTTTACCTTCCTCGATATCAACTCAACTCCCCCAAGGTCAGAGTGTTCATCAGCTCGGGTATCCAATAGTTGAGCAAGGTTGGTCGAAAAACCAACTTGAACGATGACCACTGACTGGTCTGGCTGATTTGCGAGAACTTCCCGTAATAAAGGCACCGCATTCGGCGCAGGATCTCCCAACTGAAGATCGTGTGGATAGATGTATTGTCCACCATCAGTCTCTAATGTTACGCCAGTAAAGCGGCTCTTTTCTGGAGTGACGCCACTGTTTGTGATTCCAATAGGAATTTCCCCACGACCATAAAACGTATTGATTGCATCAACAAAAGGAGCGACCTCATCGTTGTCCTTGGTTAAAGTGATCGCCAGTAATTCGCTCTCTCCCCTCGACTCAAGAGAGTGCAACATCGCAAGCGCAAGCGCATCATCTACGTCGTTGCCCATATCAGTGTCAAAAATCAACTTAATGGGTTCTGCTTTGACCAAAGCAGAAAACGTTATTAAGAAGAAGATACAGAAATTTGTAATTTGATTTTTCATTTTATTGTTATCGTGTTAGTTAATTAAATTAGGTTCGGCGCCATAGACTATGACTGTATCCAGGAACACGTTTGCTTTGTCCGAGGGATTGGTCAATCTAATTTCCACTTCATGGTCACCGTCACTAAGCGCGTATTTCCAAAACAAATAAAAACGTCGCGTGACGAAGTCAGTGGGCCAGATTGCCGCTTCTATAAATTCACCATCGACATGAAGCTCAGCCTCAAATACGTAATCCTCGGCTCCATCTTCAGATCTCGCTGATCCCATCAGAGCGAACCCGATGCCATTGAAATCGAAATTAAAAGAATCATTCAGCTCGATTAAGTCTCGATTTAAACCGTCGCTCGATCCAAGTTGACGGCGTTCTTTTGCAAAGTGATTTTCAAAAGAGTCTTCGAACGCCACTTTTTGGGGTTCCTGCACAGGAATCGTGACACTGCTGTCGCTTACCAATCCGCCCTGTCTGCGTATCATTTGCAAAGCATGCTGATATGACATTTCGTAGGCTTTATTTAGCGAAATCGTCGTGTACGCAAAGTCGAGATCCTCAACATCATCAAGTCCCTGTATCCAATAATTTGGAATCGCATCGTAGCCGTAAATAGTTCCCAGAATACCCATGGCCGATGCAGGGTTACAGTCGGCATCATCGCCAGCTCGTGTGGCGATCTCAACTGTCTTTGAAAAGTCTCCGTCTCCATAGAGCAATCCGAGCACCACCCAGGCTGCATTTATTTTTGCATCAATATTAAATGGGGACATCATTCCTCTTGGCCCAAGATCGGTGGATGCCCATTCGCGGTTTATCCCGTTCCAGCCAAACTTCCAGTCTTCAGGGTTTTCTGTATGCAAGGCAATTACGTGATCGATTATCTTATGGAAGTCGCTCTCCTCCGGAATAATATCTATTGCAGTTTGTACTATTGTCTCGATATCACTTTCAATGAAAGCGAGTGAATACATAGCGGCTATAAAAACACCTCCATACCATCCGTCACCATAATTCATTATATGACCAACTTTGTCGCTGACCTCTACAGCTGCGTTAACCATGCCGGGCGACATCATGCCGGCAAAATCTGCCTCAATCTGAAAATCGATATCATCGGCGGCTGGGTTGTTTAGCCAATGGCCCGAATCTGGGGGAGTTAGACCATTAAGAATATTGTATCTTGCAACTTGATTCGCGAACCAAAGGCTGTATTCAGCATTCGCAAATGATTCTGCTAGAGACTGAACCGCCGCATCAAGGCCCTCATCTTCAAAAACTTGCACAAAGGAGAGATCCATATAGATGTCGTCATAGGCTCCTGGTCTCTCAGTGAAAGTTTCATATAAAAGCCCGTCGTACCATTTCAGCTCATGGTCGTCGGGCACTCTTTCACTGTTAAAACGAAATTCAACCGGAAAGCCATAGGTAACGCCAATGGTCTGTGCGGCCCATCCCCCTTTAATTTTGTCTCGCAGCACATCAGTTGATAAGGTCACGGTCTCTTGAGTAAGGCCGGTACCTGAAAGCAAAGGAAAAATAAGGAGAATGATTAGGGACAGGCAGTTTTTTAATCGAAAGAATAGGACCACTGAATACTCCTTTCTGCTTGAGCTTTTTTTATCTCAGTACATAATTAACAAAGTACGCGAATAGTAATTGGATGTTGTCAATGAATACAAGCATCAAAGACCAGATCATTGTGGTTGGAAGTATCAATACAGACATGGTCGTCGGGGCCAAGAAGCTGCCCAAACCGGGAGAAACCTTGATAGGCCATAAGTTTTTCATGAATCCTGGGGGTAAGGGTGGAAATCAGGCTGTCGCGGCGGCAAGATTGGGCGGTGAAGTTTCCATGGTTGCCAATCTGGGAGTAGATGTTTTTGGTGATTCAGCCATAGCAAAATTAACAGATGAGGGTATAGACTGTGAGGGCATTAGTCGGGATAACGACAGCCCTTCCGGTGTAGCTATCATAAACGTTGATGACGATGGGGAAAATCAAATTGTGGTTGCACCAGGGGCCAATGCCAACTTAAACACTCGCCTTGTTAGCGCAGCCCTTGAGCAGATTGCACCAAGCTCCATTGTATTGCTACAGTTAGAAATACCGATTGTATCAGTAGCTAGGGTGATTGAAGTTTGCCAACAAAAGAGATGCAGGGTTATTTTAGATCCAGCCCCTGCTCAAGCTTTGCCTAAATCAGTTTTCGAGGGAACCTATTTGCTTACCCCTAATAAAAATGAGGCAGAATTACTGTCCGGCATCTCAATTTCTGATAGAGACTCGGTTACATGCGCTGCGGAGGAACTTTTAAAATTTGGTGTCACCAACGTAGCAATTACCCTGGGTTCACAAGGAGTCTTTTTAGCGAATAGCGATCAAAAACAGTTGTTAAAAGCAACATCCGTAAGCGCAATTGATACCACCGCAGCAGGTGATTGTTTTAATGGGGCTGTGGCTGCAAAGCTATCCCAGGGATGTTCCTTAATTGAAGGAATTAGA
>CACJAW010000006.1 GCA_902591495.1 uncultured Pseudohongiella sp.
TTCCGTAATATTAGATGTTCTGCATCAGAAAGACCCTTCTATCGAGACCGCGATTTCGGTTGGTTACTGGTTCACGACTGCTCCCCAGATACACGACGACGTGATTTATATTGGGACCACCAGAAGTGAGAGTCACATTGCCGGTGGTTATGTATTAGCAATAGATGACCAAACCGGCGAAGTGCTGTGGAACTTCAATACTGTACCGCAAGATGAAAATGATCAGGGATGGGATATAGCTGGTCCAACTTGGGTGGGGGGTGAGAGAAATGGTGGCGGAATATGGGAAACTCCATCGATTGATCCAGAACTTGGGATGGTCTACTTTGCGGTAGGTAACCCGTTTGGCGACAGCACTAAAAGAGATGGAATGAACTTGTTTACCGATTCTTTAATCGCATTGACGCTAGATACAGGCCAGCTCGCTTGGTACTACCAGCAAGTCCATCACGATGTCTGGGATTATGACTCGGGCAATCAACCAGTACTGTTTGATATGGAAGTCGACGGCGAGCCGGTAAAGGCACTGGCACAGGCAAGCAAGAACAGCTGGCTCTACATTCTAAATAGAGAGACAGGAGAGCCTGTCCATCCCATTATAGAAACACCTGTCTCTACACAAACCGACATTGAAGGAGAGGAACCATGGCCAACTCAACCCATTCCCCATAAGAAAAATGGGGAGCGAATGGAACCGGTTTCTCCAGTATTCCCCACCGACATACCTGCACAGCACATGGAGCAGAACGAGTTAGTGGAGCAATTTACACCAATCGGTCCCAATCAGGTGTTCGCGCCAGGTTTTGGGGGAGGTTCAAACTATGGGCCCCTTGCCTACGGCAAAGATACTGGTTATCTCTATGTTAACGCGATAGACCAGCCCTTCAATTCTGGCCGGGATCCAAAAGGCTATTTTTCGGCCTATGATCCCACCACTGGCGAGCTTATCTGGAGGCAGATTTTTGAGGGCTATGGTCAGGCCGGGCCAGTAGTTACTGCAGGAGGTCTTGTTTTTGTTGGAGCAGGAAGCAACACTGCGGGCTATTTTTATGCTTTCGACGCTGAAACCGGCGAAGAGTTATGGAAGTACAATACCGGCTCCGGCGTATTTGCATCGCCCGCTGTATTTTCAATTGATGGTGAAGAATTTGTTACGGTCGCCTCGGGAGGTGGATCAAGAGGGCGGCGAGGAGGCGATCTCATCTTGACTTTTGCTTTGCCCGATTAGGATTAGTCTAGCTCACTTCTCAAGGGAGAGCTACTTAGCTCTCCCGTCATCCTACGAAATAATTTAAGAATAAATCAAGGTAGTTGAAATAGATCTTCAACGGAGCAGCTAAGAGTTCTCGCAATTTTTAACGCAAGGAGGGTGGAAGGTATATAAACACCATTTTCAATAGCATTGATACTTTTTCTAGAGACTCCCGCCTTTTCAGACAGGTCTTGTTGGGTCAGCCCAGAAGATTTCCGAAGTGCCTCAAGATTGTTGAAAAGTTTCTTGTGGTTACGTCCCAATTGTTAACTCTCTTCATATTTTTCAACAGCGTTAGTTAGTTCCTCACTCGTATTTGGATAGAGATAACCGGCAACGATTTGTCCAATTCCTATGGCACCAACAAGGAGCCCTATTCCTTCTATGGGTGCCACCGTAATGACAAATCCAAAAAGAAACAGCCCAATGCCAACAAACAGAGTTACCACCCCGCTCCTTCTATAATCTATGGGTTCTTTTTTTCTCTCTTCAAAAATTCCTAGTAAATCCTCCAATTTTGAAGGGTCATCGATATTCTTGGCTATTTCCCGAATAGTTTCTCGCTTGCCCTTGCCTTCATAATATAGCCAAATGAACACCGATAGCGGAATAATGATTCCGGCTAAGACTCCCAGCACGGGTACCAGCATGCCAGACTCAATGATAGATATCATCATCTTCTCCTTCTAAAATGTAACGCAAACTTACCACTTGTTTATAGAGAAGTAAAGGTTACATTATTTGCAAAATCATGCCCAGGCAAGGGTGGTTAAATTTTATGATTTTTCAAAAGTTGGATACGAAGATTAAAAGCAGGTAGTTATGGAGCTGAACTTATAACCACCCTAAAACCGATTGTCTTGCTGCGAACACCCGGATCTACTGCTCCTCGCACGGCTGCTCGGACGTTGTTGATGCCGTCCGCAAAAGATCCGCCACGCATGACCCAGAGTGCGTCTTCAGATAAGTTATCAAGATCATCCACAGGATCATACGGGTAATCTTGCAGAGGACTTCGAGTGAATTCCCACACATTACCAGCCATGTCCGAGAGACCATAAGCACATTCATCACAAGGCTTTGATCCAACAGAGTAGACTTCGGTAGCGTTAAAATTGGCGAAATCAGAGGTAGGTTGAGAACCCCACGGAAAGATTCTTCCGTCCGTGCTGCGTGCAGCTTTTTCCCACTCTGCCTCTGACGGAAGGGTCACCCGACCTCCTCCCTCAAGTATGGCCTTGAGTCTTTCGGGTGTGCGAGGAGAAGATCTTAGTTTTGAGTCGAGCCAGCTTGCGTATCCAACAGCATCAGACCAAGTGACATTATATGCGGCAAGATCAGGCGAACCCACTAAATTAATCTGTCGTATGTCTAGATCTACCTCATCCGCATAGACACCAAACTGCGCTATCGTAGTTTCGTACCGACTGATGAAGAAAGATGGTAGATAAACTTCTCCTTGTCTTTGGCGACTCGACCAGCGCTCATTTTCGTAAGCTAATCGGTCCAACAGCGGATTACTCCCCATTAGGAACTCACCGGCCTCCACTTCTACAAACCCCAAAAGAGGCAGGTTCGGTAGACGTAACTCGCTTGGCAAAGAAACACTATAATTTTCTAATTTGGATTGCTCACTCAGATCTGTTAACGCTCTATCGTTGCCTTGGATTGACATCCATATAGCAACGAATACGATGATCGCGCTCATCACAAAAAAGCCAACTGTGCGACCTGGTACTTTATTTTCATGTTGAGAAGATTTCAAATCTTCTTCACTCATTAAATATTTCGTTGTGACTCACAAGCAAAATCCCAACTATGACTACAAGCTCTCTTATAAAGATCCTCGAGCGGTTCATCCATTAAGTTCCGACCACCTTCGCGCAAAAGCAATCTTAAGTCGAGTTCATGAGGGTCTTCACTGAGGACTAAGTCAGAATGCAGCAGATTAAGGCAGGCAGCTTTGAATTTTAGTTCGCATGCTCGCTGAAAATATGTGCGTGCACGAACACTGTCTAGCCCAACAGCATTCCCACTTCTGTATTTGATACCAAGTTCATTGCAAGCCCAAGCTGCGTTATCTGCGCAATATGTATTTTCTAATTGCAGGAGACGATCACAGCCGTTAGTCAGACCTTCTGCACAAGCCTGTTGCCAGAAGGGCAGGCTGTCTCCAGTGTGCTGACCATCCGTTTTACCTAGCACGGACATCGATCCGAAGATTACGACCCACGCGATCATATGAGCGAGATTCGCACGGCCGCTCATCCAATTTTGTTTCCACACATTCAACACGTTCTCGGACTGTACGGATCGGACTATTTTATCAATAGCTATCACGCTGAGATTTAAAATGGGTACACACAATAGTTTGTCATAAAAGGTCGGAGCTCCCAGTGCACCAAGTAGGGTATAGAGTACAAATACTCCGCAACCGTAAAACACTCCAAAAATCAACTTACCCAATGCCGTGCGCGGGGATGTAGAAGGATCGGTAACGAGCAAATGAAGACCCAGAAAAACCGCGGCTGGAATTTCAGAATCAAGAAAATAAGGTACGCCAGCAAAAGAACTGTAAAGAGTACTTAGCACAAACAAAGAGATAGCAGCCATCCCAGCGACAAGGGTAATCGAGAAGAAATACATTACCACCAAGCCAATTAGAAACAGGAAGGTATATATGTTCGGTGCCAGCGTTAGAGTTGAAGCAATTTCTTGCCCCCAGGTTAAATGAGTGGTGTTCGTTAGAATCAGCACTAGAGAAAATAATCCAAGTGCGAACGCGGAAGGATTAAAAATGTGCATACTGCGGCCCTCCCTGTTCCACCGTATGTACTCCTTACCCATGAAACCCAATGCAATCATCAAAAACTGCATATAGAACCAATCATCTCGGAACCAGAGGAAGAGATTTACGCTGAAAATGATCGGTATTGGCCCAAAACCTAAAATATATTTTTGATGTCGTGACCAAGATAGAAGTATGCCGAAGGCATAAGCAAATATAATTTGTCCCAACATTAAAAGGGCATGATCATAGACAGGCCTTAAGCCTGATCCGGGAATCAACTCCCAATGGTAACCCCAATAGGCGTAGACACTGAACTGAACACAGGCTTGAATGTAATGCTGGGGCCTCAAAGCAATATCAAACGAATAGGTGTCTCTCTCTGCTTGACCTCTGGAAAGTAAAAAGGCCAACCAAAGTCCAAGAAAAACTGCCGCAGCGACAAAAGACCAGATTAGGGTATCGTTGGTTTGAATCCTGGGCATGAGCGCTAAAGCAGCTAACCCAACTATCAGAAATGCCGGAAGCCGCGAATCCCTCCCAAGAAAGTTAGGACTTATCGCAAATGAGCCAGAGCTTAGATTACTTTTGAACGTGTCGTGATTTTTACTTTTTCGCCTAGTTTTGGAGGCCATACCTGAACCATTTCTACTACTTCTGAGGGATTGAACAGCATAAACCACCGGCGGATTCATTTCAATTTAGTATCTCAGACGAAGTGCGCAATCCCCCCTAAACATGGGGCTTTATCGTGAAATTGAAACAATTGGTGACTAATTTTCGCTTGAAAAGTTCTATGTTTCTGCGTAATTTGGGACACTGACAATTTTTTAGACCACATTCGAACGAGATCTGGAGGTTCCGATGGTAAAAAGAGCCCTAACTAAAGTTTCTTTGACCTTAACAAGCATGTTGCTAGCAACCATGACATTAGGTCAAACAGACGACTATCCTAAAACTGAGTTTGGTCATCCTGACCTTCAAGGTACATATACTTTTAGGACTATTACCCCCCTTAATAGGCCAAGAGAACTGGAGCATCTGGAAACTCTCACCCCAGAGCAAGCTGCTGAATGGGAACAATTTGAACTCAGACGCCAAAACAGAGACCTAATTATTGATTCGGTCGGGGGTGCTGGCTACCCACCTGGTGTAATTTCCTACAACAATTTCTGGTACGAGCGAGGGGAGAACACCGTAGCGGATCGCAGAACTAGTTTAATTTACGAGCCCTCCAACGGGAGAATGCCTCAAGTGAACGCTGCAGGCCGGGAGCGCCGTGCGGCGTATGGCCAAATGGTATTCGAAAGTGCAGGCCCTGAAGGGCGCACGACGGTGGACCGATGCCTTGTTGGATTCGTAGCAGGTCCACCGATGATCCCTGGCTCTTACAATAACAATATGCAAATCGTACAAACTAAAGATCAAGTTATGATTTTAAATGAGATGGTGCACTCGGCTAGAATCATCCGATTAGATAGTGAGCACAATACCAAACAACTCAAGTGGGAAGGAGACTCTGTCGGATATTGGGAAGGCGATACGCTTGTTATCCATACTGAGAATTGGTATCACGACTACAATTTGCGGGGGATGTCCAAACAAGCTGCAGTGGAAGAGCGAATAAAGCGCATTGATGACAATACTTTGGAGTATGACTTTACAGTCAGCGATCCTCTTTCTTGGGACGAACCTTGGTCGGCCAAGTTCCCGCTTCGAGAATCAGCCGATCCTATTTACGAATACGCTTGCCATGAGGGCAACCACGGCCTAGTGGGCATCCTAGCCGGTTGGAGATATCAAGAGTCTTTAGGTAACAATGGAGATGGAACCCCAAAGTCAGCGACAGGCGTGGTTGAGACTGAAGAAAACTAAATCGTAGTCGCTATTAGAACAAAGAGGCCAGCATGAGAAATCTGCTGGCCTTTTTTTTAACGCATCATTCTGGCTCAGAGAATTTTGATTATATATGTTGAATTATAAATCTATATCACTGCTTCTATTGGTTGCTATTTTCTTAAGGCCAAGCGCCGGTGAAGTGAATTCCATATATATATCTTCAAAGCTAGATCCCAACGCCATAATTATTACTCAAGTGGATATCGTGTTTGTTTATGACCAAGATATTCTAGAGAAATTTCCATCAACAAAAACTGCTTGGTATTCTAATCAGAGACGTTTTATTTCTGAGGCTGGTGACAAGATTGACTTGGTCAGTGTCTTCATCCCTCAAGGTTTTGATTCTCAGTCGGTAAGCTTACCTCAGAGAAGCAACAATGCCCTCAAGACGTTTGTTTTTGGACAACACGACGATTCGGAAGTACCTCCGATAGAAATTTCTTCTTTTGAGAAAGTGCTTATAGAAATCGACGAATTTGGAATACTCGTCTCGCGCCAAAATTAATTTTTTTACGCGAAGAAGCGGAAGTAAGTATTACTCAAAAATTCACTAGATTAAATTCTAACTACACAGGTTTGAGAGAATCTCATTAAAAGTAGGGCTAGGCCTCATTGCGTTAGAAGCCAAAACTGGATCAGGCTTGTAATACCCGCCAACGTCGACAGTGACTCCCTGCGCCGAATTTAGTTCCTCAATAATTTTCCCCTCCGCCTGTCGTAACGCGACAGCTACCCCTTCGAATCTTGTTTTTAAATCCTCGTCCGTATTTTGCTCTGCAAGAGCTTCTGCCCAGAACAAAGCGAGGTAGAAATGAGAACCACGATTATCTAACTCGTTTACCTTCCTAGACGGAGATTTATTCTTACTTAAAAATTCTCCAGTAGCCTTGTCGAGAGTTTCTGCTAAAACCGCTGCCCTCGGCATATCAGCGCGATTAGCCAAATGTTCCAAGGAAGCGGCTAATGCTAGGAATTCTCCCAAAGAATCCCAACGCAGATGATTTTCCTTCTCAAACTGCTGAACGTGTTTAGGGGCTGAGCCTCCAGCACCTGTTTCAAAAAGACCACCACCATTCATTAGAGGCACAATCGAAAGCATTTTTGCACTGGTTCCCAATTCAAGAATTGGGAAAAGATCGGTTAGGTAGTCTCTCAACACATTCCCTGTAGCTGAGATGGTATCTTTACCATCCTTAATTCTTTCTAGAGAAAATCTTGTCGCCTCGGCAGGTGATTTAACATGAATATCTAATCCTTCAGTATCAAAACCTTGAAGGTACTTATTAAGCTTACTAATTAACTCAGAGTCGTGGGCACGATCAGCATTCAGCCAGAAAACAACTGGTGTTTTAGAAATTCGTGATCTGTTAACCGCGAGTTTTATCCAGTCTTGGATTGGTTCATCCTTTACCTGGCACATTCTCCAAATATCTCCCGCTTTGACAGAATGTTTTAACAGAGCCGCTCCCTCTGTATTAATAACGCTGATTGTCCCGCCTGTTGTAACCTCGAAAGTTTTATCATGAGAGCCATACTCCTCAGCTTTCTGCGCCATCAAACCAACATTCGGCACACTGCCCATCGTTACTGGATCGAATGCCCCATTAGCTTTACAGAAATCAATTACCTCCTGATAAACCCCGGCATAACAACGGTCTGGGATCACAGCTTTCATGTCGCGTAAATTGCCGTCAGGTCCCCACATTTGGCCAGAGGCCCTCAGCGCCGCAGGCATTGACGCGTCAATTATCACATCGCTGGGAACATGCAGGTTAGTTATCCCTCTGTCGGAGTCGACCATCGCCATCTCCGGACGATTTTCGTAACAGCGGAGCAGATCCGCCTCGATAGCCTCTCTCTCTGAATCTGGCAAATTTTCTATCTTGGAATAAACATCTCCGAGGCCATTGTTAGGATCAACACCAAGCTCCATGAATTGCTGCTCGTATTTTGAAAATACGTCTTTAAAAAACACTTTTACTGCGTGCCCAAAAATTATTGGGTCAGATACTTTCATCATTGTCGCTTTCAAATGCAGAGAGAACAGAATATTTCTTTCGCTTGAATCTTCAATTTCTTGCTCAAGGAAGCTCTGTAAACTATCTTTGCTCATAAAAGCAGCATCAATAATTTCGCCTTCTTCTAAAGCGATGCCTTTTTTTAATACTGTTTCATTTCCATTGAGATCGATATGGACAATCCTTGCAATGGTTTTATGAGAAATTGTTGTTGACTGTTCACTTTCATAAAAGTCGCCGGACTGCATACTAGAGACATGCGATTTGCTGTCAGTTGACCATATCCCCATAGAATGTGGATTTGCTCTTGCATACTCTTTAACTGATGCTGGTGCTCTGCGGTCAGAGTTCCCCTCTCGCAAGACAGGATTCACGGCACTGCCCTTGACTCGGTCGTAACGCCCTTTTATTTCCCGCTCTTCATCATTATTTGGCTCTTCCGGATAATCCGGCAAGGAGTAACCCTTATCCTGAAGTTCTTTAATTGCGGCTTTCATTTGTGGGATTGAAGCCGAAATATTTGGCAACTTTATAATGTTCGCCATCTCATCTTGTGTCAGCTCTCCTAACTCAGCCAAAGCATCAGACTGTTTCTGAGAATCACTAAGAAACTCAGGAAAATTAGCTATTATACGACCAGATAAAGAAATGTCCCTTGTCTCGACCTCTATGCCCGATCCTGCCGTAAACGATTTGATTATTGGAAGAAGCGAATAAGTAGCGAGCGCCGGTGCTTCGTCAGTATCGGTATAGATTATCTTAGCTTTCTTATCAGACATTTTTATTCCTTTGAGGATACCAGATTTCTAGCCCTGCTTAGAGCTCAAATTCGGTCTTAATTACATCGAATGCTTTTAGAGTAAAAAAAAGGCGAGTATTATAGCAGCGAGATACTTAACGTAAAGTAGTGGGTCTAGTTTAACTCTTAAATTCACCATTCTATCCAGCTTTGAGTGGCAAGTAGGCAATGAAAATTCAGACAAAAATAGAGGGTTTTATAATACGTGATGCAGATAAGAAAGACTGTGGGCTGATTTTATCTTTTATCAAAGAACTAGCTGACTATGAAAAGCTACTCCACGAGGTTGAAGCCACTGAGGAAACTCTTGCTCACAGTTTGTTTTCGGCTGAGCCTTGTGCGAAAGCGATTATTGGCGAATTCGAGGGTCAGCCTGTTGGCTATGCATTGTTCTTCACTAATTTTTCCACTTTTACAGGACGCCCCGGGATTTATTTAGAAGATCTATACGTAAGCCCCAACATGCGCGGTAAAGGATTCGGAAAAAACTTGCTCGCTTACCTTGCAAAACTCGCCCATGAGAAAAACTACACGAGAGTTGAATGGTCAGTTCTTGATTGGAACGAACCCTCTATTCAGTTTTATCGCTCAATAGGTGCAATTCCCATGGATGGATGGACAGTTCAGAGGTTACATGGACAGGCACTAAAAAATTTTGCGAAGGAATTCGAATAGATAAGGAGCGGAACTTTTATGAGTCGCATCGTATTTGTAAATGGCAAATTCGTTAAAGAGCAAGAAGCGGTCATTTCAATCTTTGATCGGGGATTCATATTTGGTGATGGCATTTACGAAGTGGTCCCAGTAATTCGTGGAAAAATTATCGACAGAGATTATTTCCTAGAAAGACTCGAGAGATCACTATTTGAGTTATCAATCCCATGGCCTTGCTCAGAGCAAGAAT
Organism: uncultured Pseudohongiella sp.; assembly: GCA_902591495.1. GTDB lineage: Bacteria > Pseudomonadota > Gammaproteobacteria > Pseudomonadales > Pseudohongiellaceae > UBA9145. The sequence goes on from CACJAW010000006.1 coordinate 9,661, forward strand.
ATATACAAATGATGAATGCCTTGATTGAAAAGAATGAGTTAAAAGAGGGCATAGTATACTCTCAAGTGACTCGAGGACCGGCTGACCGGGACTTCCCGTTTCCAGAATCTGTACAACCTGGAATCGTAGCCTTCACCTCGCAAATGGATATCTTAGATAACCCTGACTTTGAGACTGGAATAGCTGTTACCACAACTCCCGATTTGAGATGGAAACGAAGAGACATAAAATCGATTAATTTGTTAGGACAAGTGTTAGCCAAGCAGGACGCAATAACTCAAAATAGTAAAGAAGCTTGGATGGTTGAAAATGGACAAGTCACCGAGGGCGCGTCGTCTTCAGCTTACATAGTAAAAAATGATGTGCTTGTCACGCGAAGCCTCTCAAACTCAATACTGCCGGGCATTCGTCGGCGGACAATTTTAGAGCTCGCGGAGAGAGCGAAAATTACCGTCGAGGAGAGAACATTTTCAGTTGCGGAGGCAAAAGCAGCGGACGAAGCTCTTATCAGCAGCGCTACTACTATGGTGCTTGGGGTAGTTTCCATAGATGGCTGCTTGATTGGCGATGGAGCTCCTGGTCCGATAACAAGGAAACTAAGGGGATTATACCAGGACCGAATTCTGCAGGAGGCGTTGCATTAAACGCGCTTTATCGAAAAAGAAAGCACACTATCGATTTCTTCGAAATCACCTATAACCATTAACAATCTGTCCAGGCCCAGAGCCACGCCTGATCCTTTCGGTATACCTGCAGAAAGTGCTGCAAAAAAACTTTCATCTATGGGTATTTCAGGTAAGCCTTTTTTTGAACGCTCGATGTTATCGGATGTAAGTCTTCTCAGCTGTTCAATAGGATCAGTGAGTTCAAAATAACCATTAGCAATTTCTTTACCCTTGCAATAGAGTTCGAAGCGTTTTGCAATTTGGTTACCATGTTCATCAATTTCTATAGCAGCCATAGCTGCTTGGCATTCCGGATAGTCATAAAGAAAACAAAATTCAGGCAAATTAGGTTCAATAACCTCTGACATTACCAAATCGAGATACTCTGTAAAACGGAGGTCTTTAGACCCAATATCTAGATGAGTGTGCGCAGCCTTTTGAATTTCGTCTAGAGAACATTCATGAGGATTTAAGCCGATTTTTTCTTCAAAAACTTCCTGGTAGCTATATCTTAAGATCTTACCGCAGCCAACTACAGTTTGGACATATTCTTCAACCTCATTCATTAAGTTTTCCATACTAAATGAGGGACGATACCATTCCACGATTGTGAATTCCGGGTTATGCAAAGATGTAACCGGGTCATCTCTAAATGCCTTGCAAATTTGGTAGATTGGACCGACTCCCATCGCTAGTAGACGTTTCATTTGCAATTCGGGTGAGGTTTGCAAATAAAGTTCTCCACAATTCGATACTGATCCCAAGCCAGCTTTGACAGAGTTTAGATAGACATCAGTAGTTCCGAAACGCGATAGGGCTGAGGTCTCGACTTCCAAGACGCCCTTGTTTGTAAAAAATTCTCTAGTACTTGCAAGTAATTTAGCTCGAAGTCTCAGCGTCGATAGGGAAGCACCAGGTTGCCAGTCATCCATGACTAAATCTATTTATTAACTCGATTTTGATATTCTCCAGTGCGGGTATCGACTCGTAAGACATCTCCAATATTCACAAACAATGGGACCTTAACGACTGCGCCCGAAGATAAGGTGGCGGGCTTCGTTCCACCTTGCGCGGTATCTCCTTTCAATCCAGGATCTGTTTCTACAACTTCCATTTCAACAAAATTGGATGCGGTTACTGAAATAGGAGAATCATTCCATAGAATTACTTGATAAGTATCTTGTTCCTTTAACCAATTTATTGCCTCTCTAACGGCATTAGAATCCGCTGCGACTTGCTCGTAGCTATCATCGGTCTTCATAAAATGCCAAAATTCACCATCGCTGTAGAGATATTCCATGTCTGTTTCCATAACATCTGCGGCCTCAATAGACTCTCCGGACTTATAGGTCCGTTCCCACACTCGACTATTCAGTAAATTCCTAAACTTCACCCTATTAAATGCCTGACCCTTACCAGGCTTAACGACTTCATTTTCTAGAATAGAACAGGGCTCATTATCTACGAGCACTTTCAAACCAGACTTAAATTCATTTGTAGAGTAGGTTGCCATATTTTTCTCACTAGTATTTAGCTAAGGGTCAAATTAAATTCTGTCAGCAAACCTAAATCTTGCTACTATTAAGTGACAAAATCTAGTAACAATTTTTTCAATGACTCATAAAGCTCTTAGAATAATTCCTTCAGTCAAATCAGAAGATTGGAGAGAGATATTATCCGATCTCTTAACAGACCCAGAGGAATTGCTAAATATACTCCGTCTTGATATTAGCAAGAAACCACCAAGTCTATCCGCTCTTACCCAATTCCCTCTCAAAGTCCCTCGCCCATTCATTGACGCTATGGAGCCGGGAAACTGGAGCGATCCCTTGTTACTTCAAGTTTGGCCTTCCAAAGAAGAAGAAATGACTCCTTCGTCATTTTCAACAGACCCTCTCCAAGAATATAAGTTTAACCCAGTTGCGGGGCTTCTGCATAAATATCAAGCAAGAGTGCTACTTACGGCTGCGCCTCATTGTGCAGTCCACTGCCGATATTGTTTTAGAAGGCACTTTGATTATCAGTCCAACACCCCCAGTCGGAAAGATTGGGGAGATACTTTAGAGTATATAAAGAATGATCAAACCATAAAAGAAGTAATACTCAGCGGAGGGGATCCCCTAGGAATTTCAGATAGACAGTTACTCTGGTTAATACGGGAACTTGAATCGATAGACCACCTCGATATTCTCCGAATTCATTCTAGGATTCCAATCGTTTTGCCTCAAAGAATAACACCTGAATTGATTACTATTTTTGATCAGACAAGGTTTGATGTAGTAATGGTGGTTCATTGTAATCATAGCCAGGAAATTTCAGAAAATGTTAAAAATGCACTTATGACAATACAAAGGAGCAGTGTCACGTTGCTCAATCAATCTGTCATTCTAGCAGGCATTAATGATGACACTAAGATTTTAAAAGAGTTAAGTCATACCCTTTTTTCGCATGGTGTATTACCTTATTACATTCACCTGCCTGATAAAGTGGCTGGTACAGCGCATTTTTCGGTTAAAACGGACAAAGCCATACAGATCATAGACTCTTTAAAAAAGGAATTACCGGGATATCTAGTTCCAAGTTTAGTTCAGGAAAAGCCTGGTGAATCATCGAAGACCCGACTCGTCTAATTAAGTCTCTGACGATATGGTAAGCTAACAGACTTCAAAGAAGCGAAGAGAAAGTCAATGGGGAAACAAGGGGAGACAGGAATACAACAACAGGAGCAACAACAGAAAACTCCTGATGAGAAGAATAGGTATCCACAAGTCTCACGAAAATTTTCGCTATTGGTATGTTGCCTTTTACTTTTAACAATGACTATATTTTGGCTTCTCACTACATACAATTCGCGAAATATTCTTCGTCAACAAGCCGATATTCTCGGACAAAATTTAGCTAACCAGACAGCCGCTCAAGTTACTGAAGTCATGTTAGAAAACGACCTTATCAGTATAAATGTCATGCTTAACAGTCTTATTGATAATTCAACAATAGCCGAAATTACTGTAACTAACGTTAATGATGAAATAATAGCCAGAACAATTAACGAAGCGTCCGAAATTAGAGGTAAATTTCCTCTTCCAATATCTTTAGCAGCGTTAATTACTGAATATACAGCTCCCATCTCGATTGCAGACTCTATAATTGGTTATGTGACTCTAGACTTAAACGTGAGCTACATAGAGGCTAGCTTAGTTGATAGCTTGGTGCTTATAGTAATAGCAACCCTACTCCTGCTTACAGTAGCGATAGCGATTACTAGTCTCTATTATAAAAACCTTATCAGTTTTCCAATAAATTTATTGTCTTTTTATTTGGGGAAAATAAGAGACGGTGAAGTCGAAACTTGCCCAGTCCCAAGAGACGATAATGAGCTCAGTAGGGCTATAAGGCAGTTCAATGCCACTGCAGAATTCCTTGCGCAGAACACTTTCTTAAAGAACATAAACGTAAGGCAACCAGAGGCAGCAGCCCATAAAAATGCAGATACTATGGGCTTGGAAGATACTACTATCCTGCTTATTTCGATGAGTAACTTTCAATATTTGGCATCAACTTTAACCAGCGAAAATCTTGCCGCAATGCTTAATAAATACTACTTCTATAGCGGGAAGATCAGCCAGCTATATAACGGCAAAGTATGTTTTTGTTCTGAAGATGAAGTTTTAATCAATTTCAGTAGAGTAGAGGAATCAGAGGAGCAAGCTTTTTATGCTGTCTGCAGTGCACAACTATTCTTACAATTATTTGCTGAAATCAATCGTAAAAATAAAGAAATTAGTCAATCTAAATTTAGATTGGTCATTCACAGCGGAAATTCATTAAACACTCTTTATTCCCCAATAACTCAAAAAATGGACAACTTATCTGGGGAAACTCTTGATATTGCTAAAACGATTTCTAAAGAGTGTCCAATTAACTCAATTCTCATAAGTGAACCAGCACTCACGAATGCAGGATCTGACACTAGAGTGGAAGCCACAGAGTATGGAACATTAAGTGAAAGCGGGAGTTTAAACTATTTCATAACCCACGACGCAATGTCGGAGTATAAATTCCTTCTCCAAAAACAAACAGCGCAGCTATTGAAATTATTCGACAAATAAGAGAATTTCTAACTTTATTCAGTCAGCTACTTCAATCCTATCGACATTCTGAAATCCTCGTGGCAGCTTATTCCCACGCCGTCCCCGTTCACCACGGTAATGATCAAGATCAGACGGCCTTAAATTATGATGACGACGTCCTGCATAAATAGTCAAAATGCTATCAGAAGATAAGACAGTCATGGCTGAGACGAATTCGACTCGCTCTGTAACCCTCTTGGCAGGAATATTTATTATTTTGTTTCCCTTGCCTTTTGATAACCTAGGTAGTTCGGAAATAGGGAATATCAACATTCTACCTTCATTACTAACAGACACAACCCAATCGTTTTCGTAATCATGGACTAACAGCGCCGTTAATAATTTCGAACCTTTAGGGCAACGCAGGATGGTCTTGCCAGATTTTTTATTGCTTATTAGATCTTTTAATTGGCAAACAAACCCATATCCAGCATCACTTGCAACAAGAACATCCCCCTGCTCATCTCCAATCACTACTCCCTCAAATGTTGCACCTGAAGGAGGCGCTATTCGGCCTGATATAGGTTCTCCTTGGCCCCTTGCTGATGGCAAGGTGTGGGCTAGCAAGGAATAGGATCGCCCTGTAGAGTCAAGAAAAATAGATTGTTGATTACTTTTACCTTGGGACGAGGCTTTAAAACTATCACCAGATTTATACTGCAGTGTAGCCGGGTCAAGATCATGACCTTTTGCAGCTCTTATCCAACCACGCTCTGACAAGACGACTGTAACCGGTTCAGTTGAGAGTAATTCGGTCTCGCTAAATGCTCTTGCGTCCTCCCCCACTTTAAATACTGTGCGTCTTTTATCTCCGAATTGTTTTGCATCATCCTTGATTTCTTTTTTAATCAGAGTTTTTAGCCGAGCCGAGGAATCAAGGATTTGCTCTAGCTTTTTTCGTTCGGTATTTAAGTCTTTTTGCTCAGCCTTGATTTTCATTTCTTCTAACTTGGCTAGTTGTCTGAGCCTCAGATTTAAAATAGCTTCAGCTTGAAAATCGGTAATTTTAAACTTCTTTATTAATGCTGGCTTTGGTTTATCTTCTTCTCTAATTAATTTAATTACTTCATCAATATTAAGAAAAGCTATTAGCAATCCATCAAGGATATGGAGTCGATCAAGTAGTTGTTTCAAGCGATGCTCAAGTCTTCTCTTAACCGTTGCTGTTCTAAATTTTAGCCATTCTTTTAAGAGCGAGACGATATCTTTAACTTGTGGCTTTTTATCGATACCTATTACGTTGAAATTAACTCTGTGATTTTTTTCAAGGTCAGTCGTTGCAAATAGATGTGACATCAGTGTTTCTTTATTAACACGATTAGATTTTGGCACAATTATAATTCTTGTTGGATTTTCATGATCTGATTCGTCGCGAATATCGACAACCATTGGGAGTTTTTTCTTTTGCATTTGCGATGCAATTTGTTCCAAGACTTTTGCCCCAGAAACTTGGTATGGTAATGAGGTTATTACGATGTCCCCATTGTCTGAAACATAGGTCGCTCTGCTTTTAAGGGAGCCTTTGCCAGTTTTGTAGATCTCGATAATGTCATCTTTGGGTGTCACGAGCTCAGCCTCTGTCGGAAAGTCAGGGCCTTTTATTATTCTGCAGATTTCATCGATAGAAGACTTCGGCTTGTCAAGAAGGTGCACACAAGCGTTTGCTACCTCTTCGAGATTGTGAGGCGGTATGTCAGTCGCCATGCCAACCGCTATTCCGCTGCCGCCATTAAGCAGCACATTCGGTAATCGGGCAGGAAGTATCTCTGGCTCCTCTAGTGTTCCATCAAAATTGGGCCGCCAATCAACCGTGCCTTGGCCAAGTTCATTGAGTAACAATTCAGCATATTTTTGCAAACGTGATTCGGTGTAGCGCATCGCCGCAAATGATTTGGGGTCATCCTGTGAACCCCAATTTCCCTGGCCATCAACTAGAGGATATCGATATGCAAACCATTGAGCCATCAAAACCATAGCCTCATAACAAGCAGAATCACCATGAGGGTGAAATTTACCGATCACATCGCCGATGGTTCTTGCAGATTTTTTAAACTTAGCAGCCTGCTTTAAACCTAGTTCTGACATTGCATAAATGATTCGCCTTTGTACTGGTTTTAATCCATCACCAATATTTGGCAAAGCCCGATCATTTATTACATACATTGAATAATTAAGATAAGCTTGCTCGGTGTAATTCTTTAAAGCAATCTGTTCAACGCCGTCAGCATTAATTGTTATATTCTCATTCATACCTTTATATGTGTTCTCTACTCAGCATAATCAGCGAGATTGCCTTTTTCCTCTAACCAGTGTTTCCTGTCATGGGCTCTACTTTTTGCTAAAAGCCTATCCATTAATTCAAAAGTCCCTGACTTTTTCCCAGATTCCAAATTAGACTCAAGTGTTAATTGCACTAAACGCCTTGTATCAGGTGCCATAGTTGTTTCTCTCAACTGCATTGGATTCATTTCACCCAGGCCCTTGAATCTCTGCACATTAATTTTTCCTGTTTTTTTCTCTACGGCAATGCTGTCTAAAATCCCTTTCTTTTCATCTTCATCCAAAGCGTAAAAGACTTCTTTGCCAACATCTATGCGGAAAAGGGGAGGCATTGCAACATATACAAATCCTCCTTCGACTACTTTCTTAAAATGCCTAACAAACAGAGCACATAAGAGTGTGGCTATATGTAAGCCATCAGAATCAGCATCGGCTAATATACAAATCTTGCCGTATCGCAAGCCATCAATGTCTGTTGAGCCTGGGTCGACACCCAGAGCTATAGCTATATCGTGTACGGTTTGTGACGCAAGTATCTCTGCCGACTCGATCTCCCAGGTATTCATTATCTTGCCCCTTAACGGCATGATTGCCTGAAATTCTCGTTCTCGTGCTTGCTTCGCGGAGCCTCCAGCAGAATCTCCTTCCACCAAGAAAAGTTCACCAGCCATTACATCTTCCGTCGAACAATCAGCTAATTTCCCTGGCAGTGCTGGTCCTGACGTAACTTTTTTTCGCGCGACTTTTTTACTTTCTCTGAGCCTGGTTTGAGCATTCCTAATGCACTGTTCCGCAATAGCCTCGGCTTCTGTGGTGTGTTGATTGAGCCAAAGACTAAAACTGTCCTTTACTACGCCAGCTACAAAGACACTGCATTGTCTCGATGAAAGCCTCTCTTTTGTCTGTCCAGAAAATTGAGGGTCTTGAAGTTTTGAAGACAACACGTAACTGAGATTTTCCCAAACATCATCAGGGGAAATTTTTATGCCTCGAGGGAGTAAATTTCTAAACTCGCAAAACTCCCTGATAGACTCGAGCAGGCCTGTCCTAAGACCACTGATATGTGTGCCACCCATTGGGGTCGGTATGAGATTCACATAGCTTTCCGTAATCGCCTCTCCGCCTTCAGGCAACCATTGTATCGCCCAGTCAACAGCCTCGTCATTACCCTGAATTGATCCCGTAAACGGATTTATAGGCAGAGTTTCATAACCATCATTTCCCTGGATTAAGTAGTCAACTAACCCATCTTCGTAGAACCATTCTTCACTTTGCGATTTAGCCTTGGTGGCACTGTTATCTATAAATGCCACAGTCAAACCTGGGCATAATACTGCTTTTGCTCTCAGTAAATGCTTGAGTTTTGAAATTGAAATTTTGACAGAATCAAAATACTGACCATCTGGAAGAAAGCGGACTGTTGTTCCTGTATTTCGTTTACCAACTTTCTTTATAACTTGAAGCTCAGACGCTTTATCTCCATTCTTAAACTTCATCGAGTAGACATTGCTATTTCTTTTAACCTCAACTTCAAGAAATTTTGATAGTGCATTGACAACCGATACGCCAACACCATGCAAGCCACCTGAGTATTGATAGTTTTTATCTGAGAACTTTCCTCCGGCATGTAAGCGAGTTAAGATCAACTCTACTCCGCTAACTTTTTCGCCTTTGTGGGTGTCGACGGGCATCCCTCGGCCATCATCTGCCACCTCGATAGTGCCATCTTTATTTAAAGTCAATGTGAGATTTCGAGCAAATCCTGCCAACGCCTCATCAACACTGTTGTCAATTACCTCTTGAATTAAATGGTTTGGACGCGAGGTGTCTGTGTACATCCCGGGTCTTTTCCTGACAGGATCAAGGCCAGTTAGGACTTCTATAGCATCAGCATTGTATGTATTGCTCATTAGGAAGTTTAATTCTGAAGATTCAAGATAGCGAAGATCAATAACCTTTTATCGCTCAGATTACTCAATTCTTGACATTAAAACTGAAAGATTTACGCAGCAACATCCAAGGTCTTTTTTCAGAACTCAATCATCCTTCCCATAATCCTAGATTTCTTTCAGGCGTATGATTTCAGTATCGATACCGCCATCTTTTTGCAACACAAGCCGCCTATAGCCTGGATTACTTGATTCAAGTTCAAAATTTTGCGCATTGGGAACAAACTGTGTACACGTAGATGGAGAGCAAAGTAATCGAATTCCTTTGTATTCGATATCTATCTCTTGATGTAGGTGTCCAAAAATCGCGCAGCGGACCTCAGGAAATTTCTCAACAACATCAAAGAAATCTGATCTATTTCGTAAGCCAATTTCTTCAGACCAACCATGCTGCACTTTTACCGGATTGTGATGCAAACAAATCAGGACATTACTGATGTCTACATCTTGCTTAATTAAGTCTAGGGTTGTTTCAAGAAACTCTAGCTCCATTTCACTAAGCGAACCAAAAACTTCATGCTTAACGCTAGTATCAAGCAGAATAATCATCCAATTTCCGATTTTGAAAGTCTTATCGCAATAATTAGTTCCATGCGAAATTCTCTGCATCAGACTCACATTATCATGATTCCCCGGTATCCAACGAAAAGGCGCCGTAATTTTTTCAACCGATAGCATAAAATGTTCATAGGCTTTTGATGACGCGTCTTGTGCAATATCTCCGGTAGCTATCAGACAATCGAGTTGATCTTCATTACATTGAATGGATTCAAGGATTTTATTTAAAGTATCGAGGGTATTTATTTTACCCAGCTTACCGCTTGTTTGACCAAACAAATGAGTATCGGTTACTTGGACAAGATTAATGGGGTTCATCTCATCACCTCAGATCAAAACTTGCTGATCATATTCTGGCTGGTATAAGTGGTAATTTTGAGCTCCGACCTTCCCTTAAACAGAGTGAAAGCCACTCCGCTAGAAACAAATTAACCTGTTTTTTTTCATCAACATGGTACATCTTTGGATTAATTATCGGATATCGTGCTTGGAAATTCTTATGTCCCTGACTTGAAATGACCTCAGCTGTACTCGCATCGTGATATATCCTGACAAGCATGATCGGGCTCTTAATCAATTCAGTTAAAGCGGGTTTTTGAATTACTTGGAGCGTATTAGTGTATTTGAATGTCTCTAAAACTGTTAATTCAACCGTAACAGTTTCTTCAACAGCACTAGCATCTGAAATACAGAATTCTCTCTTTAATCCTCTCAAAGATTTTTGGCTATCATCACTTGATTTCGTGGATTTATCAATTGTATCGAAGCAGCCATCTCTTCTGGATGAATTCTCTAAAATTTTATCTCTATATTTTTCTAATTGAGGCAGTAACTTAAGTAAACGAATATAGTTCGCATCGCACACAGCCATGTGTTTTTGAAGATCAATACTGTATTTGCTGCGCAACATTATTCCAAAATTTCTGTATCAGTAAGTATCTCTAATATTATTCTGTCTATTTAGTTCACATGTTAAGTCAAGACAGTTTTTAAAATTTCCGTCTTGTTTAGTTCTAACCATTGTAGTGCGATGATCGACATAGCGTTGGCTAGGTAGCCTTTTTTTAGAGCTTTAATGGCGGCTTCATAAGACATTACTACAACCTCTATATCCTCATTCTCATTCTCTAGACCATAAACACCACCCATTTTCTCAGAAGTAACTATACCAAGATACAACCTAACCTTTTCGCTGCTAACTCCTGGGCTGTTAAAATAGTCACAGATTTTGATTAAATCTGATACTTCAACGTTTGACTCCTCTCTCACTTCGCGAATAGCAACCTCATCCAGCTGCTCTTCTGCCTCCGCCATCCCTGCAACTAATTCTAAAATCCAGGGGCTATCGCCTTTATCAACTAGACCCACTCGAAACTGCCGAACCAAAACTATTTCATCTCGTTTAGGATCGAATAATAGTACCCCGACCGCATCTTCTCTAACCAAGAGTTCTCGCTCTATTTCTGAACTCCAGCCTCCCAGAAAAAGTTTATGCTTTAACTTAATAGTGTCAATACGAAGGAATCCTCTAAATCGTTTCCGACGCGTTTTAATTAGATAATCGGATTTACCAAATCTCGCTTCTAGTTTGGGCATATGAGGTATCTAATAGATTGATGCTGATGCAGTCTATCTTGAACGTAATCTAATTAAGACCTACTTAGTACTTCTACCAAATGATAGCCGAACTGAGTTTTTATAGGTCCTTGTAAACTGTTTATCTCAGCTTTAAATACAACCTCGTCGAATTCTTTAACCATCATCCCTGGTCCAAATTGTCCCAAGTCTCCTCCTTGGTCTTTAGATGGGCAGTTTGAATAAATTTGCGCTACCTCTGAAAATTCTTTACCTTCATTCAAAATCAGCTCTCTGAGTTTCAAACATTCCTCTTCAGTTTTAACCAAAATATGTCTTGCGCTTGCTACTGTCATTTTTACTTCTCCATACAGACTAGGTGAATATTATGCACGATTTAGATAATTCGAGCACACAATTAATTCCACATACGTTATAATTATACGCGTTCAGAAAGCGTAAGAATTAATAACATCTTAGTTAGTAACTTTATCTCATAATCCCGGCTCACCTAGTTATTATGGTAATACCAGAACCCCAGCCAAGAAAGCACATACACACTCGGACTATAGATTATCGTGGTTATCAGCGAGAGGATAATTTATGGGACATTGAAGCACACATGACTGATACAAAAACTTATCCCATTAGAAACAATTGGCGTGGTCAGCTAGAAGTAGGAGAGCCACTTCATGAGATGCTTATTCGGATTACAATAGATAATAAATTTTGTATTCAAGATATTTGGGCTAGAACTGAGAATAGCCCATTTAAAATATGTCCAGACATTGCAGATGCATATAAAAATTTGATCGGCATAAAGATGGGCCCAGGGTGGCGTAAGGCGATCAGACAAAAGGTAGGGGGAGTTCGTGGCTGTACACATTTAACAGAATTACTTTTCCCAATGGCTACAGTAGCTATGCAAACCATATGGCCGCTTCTTAGTAAAAATACGAAAGAGAAAAATTTGGATAAGTCGCCTGACAGAGCACCCACAGTTTTAAACACTTGTCACGCTTGGGATAGCAAATCGCCAGTGGTCAAAGAGAATGCTCCAAATTTTTACACCGGCAGTGACTAATCGTAGAATAGAGGGATAACAACCGTAATCACAACACCCTTACTATCTTTTCTATTCTCTGCTCTAATTTGACCCCCATGAAATTCTGTTATCAACCTCGCAATATGCAGCCCCATACCCAAATGTGGCTGTTTTTGTCGTTCATGGGAGCGAACGGAAATCATAGAATCGAATATTCTCTCCTTCATCTCTTCAGGAAGAAAAGATCCTGAATTTGAAACCTTTATAGTGGCATGGTCCCTCAAGGTTCGGCAGTAGACTCTAATAGGTTGTTCATTCCTTGAAAATTCAACAGCATTGGCTACTAATTTGTCGAGTAACTGAGCGATGTACTCAGGGACTCCTCTGATATAAATTGGGTACTTTGGAAAGTCAGTTTCAAATGCACACGTGCCATAGGCTAATTTGTATCCTTCCACGCAGCCATTAACCACGGCCCTTAGCTCAATTTTTTCTTTTTCAGAAGTTTGTAGCATCTGCTCCAGTCGTGTGGCCTCACTCATGTTTGTCAAGATTAGATTTAATCTACTAATACCCTCCTCAGCACGCTCTAAGTAAACTTTAGATCCTTTATTGGTTTCACTTAAGACAAGATTTTCAATTGAAGATCGGACAACAGTGACCGGAGTGCGAAGCTCATGAGAAAGACGAGAGGACATATTCTCTAAATAGTTGGTATACTGAGTTAATCGCTCCACAATACTTGAAAAACTGCGAGAGAGATCGCCGATTTCGTCCGAACTCCGAGATGGCACCATAGTATTTTTGACTCTACCACCCTCGTCGATTATTCCTTCAGCCTGATTCCTCAAAAACCTCACCCTGGAAGAAATTCTAGACGCGAAAAAAAACAAGCCTAAAGCAACCACTAACATCACAGCGAGCATAGTGTTGAAAAGTTGCTCTAGTGCCTGATTTCGGAATGTCCTTAGCCCATTCATATTCTGATCTACTACAACTGCACCCATTACATCTTCACCAGAAAAAATCGGATAAGCAGCTCCTAAGATTCTAGTTTGCGTATCCGCTAATGTTCGAAACTGAGTTAAAGGAACACCCATTAAAGCAGAATTGATATGATTACCCTCCCGTGTTACGTCGGAGTAAAGCTCATCAATAAAGTCATTACTGGGCTGCACAAGAAAGCGATTGTATAGGGGACGTAGGATCTGGTTTTGAAGGGATTCCCAATATTTATTTTTTTCATCGTCTGATGCGGCCTTTGCTAATTGTAAACCAGTCGCAGATTGGATATCACCAACCGTTAACAAAACTCTGCCCCTAAAATCTACGACCTGTATGCGAGAATTATTATGATTCATGCCTGCCACTATTCTATCGATTTCTGGCGTCGGCAAACGCAGAGACCCAAGTCTTTCAGCATCCGCTACTTTGGAAGTTGCCACCACAGTGCTAATCGTTCGTTGGATTGAATCGTCTACATCAAAAATAGTAAAACCAAGCCTTTCCCCCAGCATCTGCATTGGAATTTGTAATTCAACCTCATACCCATTTGTTGTTTCATACCATTGTCCAGTAATTCTCCCTTCATATACTGGGTCGGAGTAATCATTTTCAACCTCAAACGGATAAATTGGTTCTGGACCATACGGAGCAATTACGTAGTTAGTTATTCCAGAGCCATCCCTAGCTAACATCGTAATTTGTAAAAAGTCGCTCCTATTTACACTTAACGCCTCTCTATCTCTATAAACTAACTGATCGTCATAAACCTTAAAATACGCATAGAGCGATCCATCATATTCTCCTACCATATTTTTGAAGCTCACAGAGTCATCATTAAAATAGTATCGAACAGGATTTAAGGGGGTACGAAGATAATTTTTAGAGTCATAGTCTACCTCATATTGTTGATATGCCCCCCAGTCTAATAAAGAGCCATCGTCAAGCTCCAAAGGAGAAAATATTGGATAAACATATAGATCTTCGGCCCTTCTGGCTGGACTATAGCTTCCTTCATTAAAAAGTTCCGGGCGTTCATTGAGAGCTGTAGCTAAAGCCTGGGCAGTTCCTAAAACGGTCTGCTCTTGACCAAGTTGTAAATATTCTTCCATTTCCAGTATATATTGATAACCAAGCCAAGGAATAACTAACAAAAAACTAGATAAGAAAACTAGTTTAAATCGAATTCCAAACAAATTTTTAAAGCCAAACTTCATCTTTTATGATTACCTAAATTTACTACCCCTCAAGATTCCATCGATAACCCATACCGTATACGGTTTCGATACAATCAAATCCTGAGTCAACTAACATAAATTTCTTACGTATTCGCTTTATATGAGAAGTAATAGTACTACCGTCTACAAATATTTTTGATTCCTGCATGAGCACCTGCCTACTTTTTACATGACCGGTAAATTTCGCAAGTGCATGGACCATCCAAAACTCCGTGACCGTAAGCGGCACTGCTACACTGTTCCATTCCACCGTTAGTCTTCCAATATCTAGCGTTAGTTTGCCACGTTCTACAAGGTTTTCTGGTGATGTAGGTTGATCTAAAACATCTGATCTTCTGAAAAGTGCCGCAATCCGAGCTGACAGATGGGGCAGGCTGATATCTTTGGTTAGATAATCGTCAGCTCCCATCCTAAGTCCACTCACAGTATCGAAGTCATTGTCGCGAGCTGTAAGAAAAATTATCGGTAGTGTGTCCGACAAAGACCTTAAGTCTTGGCAGAGGGTAAAGCCACCATCTATCTCTGACTCAAGACCGATATCGATGATTGCTAGATTCGGAAGACGTAAGTTAAACGAAGTCATCGCATCTAAACGATTACTGTAGGTCTGCACCTCATAACCTTGCTTGCGAAGAACATCAGCGTAATTTTCTCTTATCGCTGCTTCATCCTCTACTATTGCTATTCTCCTACTCACAGGACGCCCCCGATATATTTACCAGCGAAAGACACTATACTGTTTAATATACCCTAATAAACCTAGGTATCGGAGCACATCAAGACAGTGCGTAGCCATTGCCATTATTCTGCCATATTTAATCACGACATAGCCTCAATGACAGCCCCTCGATGCGAGAAACAAGTTCTTTAATAGATCTTAAGAATTTTTGATCTGACAATTAAATTTTAGTAACGATCCCAAAATTTTTTATCCGTTTGGGTGGTTACGGAAAGGAGCAATAAAAATGTTCGGAAGATGCTTTCTCGCAACAACCTTAATATTCTATTCCATTAGTTTGCATGCACAATCAAAACAAGAGGTCAGAAACAATATTTCTCCCAACGAAAGTTTTGGGTTTATAGGTGGAGCGATATTAGGGGGGCTAAGTGGCGGACCTCCTGGTGTGCTTTTGGGGGCAGGGTTTGGTGCACTCTTAGGTGACAAGTGGACCTCAAATAGATATGCGTTGGAGGAAATGCGCACCGCGCTAGACAAGTCAAATTTAGAACAAATCGTAGCAAAAAATGAATTAGCCAAAGTAAGTCAAAAATATAACCCACTTAATTCCGTGCAAGATGTGCAACTAATTTCATTCAGTAATGATTCGGCCTTAGATGTCAGCTGTTGCGAATCGAAAATATCAATAAATTTCAAAACAGGTAGGAGTGAAATAGAAAAACATTATGAAGAAGAACTTAAGATGTTTGCAAAACAAGCAATTAGTTTGAAGAATTCTAAGATTGAAATTCTTGGTTATGCAGATCGTAATGGTAGTGCCTCGGAGAATTTTGAACTTTCGAAACGAAGGAATTTGTCAGTTGAGAAGTTCCTAACTGAGAATGGTGTCAATCGCGCATCAATAACTACGATAGCATATGGCGATACTATGCCACTGCAACTTGATTCTAGTTATGAGTCAAATTTCTTTGACCGTCGAGTGTCAATTCATTTAAGGGTCGACGATAACCTCGTCACAAGTCATCTTGTAGAAGATGTCAAATAGGGGTAATAACGTTATGAAAAATATTCAGTTAATAATCGGGGATAAGAACTACTCTTCTTGGTCATTGTGCCCTTGGCTCTTGCTACATATGTTTAACTTGGAATTTGACGAGGTCAAAATCCCTCTTTTTAGGGAAAATACCGCGGAAAGGCTTGGTCCTTATTCACCATCTCTCAAGGTGCCTGCCCTAATTCATGGTGATGTGTCTGTCTGGGACTCGCTAGCAATATGTGAATATATTTCCGAAAACATGTTAGATGATGCCGGCTGGCCACTAACTAGCAAAAGAAAAGCCTACGCAAGATCGATATGTTCTGAAATTCATTCTGAGTTCCCCAATCTTAAGAAAGACTGGCCAATGAATTGCAATGCATCCTACAAACTTAAGCCAACTGAGCCTTTGCTGAATGAAATAGCTCGCATAGATGCGATTTGGAGTTGTTGCAGAAAACGCTTCGGAGAAAACGGGAACTATCTTTTTGGTAGATTCAGTATAGCAGACTGTATGTTTGTCCCAATGGCCATCTGCTTTGAATGTTATGGAGCAGAGCTATGTAGCGAAGCAAATAGTTATAAACAAACTCTCTTAGAGAACCCTTTTACACAGAAGTGGCTAGAGCTAGCTAAATTGGAAGAAAAACATCTTTCTTTAGCATATTCAAATAGCGCTTAGTTCTTGATTTCAATAATGGTCTAGTTGAGACAACTCTAGTTTTATTAGAATTCAGCTATTCCTAGTCATCAGAGTTTTGCTCAGTTTTTCAGACATTTCTAGAATTGATCTCTCGGTTGTAGACCAATCCATACACGCGTCTGTAACTGATACGCCATACTTTAAATTTTCAAGGTTCTCAGGAATTGGCTGATTCCCCGAGTTGATAAAGCTCTCTAGCATTACACCTATTATGGAGTTATTACCTCTTAAAATCTGATGCGTAATATCGCTTAATACCTGCGGTTGTATCTCAGGATTTTTACTTGAATTTGCGTGACTACAGTCAATCATTATGTTGCCGCCGACCCCGCCTTTAGCTAACGCTTTTTCGCACTTTGACACATGAACTGAGTCGTAATTTGGCCCATTGCTTCCGCCTCTTAAGACAACATGAGCATAAGGATTGCCTTTAGTAGTGACCACAGAGACTTGTCCCTTTGGATTTATTCCTAAAAATCTATGAGGGCTTGAAACCGACTGCATTGCATTTACAGCAACGGTAAGGCCGCCGTCTGTCCCGTTCTTAAATCCTACTGCAGAGGATAAACCTGAAGACATTTCTCTATGAGTTTGTGACTCTGTAGTGCGGGCTCCAATAGCAGACCAGGAAATCAAATCTTGGATATATTGAGGCGAAATAGGGTCAAGTGCCTCTGTCGAAGTAGGCAGTCCTAGTTCTACGATATCCAGTAATAGCCTTCGACCAATCCTTAGGCCCTCCTCTATTTTAAACGAGTCATCAAGATAAGGATCGTTAATTAAACCCTTCCAGCCAATTGATGTTCTGGGTTTTTCAAAATAAACCCGCATTACAATAAATAGTGTATCAGCAACTTTATCAGCCAAAATCTTCAAGCGCTTGGCATAATCTAGCGCTGCCTCCGTATCATGAATTGAACAGGGTCCTACAACTAGGAACATCCTTGGATCTTTTCTATCTAGGATCGAAAAAATCGTTCTCCGAGCATCGGTTACAGACTCGAGAGCAGGACCGATTAAAGGCATTTCTGTCTTTAATTTTTCAGGTGTAATTAGAACCTCATTCGAACTTACATTTAGATCTTCTGTAATAATCATTTACTGAAACTCAAAACCTATTTCTTAAATTGTATGTGAATAAATCTTTATAATCATACCAAATTGGAATCAACAAAGTCATATCCTGTCCATGACCTGTCTGATTGCACCTTTGTAAAAAGAGGTTATTAGTTACCACTCAACTGCATAGTTTGTGGTGGTATTTAGTTAAGTTTCGCGATTCTTATAGATTTATTCGTTTCCAGTTTTATAGCGCGAACTCGGTCGTCTTGTTACAACTTTCTTACCGAATGAATAGACTATTCCGACTGTTCTGTCTTGGCTTTCTGTATTGATTTGCCAATAATGAGGAACCTTGTGCTCGTCAACATATTTCGGAAAATGATCCAAGTTTGCATTCATTATATCCACCTATCCTGCCGACTAGTAACTAAGTTTGTAATAAACGATGAACCATAGGTTAAACGGATTTGATGATTGCCTTCAGTTAAACCTGATCTATCTCATCACTAGCCCTTTGCCTAGTAAAAGTGACAACTAAAAATGACTAAACTAAATATATACACCTACGAAGATTTTACATCGCCTCGTAGTTCCTATTGTGTTAACTACCGCAATTCCAGTGCTCAGACTGTCACTTTTAGTTACACTAAGAATCCAATAAAAATGAACCTCTATTGTCTTTTTTATCGTTAATTAATCATCTATATATTTATCTAAGGGTGTGATCTATGAAGCGCATTGTTAAATTACTTGGAATGTTTTTGGTCTGGAATTTCAGTTTCTCGCCAAGTTTCGGTGATGATTTAGTCACCATACTGAGTTTAGCGCTTGAAAACGACCCGACCTTACGACAGGCGAAAGCTAGCTATCTCGCAAATCATGAAACAGTAGCTCAGAGCAGGTCTTCACTCTTGCCTTCCTTTGGCCTGACCGCCAGAACCACCAGGTTGACCTCGGGTCCAACCGATTCTATTTACGTTAATGTCCCTAATCCAATAACTGGGGAATTAGTCAGAACCAAGGTCGCAGATGACCACAGTTTTAGGCCCGGAGTAAACAATCATGATTGGGGTATCGGGCTGAACCAAAGTTTAGTAAATCTTTCCAACTGGTATAATTTCCGAAGTGCCAAAGCCAACGATCAAGCAGCTGCCGCAAATTTAGCTGCTCAAGAACAAGACCTCATCATGAGAGTGTCTATGGCGTACTTCGATGTCCTTCGAGCCCAAGAATTGCTAGAAACAAACCTTCAAGAGGAAGAGGCTGCTCTTACGTCTCTGCAACAAACGCAACAACGAGAAGCGGTCGGACTAGTCGCAATAACTGATGTCTACGATGCACAGGCAGCTTATGACTTAGCTCGAAACACTACAATATTACAGCAAGATATATTGCAAGCCCGTTATGAAGCTCTGGAAGCCTTGACAGGACAAGCACACCCAGAAATAGAGATTCTAAGGGAAGATTTTCCGATTATTGAAGTCGACGGCACTTTGAGAGAATGGGAAATGCAAGCTGATGATAATAACCTAGCCGTAGCTGCTGCTGAGTTTAATTTGGACGCTTCACGCCAGAACTTAAAGGCACGAAAATCGGATCACTTACCAACCCTTGACCTGTCAGGCTTTTATGGTCATATCGTTACCGCTCCGATAGTTAATCAAGGAATACAAATTTTTGGCGGCGCAACAGATCGAACCAGCTTAGCACTGAGTTTGAATATCCCGATATATAATGGAGGAGTCATCAATTCAAGAAGAAGGGCGGCTGAATATCAGCTTATCGCGGCAAAGGAATCACTAGAGTTAACCAAGCGTCAGCTTACTCAAAACATTCGAAACGCTTATCGACGCGTTAACACAGACGTGTTAGTCATAGCCCAAAGGCAGCAGTCAATCACTTCGGCCCAGAGCGCTTTAGATGCAACGGAACTTGGCGCCGAAGTAGGAACAAGAAATATCGTGGAAGTCCTTTTAGCCAGAGAAAATCTCTACCGAGCGCTTCGCTTTTATGCTGACGCGAGGTTTGACTACGTCATTGATACACTTGTTTTGAAGCAAGTTGCGGGAGTATTGAATCCTCAAGATGTTATTGATCTAAATGAGTGGCTCAGAGAGGGGACTTAATTCTATTTTTTACGCCAAACTGAAATCTGACTAATAATTAGTTCGTACTTTCTTCTATGCTCTCTAATCATAAATGACAGATCTTCAGCTTTAAGTAAATCAAAATTTGATAACAGATGTGCCAAATGATTAATCGTGGCCTCGCTAGATTTACCGTCAAGAAAGTTTGTTTGCGGAGTAAACTGTTCTAACCAAGTATTGGGGGAAGCTATTACCAATATCCCACCACTTCTTAAATAGTCATTCGACCCAGAAAATTGTTGCAGACATTTATTTGGATGGGACAACCGACAAAGTAAATTACTTAGCAGTATTGCATCATAAAGGCCCCTTTCTTTGATTTTTGATGTCTCACTTAAATTTGATGCATCCCCTTGGAAAAATTGTACGCGTTCTCTCTCAATACTCTCGTCTATACTCGCAGTCAAATCGGTTGAAAATCTACCTGTCTCTTTCCGCCGATAGTCAGTCTTGCCATTCTTTTTTAAATCTGACGCTACCTTTATAAAAAGATCACTGTAATCTAGTGCAGTAACCGACCCAAACGTGGAAGCAAGCTGAAAGCTTGCGCCACCAACCGCACATCCCAGATCCAATGCCCGCCCTTTAGAAATAGAGAAGTTATTCATCAACTCAACAGTGCGGTCGATGAGATTTGAGATGACCGGAGAAGTTATAGCAGCACTAATTTCCTGATCCCACTGCTCCTCATCACTGCCATAGTGAAACAGCAAATACTGGTCTACGGTCTCATTTGTATCATACTTGTCTCCTTTGACTTTAGCCGTCGGACTTTCTTTCACTACCCTAAAGCCAGCATTTTGAAAAAAGTGCGGCCGAAAATGGAATCGTGCCCAAACGCTGGCTTCATCTCCTGTACTAACAAAAGAACCCCCTAAGATCATCTGATGCTCACCATCAAAACAGGGAGTGCTGAAATCAGTGTAGTATGGGTGAATTTTGAAATTACGTAGTGGATGAAACGAGTCTTCACACCATTGCCAGACGTTTCCCATAGTGTCATGGAAACCTCTGTCATTTGACGAAAGAGCATCAACTGGAATTTCAGAGCCAAACCTAAGATTGTGGTTTGCTATGAACTGATTGTTGGGTATTAGTTCGAATGCCGATAAATTGGCTGTTGGACTAGATAAATTTGCAAATTTACCATGCTCTACACTTTTATCTCTTAGAGTAAGATGCTCAGACTCGGTTAGCAGACGATACTTATTCTCGCTCTCGTCTTGCTCGCTTAACCATCTACAGTAGGCCTTTGATTCATAGTAGTTGACTATTACTGGCCAATCCCACTGCATTGGAACTTCTTCAAAAAGTGCACGTAATTTAAATCTATTAGAACCGGCCGGACCATCCTGCCGCCAAAATGTGGGCCATTTCACATTCCTAAATTTTCGCCAGCTCCAACCTTTTTCAGACCAATATTTACTGTTCTCATATCCGCCTGCTTCAACAAATTGGAAAAATTCTCCATTACTAATCAGAAACTTGGTTGCTTCAAAAGACTCTACCTCTCGCTGGTCAACTCCATACTCATTGTCCCAGCCAAAGGTTGGCCAACCATTGGGTTTCCCCAGTTGAACTGAAGATGATCCAACTCGAGTGAACGGGTTTTCCTTATAACTAAAATCTGGTTGGGTTTTCTGCTCTAAAAAATCTATCTCTCTAAAATAATCTGGCCAATCTTCTGGCTTTTTAACTAAGTCTAGAGGTAGCTCCCTAATTAAGACACTTGAAGTTTCCAAGTGAATCCTCTCGTGTTCAAAGGCCATCGCCAATGACCACGTCGCCTTTCCTTGACATATGGGTTCGTCAAAAGCCGGATGCACCCTTATCAAATCAGTCACAAGGTTATAAACCTGTTTCCTATAGTCCTGAACATCGCTTAAAGGAGGCCAAACTTCCTGGTCATTTTCATGCAAGTCGTCCCAGGTCATTTCATCCACACCGGTTTCAAACAGAAGTTCAAAATCACTATTGACTGGGTTTTGAAGTAAACCACTGACAAGTAGCTTGTTTACATAAAAACAGACGGGGTGAGCGTAATAAAATATTAGTGGATGGCGGGTCTTATGATAGGGTCGCCGGTAGAAAGCTTCTTCTGAAGCTAATGAAGAGAAAAGTATCTCTGTGAGTTCCCATGTGTTTTGAAAGTACCTTAAGATCTCATCTCTACCGCCACGCAAATCAAGAACTGGCAAGGAGAGAGGGATATTTTTTTCGCAGGTGGGTTCGGGCATTCTTTCTTTTTCTTTTTCCATTTTTTGAACTTAAAGTAAAAACTTTTCCTTTAATTTCGAGCGCTTGAAGGACAACTAATGTCAATAACTTATTCACTGTCCTGCGCCAAGTTGCGGGAACACCGTTAAAGCCATCGACCAACAGCTACTTTATTGTTTTATATATTTATTTATCGCGGTTACAATGACTAAGACATCTTCTCGCCATACTTCCAACGAATGTTAGGGCAAATTAGTTTAGTCTTTTATGAACATAAAACAGGCTACCTATGAAAACCGTAAATTTTGGAAATCTCGCCATAAACATAAAACGATGGGCTGAAAATTTAGGCTTTCAAGAGGCAAGAATAACGAACGTTGATTTAAGTGCATATGAGAATTCATTCAAAACCTGGATTAAAAACAAATTCCACGGAGAAATGGAATATATGGAGCGCCATCAGGAACTTCGACTGCATCCGGAGAGACTTTTGCCAGGAACTATTCGAGTTATTACAGTTCGAATGGACTACAAAAATACAATAGAAAACTCCTTACTGTTTAAGCAAAGCAAAAATCTGGCCTATATCTCTCATTACGCAAGGGGACGAGACTATCACAAACTAATTCGTAAGCGACTGGAAACCCTTGCTCGAAAAATAACAACCAAAACTTATCGACATGGCTACCGCGCCTTCACTGACAGCGCTCCTATTCTCGAGCGCGCTCTTGCGGAAAAAGCAGGCATTGGATGGATCGGGAAAAACACAATGCTTATTAATAAGAGTGCAGGGTCCTGGTTCTTCCTTGGAGAGCTATTTACCGATATTCCACTCCCGATCGACGAACCGACTACCGCTAACTGTGGTAGCTGTTCAGCCTGCATCGAAGCTTGCCCAACTAACGCCTTTGTAGGGCCAAATATATTAGATGCTACTAGGTGTATTTCATATCTAACAATTGAATCCCGTGGTGCAATCCCAGAGCAATTTAGGAACGCAATCGGCAACAGAATTTTTGGATGTGACGATTGCCAGCTAGTGTGCCCTTGGAATAAATTTTCTAAACCCACCACTGAAAAGGATTTTTCCCCTCGGCATAAGATGGATAACATAGAGCTTATCGATCTTTTTACTTGGACTGAAGAAGAGTTCTTTAAGAATACCGAGGGCTCGCCAATACGCAGAATAGGCTACGATTGCTGGAAACGAAACATCGCTATCGCTTTAGGGAATGCGGACACTAGCGTTGAAATAATTCAAGTTCTCAAGTCCGAGCTCGGGAAAACTTCCCCAATGGTCCGTGAACATATTGAGTGGGCGCTTCTCCAACATCAAGCCGCTTAAATATCCAAGAAATTATCTCGGTAATAAGTCAGCTCCTCGACAGAGTCTCTTACATCATCCAAAGCAGCATGACGGCTTTTTTTTGTAATGCCTTCTAAAATTTCAGGTTTCCAACGTCGAGCAAGTTCCTTCAATGAACTTACATCTAAATTTCGATAATGAAAGTAAGCCTCTAGTTCTGGCATATAATTAGCCAAAAAACGTCGGTCTTGGCAAATACTGTTCCCACACATTGGAGAGGCATTTTTGCGAGAATATCGTTCCAAGAACTCAATTGTATCAGCCTCGGCTTGATGCTCAGTAATTAAACTACTCTTTACTTTTTCAATAAGACCAGTCGCACCATGATGCGTTTGATTCCACTCATCCATCCCATCCAGTACTTTATCTGACTGCTTGATCGCTAAATTAGGACCTTCAGCAATTATGTTTAAGTCTGGATCTGTAACCAGAGTAGCGATTTCTATTATTCGGTCTTTAACAGGCGATAGTCCCGTCATTTCCAAATCAACCCAAATTAGATTCAAATCTTTATTCATAGCCCTGCTTACTAATCTGACAAAATACAATTATAACAAAGCCCCAAGAAATGGAATATGTAATAATTAGTCTAAACCGAAAAATCAGGCGCCATGTAGTAAGATAGAATGAATAAAGACAGCCCTAAAAAAGTATGAAGAATGGCAAGAAATTAAGTCAGCTAAGTCTTATGGACGAAAAAAGTTATTCTGGTCGTATCGTCACACATTATGGTAACCAACTAGAAGTTGAAGTTCTTAACGGCCCTCTAGAAGGTACCACTCAAAGATGTCATCAAAGAAGCAATATGACGACCCTGGTTACGGGGGACTTAGTTACTTGGAAACCTGACTCGACGAATACTGGAATCGTTATGTCTCAGGCTGATCGCTGTAACGTGTTCGGTCGGTATGATAGCGAAGGAAGATTTAAACCATTAGCATCAAACCTAGATTGTGTGCTAGTTGTAATTGCTGCGACTCCGAAAGCTTATCTTAATTTAGTAGACAGGTATTTAGTAGCAATAAGGAAGCTTGAACTCGATGCTTTTATACTTCTAAACAAAGTTGATTTAATAGATGCAAATAAAGATCAATCTCTTCAAAGAATGATGCAAATTTATAGTGATCTTGGTTATCCCATTCTTAAAGTATCAGCAAAAAGTAGATTAGGTTTTGAAGCTCTTGAAAAACAACTAACGGGTCTAACTACTGTTTTGGTAGGTCAGTCTGGCGTTGGGAAATCATCCCTTATCAATCAATTGGGATCTTATGAATTAGCCAAGGTAGGCAATCTATCTAAAAACAAATATAAAGGGACTCATACAACGACGACTTCACGTTTATACCATCTAGAAAATTTCGATCTAATTGATTCCCCGGGCATAAGAGAATTTGGCCTTACAAAAGTAACAAAGCAAGAGGTGCTGAACGGGTTCCCAGAGATTCAATCTTTGGCATCTAATTGCAAATTCCGGAACTGTAGTCACCGCAATGAACCATCCTGCGCCATTCGTGAAGGTTTAAACAGCGGAGCAATTTTTCAAGAGCGTCTCGATAGCTATCAAAATATTCTTGGAACCCTAGATTAGCTGATTTAATTAGCTATTATATAGATTTCGCATCAACCGATTTTGGACATCGATAATGGTTAAAGATATAGATTCAATTCTTATTGAGCCTCAGCAACTTGCGGCGCGCTTGGGGGATGAGGATATCTTGATTATAGCTGTATGTATGAAAAAAGACTTTAATGATGGACACATCCCCGGAGCAATTCTTATCGAGCCATCTGAGTTAATCCAAGGGAAGAGCCCTGCCGTTGGGAAATTACCCGACATTCAAAAGCTAGAAAAGCTTTTTTCGTCAATTGGCCTGAGAGATAACCTTCGTATCATCGCATATGACGATGAAGGCGGCGGATGGGCGGGAAGACTTATTTGGACGCTAGATGTTTTAGGTCACTCAAAATATTCTCTATTAAATGGTGGAATTATTGCTTGGCGAGGCGAGGGATTTCCTATTTCTATTGAGTCGGCTTCACCAATAATTACGGAATTCACAGCTACAATAAGTAAAGACGTCATCGCCGACATAAATGATGTGATGAATAGCATAAACGATGTAAACACCATAATTTGGGATGCCAGGGCACCAGAAGAATATAATGGTACGAAAGTAACAGCATCAAGAAATGGGCACGTGCCTGGAGCAATAAGTCTGGACTGGATGCACATGAAGGATTTGAACAATAATTCAAAGCTTCGTAATTTAGATGAAATTAGAAGTATGTTGACTGGTCTCGGCATTACTAACCAAGTCAAAGTAATAACACACTGCCAGACTCATCATCGCTCAGGTTTAACTTATTTTGTGGGGAAACTTTTAGGCCTAAACATAAGTGCCTATGATGGCTCTTGGGCAGAGTGGGGAAACCATCCTGAGGTTCCAATCGAATGAAACTTTTTTGGTAAATTTTTTTAGCTATGTCTAAGCTATTTTCTTTAGTCCAATATTTTTTACCACACCACTTGATTACCAAGATCATGGGAGTATTTGCTGAGAGCAAGTTTGCTAAAAATTTTTTGATCAGATTGTTCATAAAAAAATATAACGTTGATATGACTGAGGCCCGCAATACTTGTATTGACCAGTATCCAAATTTTAATGCTTTTTTCACCCGCGAATTGCGCGAGGGCGCACGACCGATTGACAATAACCCAAGAGTAATAGTGAGTCCGACTGACGGTAGACTTTTAGCCGCAGGAAGAATAGATGGTGATCGGTTGATACAAGCAAAAAATCATTGTTTTTCATGCAATGATTTACTAGGCGGTAACAACGCTCTAGCAAGCACATTTAGTAATGGAAACTTTGCTACTATTTATCTTTCACCAAAAGATTACCATCGTGTACATATGCCATTAAAAGGCACTTTGATCAAAACCATTCATATTCCGGGACGACTGTTTTCAGTGGGGTACGCCACTAGCTCAAATATTCCAAATCTATTTGCCCGAAATGAAAGGCTTGTTTGCGTCTTCTCTACCGATGCAGGTCTATTTTCTTTGATCCTTGTTGGAGCAATGGTAGTTGGAAGTATTAAAACAGTATGGACTAAAGAAGCCCCGAAGGTCTTGGCCACACCAGAAATAAAGGAAATAGACTACAAGTCACAAGAAATTAAAGTAAATTTAGACAAAGGAGCAGAGGTCGGTCGTTTTGAGTTAGGATCTACCGTAATCGTTTTATTTGAGCAAAAGTTGATGCAGCTTAATTCAAATATCGTGGCAAGCAAGCCAATCAGAATGGGTGAATCGCTTGGTCTAGTCGGTAATAACTTAAATTAACTGGCAGGAGAATTAAATGGCTATGGATGAACTGAAATTGAAGGTAGCAAAGGAGGCATTCAACTACGTTGAAAATTCAATAGAACGTGACACAATTATCGGAGTCGGTACCGGCTCGACAGCTAACTTTTTCATTGAGGAGTTAGGGAAAATTGCCAGCAGATTAGAGGGTGCCGTTGCCAGCTCCGAGGAAACCGCCCGCAGGCTGAAATCTATTGGTATTCCTGTCTTTGACTTAAACACTGTTGGAGAAGTTCAGGTCTATGTTGATGGAGCTGATGAAGCGAATGAGTACCTGCACTTAATCAAAGGTGGTGGAGCAGCTTTAACCCGAGAAAAAATTATTGCGGCCGCTTCAAGGGAGTTTATTTGCATAGCAGACGAAAGTAAGCTTGTCCCCATACTCGGTAAATTTCCGCTGCCAGTGGAGGTTATACCCATGTCTCGAAGCTTTGTTGGCAGGCAAATTGTAAAATTGGGCGGAGATCCGGTATATCGCGAGGGCTGTGTAACCGATAACGGCAATCACATCATAGATATCTTCAATCTGGTCATAGATCAGCCAACAGAAATGGAGCAGCGTCTTAATCAAATCACCGGTGTGGTAACTAACGGACTTTTCGCCAATCGCGGCGCTGACCAGCTATTTTTGGGCACTTCATCTGGAGTCAAAGTTTTTAACTCCTAAGAAAGGCCAAGGGATCGCTAATACAATGCCTCAAAAGCATAGTTGATTTAAGCAAGTCGAGAAAAGCCCTTGGCTTGAGCTTATCGCTTCAAACTCAACCTATTCAAACTTCACTATTACTGCAAAAGATTACTGAAAATTCTGAAATCTATAACGGCGTGACGTTCTCTGCTTGGGGTCCTTTCTGACCTTGGGTTACTTCCATGGTCACTTTCTGGCCTTCATTAAGGGTTCTTCTACCAGAGCCGTTAATCGCGCTGAAATGAACAAAAACGTCCTTCCCACCCTCTTGCTCGATAAATCCGAATCCTTTCTCATCATTAAACCACTTAACGGTGCCCTCTACTAAGTCTGACATATTACTCTCTTGCTATAAAAAATTGAAAACTAACATAAGTCACATAATGTAACATACATGACTGCTAGTACCGCAGTTTACGCTGGATTTAGGGCGGATGGAAATCAATATTGTTTTAAATTGTAACGATTATCAAAAATGTAAAAAAACTGGGCAAATTTAAGTGGTTAATGGCAATTTCAAAGTCTATCAATTCAAATATCGATGAGTTTTCCAGGGTTCATTATATTGTTCGGATCAAAAAGGCGCTTCACGCCCCTCATGTAATCTAACTCTACCTCACTACGCGAATAATTAAGGTAGGGCTTTTTTGTCAACCCAATTCCATGTTCAGCAGAAATACTCCCGCCAAAACTTTTAACCAAGTTAAAAATTGATTCAGAAATTATCTTACAGACCTCTCGAAATTCTTCGCTATCCATTTTAGTAGGCTTTAAAAGATTTATATGAATATTACCATCACCCAAATGGCCAAACAGCACAGCCTCAATTTTTGGGTCAAATCCGTTTAATATCTCTTCAAGATTGCATAGAAACGCTGGAGTTTGGGAAATGCGGCAGGAAACGTCGCTTTTAAAGGGTTCGTAGCTTGCGATACTCTCAGTGATTCCTTCCCTAAATTCCCACAGTTCCCTTGCTTGCCTTTGATTTTGACTCACCACTCCTTCCACCGCATATCCAAAATCTATACACCTCTCAAATGATTCTGACGCTGCGTTTAATTGGACCTCAGAGTAACTTTCAAACTCAGCAAGCACATAAAATGGAAAAATATGATCAAAAGGGTTTCTAAGTTTTTTCCCCTCAAGAACTTTTTTCATAGCAATATCAGAAAAAAATTCAAACGCTGTTAGATCTAGTTTTTCTTTAAAAACTGCAAGTACCTGAGTTGTATGTTCGATAGATTTTAAACCCATCAACATAACATTTAGGTCTTTTGGAGGGTTTGTAAGCTCAACAACCAACTCCACGATAAGTCCAAGCGTACCCTCTGATCCTATAAAAAGATGACGAAAATCAAATCCAGTTGCGTTTTTTTTCAAACCTCGGTTCAGCTCGAGAAGCTCTCCCATCCCCGTCACAACCTTTATCCCCTCAATCCAATCCCTAGTCATTCCGTATCGAAGTACATTCACCCCGCCGGCATTCGTAGCGGCATTTCCGCCAACCTGACTTGAACCTACTGAGGCAAAATCCACGGGATAAAATAATCCCTTTGATTCCGCGAAATCTTTGAGGACCTGAGTTACAACTCCTGGCTGGCAAGAAACTAAGGCATCAGATTTATTGAACCCGAGAATTTTATTCATTAAATCAAACGACACCACTAATTCCCGATCTTTAGCCAATGCTCCACCACTGAGCCCTGTACGACCACCTGATGGAACTAATGGAAAATTGAGTTTATTGGCAAGGCCCACGATAGCTTGGACCTCTTTTATTGATGTAGGAAAAACAATAGCACAAGGATTTGGTTTGCTAAGATTTGACCAATCGTTTCCATAGAATTGAAGGTCATCAGCGCCGATCTTAATTCGTGACGGCTCAACAACTTTCGCTAGTTGGTCTACTATTTCTTTGGTAGTCCAACTCAAATTAGCAACGCATCTTAAATTTTGACATTGAGGTATAGAATATTCATAAATCAGGAGTTACTTGCATATCGATGATGCATCTCTTCTAAGCTATAAACCTTTTTGATTTTAGAAATCTGATTAGCTGCACCAAAAGCTTCCAGTCTATTTTTCACTATCTCACGCATTGCATCGATAGTAGGAATTAAGAATTTTCGAGGATCAAACTCTGATTTATTCTCTGCAAGGAAACGTCTTACTGCGCCAGTTGAAGCTAATCTCAAATCCGTATCAATATTTACCTTCCGGACGCCGTGCCTAATTCCTTCCTGAATTTCCTCAACAGGTACCCCATAGGTTTCAGGTATCTCACCTCCAAATTCATTAATTGTTGCTAGCCATTCTTGAGGGACTGAAGAGGAACCATGCATCACTAAGTGTGTGTTTGGCAATTTCTCATGGATTTCCTTTATTCTGTTTATGGCAAGGATATCTCCAGTTGGAGGCCTGCTAAACTTATACGCACCATGGCTCGTTCCAACCGCAATCGCCAAAGCATCAACCCCAGTCGCATCAACAAACCGATATGCCTCCTCAGGATCAGTGAGTAATTGCTCCATCGATAACTTTCCCTCTGCTCCTATCCCGTCCTCTTCTCCTGCCATTCCTGTTTCCAGCGAGCCTAAGCAGCCAATCTCGCCTTCCACTGAGACTCCGCATGCATGAGCCATTTCAACTGTCGTTTTTGTGACGCGAACATTGTAGTCAAAATCGGTTGGCGTCTTTCCGTCCTCTGCAAGGGAACCATCCATCATAACTGAGGAAAAACCAAGCTGAATTGAACGCTGACATACTGCAGGCGAAACTCCATGATCTTGATGCATTACAATTGGTATGTGGGGAAATTCTTCGATAGCTCCTTGAATTAAATGCTTCAGGAAGTTCGATCCAGCATATTTTCGAGCGCCCGCAGAGGCCTGCAAAATAACTGGGCTGTTTACTGACGCAGCACCCTCCATAATAGCCCGGACCTGCTCCAAATTATTGACATTAAATGCGGGAACGCCGTAGTCATTCTCAGCCGCGTGATCCAGTAATTGTCTTAAGCTTATTAGCGCCATCGTATAGTCTCTGTCTTGTGATTAATCGGATAGAAGCGAGTTATAACTCACCGACTTTTGCGTAATTTCAAAAACCAATAACTTTTTCCTGGAGGATTTGTACTGCTGGTAATTTAATACCTTGAACGTACTCTAAAAAAGCACCACCCCCGGTTGATATGTACGATATTTTATCTCTTACTGAAAAATGATCAATTGCCGCGACTGTTTCTCCTCCTCCTGCTACTGAAAAACCTTCATTCTTTGCAACAGCCAACGCGATTGACTCAGTGCCCTTTGCAAACTGGGGAAACTCAAAAACTCCTAAAGGCCCATTCCAAATCACAGTGTTCATCTCTCTAATCAAGTCGCCGAAATGACTTCGAGTCTCTGGTCCGACATCCATGATAATATCGTCATCCTCAATGTCCGATAAAACTTTTTCTTCTGCCATCGCTTCTTTGTCAAATGACTTAGCGGTGACTACATCACTTGGCAGTGGCACAAAAGTTAACTCCATAATCTTCCTCGCTGACTCTAAAAAGTCTTTTTCATAAAGAGATCTCCCGACGTTAACACCAGAAGCAGCAAGAAAAGTATTTGCTATCCCACCGCCCAAAATTAGTTTATCCACCTTATTTGCGAGTGACTCAAGGACATGCAATTTCGTTGAGACCTTAGAACCCCCAACTATCGCCATTAAAGGTCTCGTGGGATTAGATAGCGACTTCTCTAGGGCTTGTAATTCTGCAGCAAGAAGCGGACCGGCACATGCAACAGGAGCATATCGTGCAACGCCATGAGTGCTAGCTTGAGCCCTATGCGCAGTCCCAAAGGCATCCATTACGAACAAATCACATAGTTCGGCATATTTCCTTGCCAAACTATCTAAATTAGATTTTTCCCCCGCATTAATTCTAACATTTTCTAGCAACAAGGTTTGGGCTGGATTTTGCTCGATCAGTTCTGGAGCATTGAGGTAATTATCGATCACTGGTACATCACAACCTAGAAGCGATGAGAGATGTTTCGCTATTGGGAGAAGACTCGCTTCCACCTGCTCATCGATTGGTTCACCTTCTATGGGTCGTCCTAAATGCGACATTAGTATAATTTTCTTTGCACTTTGAGCTGCTAATCTAATAGTCGGCAAAACTGCTTTGACCCGATCATCATTTAAAACTTTTCCATCTTTAATTGGGACATTAAGGTCTACTCGAATCAAAATAGTTTTGTCGTTTAAATCAAGATCTTTCATTTTTAAATGAGACATAGTTTTTTCAGCTACTCACCAACATCAACATTTGCAATTAATTGCGCAATATCAAGCATTCGATTAGCGTAAGCCCATTCGTTATCAAACCAAACGAATACCCTAAGAAGATGCTTCCCCGAAACGCTCGTCTGAGTTAAATCAACAATGGCAGACCGTGGATCGTGATTGAAATCGCAGGAAACCAGAGGCTGCTCGCTAACGCCCAAAACGTTGGCTACAAAAGTTTTACTCGCCGCTTTTAGTACTTTGTTCACGGACTGACTGTCAATTTTGGCTTTAACAGATAGTGATATATCCATAGCTGAAACGTTAAGCGTCGGAACTCTAATTGCGCTGGCAGTCAGATGCCCATCTAGATGTGGCAATATTCTCGAGATACCTTTTGCTAATTCAGTATCTACCGGTGTTATCGACTGCATCGCACTGCGAGTTTTTCTCAAGTCACTTCCGTGATAGCTGTCTATGACCGGCTGATCATTCATCGCTGAGTGGATAGTAGTTATGGTTCCCGCTTCCAATTGAAAAGCGTCATCTAAAACCTTTAGAACAGGTACGACACAATTCGTTGTGCAACTCGCATTAGAAATTATCTGTTCCCTTTTGCTCAGCGAATCATGATTAATTCCATATACTACTGTAGCATCAACATCCTTCTCGGCTGGTTGTGAGAAAAGCACCTTTCGCGCACCTGCCTCAAGATGTTTCTCCGCGAAAAGCCGCTCCGTAAAAGTGCCGCTACATTCCATAACAAGGTCGATACCAAGCTCCGACCAAGGCAAGTTTTCTATATCACGCGTATTAGTGACAGTTATCACATCTTTGTTAACCAGCAAAACCCCATCTCCTGAGCTAATTTCTCCCAGAAAGCGCCCGTGAGTACTGTCAAATTCAGTCAAATGGGTTAAGGTTTCTATGTTGGCGATGTCGTTTATCGCGGATATACGCAGATTTCCATATTCAGTCGACTCATAGTAGCTACGCAAAATACAACGTCCGATTCTTCCGTAACCATTGATAGCTATTTTAAAAGACATGGAACACACCAGATTTGTCGGATAATTACCACTTATAGGACAGACTTTGCGACTCTAATAACATTCTCAGTTGTAAAGCCAAAATGATTCATTAGTATTGCACCTGGCGCCGACTCTCCAAAATTATCAATACCAATCACTGCCCCTTTGAGGCCAACATACTTAACCCAATAGTCACTTGCGCCGGCTTCAACTGCAACTCTGCTGACAACTGATGAAGGCAAAACGGATTCAATATAATCTTCGTCTTGAGATTCAAAAACATCTGTGGAAACCATGGAAACCAGTCGCGCAGAATATTCTTCTTGAGAAAGTGCTTTCACCGCTTCTCTGCAAATACTTACTTCAGACCCTGTCGCTATTATGATAATGTCAGGCTCACCTTTACAGTCATCCAAAATATAAGCACCCTTAGAGATATCAGCGAGTTGCGATTCTGTCCTATCTTGGTGCGGCAATCCTTGTCTCGATAACACAAGAGCCGTTGGCCCTTCTGAACGCTGAATTGCCGCTTTCCAGGCAACAGCAGTTTCGACGCTATCACAAGGTCGCCATACAGACATATTTGGCGTTACTCGTAACGCAGTTAATTGTTCTACAGGTTGATGCGTTGGGCCATCTTCACCCTGTCCTATGGAGTCATGGGTATAGACAAGAATACTTCTTTGCTTCATTAGCGCCGCCATTCTGGCCGCATTTCGAGCGTATTCCATGAAGATAAGAAAAGTAGCGGAATAGGGAATGAAGCCACCATGCAGAGCAATCCCTGAGGATATGGCCGTCATGCCAAATTCTCTCACCCCATAATAAATGTAATTTCCATCAGCCTTCTCGCTAATCGGAGTGCTTCCAGACCATAATGTTAGATTTGAACCAGCGAGGTCAGCACTTCCACCTATGACCTCCGGCAAAAGTGGCGCATAAGCCTCTAGGCAGTTCTGTGAAGCCTTGCGAGTCGCCATTGTGTCGTTACTCTGCTGACATTCCCTTATGAACTGATCAGCTTTTTTGAGGAAATGCCCAGGAAGTTGGCCTTTGATTCGCCTCACAAGCTCCATAGCAAGTTCAGGATACTCCTCTTCATAGGCCACTAAGTTTTCTTTCCACGCCGATTCCGCCGCGAAACCCCTTTTAGTAGAATCCCAAGCTTTTTTAATAGGCTCAGGTATCACAAATTCAGGATATGGCCAACCCAATTTCTTCCTGGTTTCTGCAATTTCCTCGACCCCTAATGGAGCTCCGTGAGTCGCGGCGGTTCCCTCTTTATTTGGCGCTCCAAGGCCGATAACTGTCTTACAACTAATAATACTTGGTCTCTTGCTATCTGAGCGTGCTTGCACCAATGCCTCTCCGATCTCTTCGTGGTCATGCCCGTCCGCTGACAGAACTTGCCACCCGTAACTATCGAATCGTTGACTTGTATTATCCGAAAACCATTGATCCACTTCACCATCTATAGAAATACCATTATCATCGTAAATTACTATTAATTTTCCCAACCCCAATGTCCCTGCTAAAGAGCACGCTTCATGCGATATGCCCTCCATTAAGCATCCGTCGCCCACAAACACATAAGTGAAGTGATCAACAATAACATGGCCTTCACGATTAAATTGAGCTGCTAGTGTTCTTTCAGCTAAGGCCATTCCAACCGCATTAGCTAGACCTTGGCCCAATGGCCCTGTGGTTGTTTCAACACCAGGCGTATAGCCATATTCCGGATGACCTGGTGTTTTGGAATTGAGTTGCCTGAAATTTTGTAGGTCTTGAATAGATAGGTCGTAACCAGTCAAATGCAGTAAAGAATAGATAAGCATCGATCCATGCCCATTAGAAAGGATAAAACGATCTCTATTAAACCAGTTAGGATTCCCAGGATTATGCACCATAAAATCGCGCCATAGCACTTCTGCTATATCTGCCATGCCCATTGGCGCTCCCGGGTGGCCCGAGTTGGCTTTTTGTACTGCATCCATACTTAACGCCCTGATCGCATTAGCACAGTCTCGCCTTGAAACCGCTTGATCTCCCATCTAAATATCTCCTCATTCAACTTCTTTCTTTATCAACTCCTCCTTAAGAAATGAGACCATCCTCACGAGGAAAGAAGCCCCATTTTCCCGCACCTAAAAAGAATATACCACCAAGTAATGCAGCTATTTGTCAGGTCACGAAATTCTAGGATTTTCTCTATCTCTCTTCAATCTATATCAATATTTTTTGATATAGATTGGAATTAATATCAGAAATTGTTAAACTTGAATCCTATGGTTTCCAAATCAATATCAGCATCCCCCTCGCCAAATAGATCTTTCGAAGCTATTAATTTTTTATGCACTCTTACTGATCTGAATAAGGCCTTTGCAGATACACTTCGGTTGCAAGTCCTCAGACTATTGAGGGGCGAAAGTTTTGGGGTGCTTGAGTTATGTAAAATATTGGGCATTCGCCAGTCTGCACTGAGTCATCATCTCAAGATCCTCGCAACAGCCGAGATTGTGAGCACTAGAAAAGAAGGTAATTCGATTTTTTATAGACGCTCCCTATTAAGGGACGACGACCCATACCGTGAAATAAAAGAGAGTATTCTTGAAAGTGTGGATAAAATCCCATTGCCAAATGATATCAAGAGGCGGATTGAACATATCCAGGTAGAAAGAGCAGAGCAATCGCTAAGTTTTTTTAGAAAAAACGCTGATAAGTTTCAAGAAAAGCAAGGTTTAATTGTAGAACACGCAGACTACGCAACCAGCATACATGATGTAATCGCAAGTCTGAATATTAGTGATGAATCACAAATTTTGGAAGTTGGCCCAGGGGAAGGTAAGTTACTTTCCGAACTTACGAAGAAATTTAAAAATTTAGTTGCCCTAGACAACTCACGAGAAATGTTGGAGAAGTGTAAAAGTACGATTTCTTCCAGCAACTGCAAAGGTGTGAAATTTCTATTGGGAGATACATCTATCGCTTTATCTAAAAGTATAAAAAGTGATCTGCTAATTTTGAATATGGTCTTACATCACATTTCCACTCCAGCAAAGACATTTGAGGATGCATCATCATTACTTAATTGGGGAGGCCACCTGTTGATAGTAGACCTAAGTCGTCATGATCAAGACTGGGTCAGAGATTCATGCGGTGACATTTGGCTAGGTTTTGAAGAAGCTGATCTAAATCACTGGGGAAGTAAAGCCAACTTGGAAGTCGGGCAAAGTTCTTATCTCTCTCTTCGAAATGGCTTTCAAATTCAAATGCGTGTTTTTACAAAAAAAATCAATCCAAATTAAAAATTTATATAAGGAACTAATAATGGCTGAAATAAGCTTATTCACATCCGAATCAGTCTCTGAGGGTCATCCAGACAAGATGGCAGATCAAATTTCGGATGCTGTA
Organism: uncultured Pseudohongiella sp.; assembly: GCA_902591495.1. GTDB lineage: Bacteria > Pseudomonadota > Gammaproteobacteria > Pseudomonadales > Pseudohongiellaceae > UBA9145. The sequence goes on from CACJAW010000006.1 coordinate 46,082, forward strand.
TTGGATGCTTTGATTGCCAAAGATAAAACATCCAGGGTTGCGTGCGAAACAATGATTAAAACCGGAATGGTAGTAGTAGCCGGAGAGGTCACTTCAGAAGCCAAAATCGACTTGGAGGATCTAGTAAGAAAGGTCGTATGTGAAATTGGATATAATGACTCACGCAGCGGATTCGATGGAAATACCTGCGCAGTTCTTAACGCACTTGGTCAGCAATCTGGAGACATTTCAATTGGTGTTACAGAGAGCGCCGATCATGAGCAAGGTGCCGGAGACCAGGGCCTTATGTTCGGCTATGCCTCCAATGAAACTGACGTATTGATGCCAGCGCCCATTACGTATTCCCAACTACTCGTTAAACGTCAGTCTGAGGTAAGAAAAAGTGGGCGCTTGCCTTGGCTGGAGCCAGATGCCAAAAGCCAGTTGACTATGCGCTATGCAAACGGCAAACCAGAGGGTATCGATGCCGTAGTGCTCTCAACACAGCATAAGGAGGACATTTCTCTTTCTGAGCTGAAAGAAGGTGTTATGGAAGAAATTATCAAACCAACTCTTCCTTCTCAATGGATAGATGAAACTACTAAATATTTTATCAATCCCACCGGCAGGTTCGTTACAGGAGGACCTCAAGGTGATTGCGGACTGACAGGAAGAAAAATTATTGTGGATACCTATGGCGGAATGGCCCGACATGGCGGTGGCGCTTTTTCAGGAAAGGACCCCTCCAAGGTGGATCGGTCCGCCGCATATTTAGCCCGTTATATAGCGAAGAATCTAGTCGCTGCCAACATTGCAGAGCGATGTGAAATACAACTGTCTTATGCGATTGGAGTTGCAGAGCCAACATCAATTAGCGTGGAGACTTTTGGAACCGGAAAAATTTCTAACGAAAAAGCAGTAGCTCTAGTTCGAGAACATTTTGAACTTAAACCGAAAGGTTTAATCTCAATGCTCGACCTTCTCCGTCCAATTTACAGAAACACAGCCGCATATGGTCACTTTGGTCGGGAAGAGAGAGAATTTACTTGGGAAAGAACTGATAAAGCTGAAGTTTTAAAAGATCACGCTGGTACTTAAATCACATTTGGAGCAAACGATGAATAACCTATCTGTCAGTAACTTAAGCGCAGTGCAAGATTATAAGGTAGCTGATATTAATCTCGCGGATTTCGGACGCAAAGAAATTACCCTTGCTGAGGCCGAAATGCCTGCTTTGATGTCACTGCGGAGAAAGTTTAAAGATCAACAGCCTTTAAAAGACGCTCGAATTCTTGGCTGCATCCATATGACTGTCCAAACTGCGGTTTTGATAGAGACATTGGTAGCCCTTGGAGCGGAGGTGAGGTGGTCTTCTTGTAATATTTTCTCAACTCAGGATCATGCCGCCGCGTGTATTGCAGCTCAAGGTATAGCCGTTTATGCATGGAAGGGCCAAACGGAGGAAGAGGGTATGTGGTGCGTCGAGCAGACGATCTTAAAAGAGGGAATTCCCTGGAATGCCAATATGATTCTAGATGACGGAGGGGATTTAACTGCAATGGTCCATGGAAAATACCCAGAAATGTTGAATTCTATTCACGGCATCACCGAAGAGACTACAACTGGCGTATTAAGACTACTCGAGATGAAGGACCAAGGCACACTTAAAGTACCCGCGATAAATGTTAATGACTCAGTAACCAAGTCAAAGAACGACAACAAATACGGATGCCGCCATAGCCTTAACGATGGCATCAAGCGGGGAACCGATATGCTGCTATCCGGCAAGCACGCTTTAGTAATCGGCTACGGCGATGTAGGCAAAGGATCTGCTCAGAGTCTCCGCCAGGAGGGGATGATAGTAAAGATCGCGGAAATAGATCCAATTTGTGCGATGCAGGCATGCATGGACGGCTTTGAAGTCGACTCCCCCTACAAGTCGGGTGAAAACACCGGCGAGGAATCTGCCATAAACAAAGCACTTTTATCTAAGATGGACATGATAGTCACTGCCACGGGGAACATAAATGTTTGCGATAAGAGTATGTTGCAAAATGTAAAGCGTGGCGCAATTATCTGTAACATTGGACACTTTGATAATGAAATTGATACGGCCTTTATGAGAGAGTCATGGGAATGGGAGGAAGTTAAACCCCAAGTTCACAAAATCTATCGCAGTGGTTTGAATGTCAAGGATGACTATCTGCTTTTATTATCAGAAGGGCGACTTATAAACCTTGGGAACGCCACAGGTCATCCGTCTCGCATTATGGACGGCTCGTTTGCAAACCAGGTCCTAGCCCAAATTCATCTGTTTGGAAAGAAGTTTGCGGACAACAGCAAGGAGTTTAGGGATTCTAATATTGAGGTAGAGGTCCTCCCCAAACATCTCGATGAGCAAGTTGCAGCCCTAATGGTAGAAGGGTTTGGTGGAGTAATGACCAAGCTTACACCTACCCAAGCTGACTACATTAATGTCTCCACAGAGGGGCCGTTTAAGTCAGACTCATATAAATATTAATAAACGAGTTGGGCATAAATTAATGCAGGAAAAATCTGAAAACCAATTCAGCATAGAATTTTTCCCCCCAAAAACTATTTCGGGTGAAGCTAAACTAGATGGGGTATTTGATAAACTATCAAGACTAAAACCTCACTTCTACTCAATAACTTATGGTGCTAATGGCTCAACAAAAAGAGGTACTCAAGAGCTAACTTTTCGATATCAGCAAATGGGAGCAAATATTGCGCCCCACATCTCATTTGGCGACACTAGTGAAAAAGACATAATTGGCTTATTGCGGGAATACAAGAAATCTGGAGTTGGACGAATAGTTGCTTTAAGAGGCGATCTCCCTAAGGGGTCCAATGAAAAACTTCGCTATGCGAGTGAACTCGTTGAATTCATTAGAGAGAAGACTGCAGACCAATTCCATATTGATGTCGCCTGCTATCCTGAATTACATCCAGAATCAGACAGCATAAAAACCGAGGTGAAGCATTTTAAAAACAAAGTCGATGCTGGGGCTAACTCGGCCATTACACAATATTTTTATAATCCCGATGCCTATTTCCATTACCGAGATTACTGCGCCCAGAATGGAATAAACATTCCCATCGTGCCAGGCATTATGCCTATCACTAATTATAATAACCTTTCCCGGTTTAGCACTAATTGCGGTGCAGAAATACCGCGGTGGCTTCGGTTCCGGCTGGAAGAACTCAGAGACGATAAACGGGGACTTCAGGAATACGGTATCGAGGTAGTGACTGAGCTTTGTGAAAAACTTCTAGCGGGTGGAGCACCAGGTCTTCACTTCTACTCGATGAATCTTTCTGCGAGCGTCACAAGAATTTGGGATAACTTGAGCCTCTCAGGAAAAGATAATTAGAAAAATAAATGCGCATTACTAGATTTTATTTTGGCGATTCCCTTAAAAAAGATTCAATCATCAAACTGCATCATGATCTGACCCACTATGTGGTAAAAGTACTGAGATTGAAGACGGGAAATCAGATCAAACTCTTTAACAATAATGAAGGTGAATTTCTTGGAACGATAGTTTCAATCAACAAGGGGCACATATCCGTGAGTGTCGACCTGCAGGTGAGAGTACCTTCCGAGGACTCCGTAAGATTCCATATCGCGCTTTCTATCATAAAAGGCGAACGCATGGATTATGCTATCCAAAAGGCCGTGGAACTTGGAGTTACCTCCTTAACCCCTCTTTACTCCCGATTTTCAGAAGTGAAAATCAAGAATAAAAATCATCTTATAAATAAACTTAACCATTGGGAAAAAGTCATCTTAAATGCTAGCCAACAATGCGGTCGTTTATCAATACCGCAAGTAAGAGAGCCTATGAATCTCACTGAGCTAATTGAAGAAAGTGAAAGTGATACATTCCTTTTGCTAGATTCATCGGGTAGCAAAAATTTAAACGACGTTTCGTTTAAGAAAGATTTCTATCTTGTGGTGGGTCCGGAAGGTGGCTTTTCTGATGAAGAGCTAGAGTATTCTAGGAAGAAAACAGAAATAATTACTCTGGGGCCAAGGACCTTGAGAGCTGAGACAGCGCCAGTAGTTGCACTATCCATACTTCAGTCAAAATTCGGGGATCTTTTATGAGACAATTTTTTACAGTGAAGCGATAGTGAGCACTCGTAAAAAGTAAACTTCAGTGATAAAAAAAAGCGCCTTTAAATTTTTAAAGACGCTTTAACGTAATGACTACGTTCAGGGAGAGATTTATTATCTGGAAACGAACTCGGGATACGCTTCCATACCACATTCAGCTATGTCGACACCCGTTTCCTCTTCTTCCTCGGAGACTCGGACACCCATGATTGCCTTCAATGCCAACCAGACAACAAGGCTCGTTACAAACACCCATGCAAAAATCACAAGCATTCCCACCAACTGTCCCATGAAGGTGGCGTCTGGATCAGAGAAAAGCACGGCAAATATCCCAAATATTCCCACCGTTCCATGCACAGAGATGGCTCCAACTGGATCGTCTATTTTCAACTTATCCAAGAACACAATACTGAAAACAACTATGACACCACCTATCCCGCCAATAATTGTGGCAAGAAGCGGGGATGGATCTGCGGGCTCGGCGGTTATGGCGACTAATCCTGCTAGGGCACCATTTAACGCCATAGTAAGATCTGCTTTCCCAAAAATCATTCGAGCAACAATTAGAGCTGCTATTAAGCCCCCTGAGGCCGCAGCATTAGTATTGAGAAATACATTAGCAACTTCATTGGCCACCGCGATGCCTCCAAGCTTTAAAGTCGACCCCCCATTGAAGCCGAACCATCCCATCCACAGAATAAAAACTCCTAAGGTAGCGAGGGGTAGATTAGCGCCTGGTATCGCATTAACTGTGCCAGCAGAACTATACTTTCCTTTACGAGGGCCTAAAATTATAACTCCCGCTAGAGCAGCTGCTGCTCCTGCCAGATGGACTATGCCAGAGCCAGCATAGTCGCTGTAGCTCAAAGCTCCCAGCCCGGGAACATCTTTTCCACCCCAGGTCCAGCCGCCTTCTATTGGATAAATAAATCCTGTCATAACGACTGCAAAAGCAAGAAAAGCCCATAGCTTCATTCGTTCTGCAACCGCACCCGATACGATAGACATTGCGGTAGCAACAAACACAACTTGGAAAAAGAAATCCGATGCTCCAGAGTATACCGAACCTCCATCAAAACCTTCTTCTGCGGAATCTGCAAGAACCTGTGCTACAGCAGCATCATCCATTTGACCAACTGTGGTCACACCTGATAAGAAGTAACCTCCATCGTACATAAACTGATAGCCGCAGACTAGATACATAGTGCAAGCAATTGCGAATAGACCTACATTCTTTGTAAGAATCTCTGTTGTGTTTTTGGTTCTGACAAGACCAGCCTCCAGCATAGAAAAGCCGGCCGCCATCCACATGACTAAGGCGCCACATATTAGAAAATAAAATGTGTCCATCGCATACTGTAATTCAAAAATTTGGTTTTCCACTTTTTCCTCCAATTAAAGCCTTCACATCAAACTGACTTTATAAAAATATTTCCTGAATGAATGTCAGACCGCATCTTCCCCGGTTTCACCCGTGCGTATTCTGAGAATTTGCTCCAGCTCAGTCACGAAGATTTTCCCGTCTCCGATTTTTTGACTGTTCGCTGCAGTCGTTATTGCTTCCACTGTTTGGTCTAGCATCGAGTCAGAAATAGCGACCTCTATTTTTACCTTGGGTAAAAAATCAACAGCATATTCTGCTCCACGATACAGCTCGGTATGACCCTTTTGGCGCCCAAACCCCTTTACCTCCGAAACGGTTATCCCTTGAACACCAATTGATGACAGAGATTCTCGCACGTCATCCAACTTAAAAGGCTTTATTATTGCCGTTACTAATTTCATTTTTTGCTCCTTTTTACGCGAGTTTTTGAACTCAGGTGGCTTCTTAAAACTCTTACTTTATTTGTGATATGCATTAGCCGTGCCAAATGTTGCTCTAGCTGAATAACACACCCAGTAAATGCAAACTGCAGTCCATTAAATCTGTATAAGGAACACTTTATGGAGGTAAATACTGGACGGCAACGGTGCGATTAACTTAATTTACGCACCATTACTGTGCGAGAATAATTTGGGAATTTGTGTCGCAAAGATTACTATACATTTACTATTACGAAAGAGACTAAAAAGTTAAAAGACTCGAAGTCAATATGCGAATCGAAGAATACTGAAAATGAATCGAAATTCAACACTGAAAGAAATAAGTAGCAGACTCATTAGGCTATTGCCCGTAGCAGAAAATCTAAAGGACCAAATCCGCTCTAAGATAGATTTGGCACTAAAGACTGCTTTTGAGGAACTCGGAGTACTTACCAGAGAAGAGTTAGATCAAGACCGATTAAATCTTGAAAGAGCTATGGTTCGGATTGTTGAACTTGAAAAACAGCTCGATAGTCTTGAGTCTGAATTACGTGCAAAGAATTGAGCTCGGAGCGATTTCAACATGCATCTATCTAGTTGCTTCCATTTAAGTTGATGGATCGCAAAAAAAATGGGCCAATCGGCCCATTTTTTCATCAAGGTTAAATTCAACTGCTACTGCTTTCAATCATGTACTCCACAATCGCTCGGAGATCCTCATCTGTGCAGTCGAAGCAAAGACCTTTCGCAGGCATTGTGTTTATTCCATTTATTGCATTTTGGACAACGGCGTCGAGGCCTTTCTCTAACCTTGGTTCCCATTCAGCAGACATTCCAGCTCCAACCTTTGGAGCGCCTGCCGCGCCAGTGCTATGGCAAGCAAAACACGATGCCATATATTTCTGCTGGGCGTTAAAACCATCAGTCAACTGAGCTAACTGAATCTCACCTGCAGAGCTGGTAAACGAAAATATTCCAGCAGTTACAAAAAAAGCAGTTTTCCAAAAGGAATTCACGTTCTTAAAATTACTCAACACTATTTCTCCCCTGTTGTTTAGTTTTAACTCTCTCGAAAATACAAACGCCTCTATTGTGCGATCATATAATCAACTATTGCGCGTAAATTTGCTTCACTGCAATTCATGCACATCCCCTTGGCCGGCATGGCGTTAAATCCGTTAACGACATTGCTCATGACAGCCTCCATACCTTTCTCTGTCCTTACGGCCCATGCCTCGGAGTCACCTAACAACGGAGCTCCAGCCGCTCCACTTGCGTGACATGCGAGGCAGCTTCGCTGATACGCAGCAACTGCATCGAAGCTGTTGTTAGATCCTGGTGCTACTAATTCTTCAGATGTTTCACTCGCAAAAGAAAACTCTTCATCTGCGTTATCGACTTGTGCTGGACTCCCATAATCATTGGACACACCACGCGCACATGTCTCAATATCCGTACACACTTGCCCCACGGGTCGAATGTTGTCGATAACTGACTGGGGGGACGCACTGCTGACAAAACCCAAAGTCAATCCAATAATAGTTAAGGAAACCCTGCCATTTACTTCGAATCCCACAATCCACTCCTGATCTAAATATTAACCACTCTGACAATTCAGTTATTGGGTATTATAGCCCAAATACAAGCCCCGATAGTAGGGTTTGGGTAAGATGTTGTCGAAGAAAATTTCAAGGATCTATGCATTCCTAATTCGTTTGACTGCCTGATGAGATGGTTAAATTTAAGGGTAGAGAATGTGTATAAATCCTGTCCCAGTCATCTGTGAGACCATAACCTACAAAAAAATTAACAGTAATAGTCTGAATGTTAAAATCCTCAGCAACAAGGTTGCTAGCAATTTCTATATCTTCTACTTCCGCTAACTTTTTTTCTACCGCTGGGATTATAGAACTAGCTGTTGGAGAAAATTCTACGAATTGCCCTTTTTCATTTAATAGCATTATAAAATCGTCAATAACTGCGGCAACGACAATAAAACCATCCTCACCTCTATGAGATTGATTTATCATAATAGACGCTGAAATATTGAGTGAATCCTTTGGTGAAAATAGGTTTCCGTAAGTTTCTCCTTTGTCAGCTGTAATAGAACCAAAAAATTTAGAATTCAACCCTATATTGTCTGCGTTCGCCTGCAGATTTAAGCCGATAGGGGATTCGCTGACGTAATTTGCTGTAAGTTCATACTGTCCGACCAGTTCACATTGTTGTTTAATCTGTTTATCAAAAGTATTTACCATTAAGTAGTAATCGCCTGCACTCACTTCAGCTTTTAAGACGGCATTACAACCATCAGATGTATCCGAATCTACAGCTATGTAATTTAAATCAGTATCTGCAATTATTAGAACAGATTCCAGTTCAGTAGAATTAATCGCAAAGTCCATTATTGAGGGTGCAGAGATTTTAAAGCGATAAAGATCAATAAAGCTATCATCGCTACCCCCAAGGGTAAGATCTTTAACTGTGCAATCCGGCAAATTCAATGACTCTAAAGTTAGTCCAATATTTAACTCTTTAACTTTGCAGTTGGATGTGCCTGTATACAGTTTATTTACTCCGACGATGTCATCAGGCTGCAAACTAAATATATCGCTTATTTTTGGCTGCATTATTGCGGCTTTGCTTTCTTCATGATCTAGCCCAATAACATGCCCCAACTCATGAAGGATCGTCCTTTTGAAATCAACCCGAGGGACAGTCGCGCCTGCTTGGATTAAATCTCCATCAAAAATATCAAAAGAGATGTCATCTCTTACGAAAATATCGGCTTCGCTAATAGCGTCCGGTCCGAGCTCCTGTTCTTTATACTTTAATACAGTTACTGCGAGAGTAGCATCATTAAATCTCTGTCCACATAAATCTGAGGTAAACTTGATGCTGTTTAAACCGTCGGCTACGCATGGGTCACGATCTATCGGCAATATTGTAAAATTAAAAGCCGTCTTTTGATCCCACTCCAGAGCTGCATTTAAAAGAGCTGTATTCCAAGCAATTCCAGAATCAGAGATCCCAGGTATACTGGTATATATCGTCGCTTTTCCCCCAACCCATTTTCTTCCTGAAAACTCATATGAGTTTACATTAAGAGTAAAAGACATTAGTAGAAAAGAAATTGCAAATTTAGTGCAAGATTTCACAACATAACCCACAAGAGTCCTTTACGCTGTCAAATAAAACCTAAAAGTTCTATCCAGTTATCATTCTCTGCCAAGGATTGACATCCACCAATCTTGATTATCCAAATACCACTTAACAGTATCTCTAATGCCTTTTTCAAAGCTAATAGATACAGAAAAACCTAGTTCTCTTTTTATTTTGCTAGCGTCTATTGCATATCTTACATCGTGACCAAGTCGATCCTTTACAAAAGTCACCAATAGATTTGAGTCGGCTCCTTTTGCGCAAGGCGAATCAGGAAAAAGATGTCGTAGCTCTGGTGACTGCGCAAAAAATTCATTAACTATTTTGCAAATCAGTGTAACTACGTCGAGATTTTTACGTTCGTTATCCCCGCCGATATTATATGTTTCCCCGTAAGCTCCACGCTGGAGCACCAGTTCTATACCCCGGCAGTGGTCATCGACATGAAGCCAGTCTCGAATTTGGGTACCGTCTCCATAAATGGGTAAGGGTTTGCCGTTTAAGATATTTATAAGGCATAAAGGAATTAATTTTTCTGGAAACTGGTAAGCACCATAATTATTCGAACAATTACTTGTAGTCGTCTTTAATCCATAAGTATGATGATAAGACCTTACCAAATGATCAGAAGCAGCCTTACTCGCTGAATAAGGTGAACTAGGCTTATAAGTACTGGATTCGCTGAATGGGGGCCCTGTGGCTTCCAGGCTCCCGTAAACTTCATCGGTCGAAACATGGTGAAACAAGTGGTTACTGGTGCCTCTATTGCGCCAGCATGCGTAAGCTGATTTCAATAATGTGTAGGTACCAATTATATTCGTATTAATAAATTCATCTGGCCCTTCTATAGATCGATCGACATGGCTCTCAGCAGCAAAATGAACAACTCTGTTTATCTTATTATTTTCGAAAATTCCATTGACTAAGTTTTGATCACAAATGGATCCCTCGATGAAGTCAAAGTTGTCCTGATCGAAAAAAGACTGTAAGTTAATTTTGTTCCCTGCATAAGTCAACGAATCCAATATAATCATATGATCATCTGGATATTTTTTGCGCCAATAGCGAACGAAATTTGTCCCAATAAACCCGGCACCGCCTGTGATTAAAAGATTATTCGACACCTATACTAATCCTCAGTCTTTTCTGAAATTCGCTTTATCACTTCCCCTAATTCCATTCTCCAATCTGTGCCAATAATGGCAAATTTTTCTAGTGTATAACTTCGGTCTAACACGCTATATAAAGGTCTGGTTGCCATAGTTGGGAAGTCCGCGCTCCTGAGAGGGCTCAAGGGTATTCTTTTCTTTAAAAGCCCCTGCGCTAGTGACGCTTCTTGAATCTCAACTGCGAAATCATACCAACTGATACTTGCCCCATCACACCAGTGAAAGATGCCGCAAAAGCTTTGATTCTCAATAAGCTTAATAAGCAACTTTGCTAGGGTGTGAGTGGAGGTTGGCGATCCCACCTGATCACTCACTACACCAAGTTCGGATTTTTCAGACATCAATCTAATCATTTTTTTTACAAAATTTTGACAATGCTCTGAATATAACCACGATGTTCTAACAATGACACCACTGCCGTTTAATAACTCCAAAATATGTTTTTCACCTGCCTGTTTTGTTCTTCCATAAACTCCTATTGGAGCAGCAAGATCACCTGGCGTATAGGGTTTTTGTTTGGAACCGTCAAATACAAAATCGGTTGATATCTGGATTAAACGGCACCCATTTTTAGAAGCCCATCCGGCTATATGCCCTACCGCTTCGTCGTTTATTTTTTTGGCAAGCTCAAATTCTATCTCAGCGCTGTCAACAGCAGTATACGCGGCGCAGTTTATAATAACCGAAGGCTTGCATGATGAAAGAAAACTACAGATCGAATCATGCCTACTTAGATCTAACTTATATCTATCGGAGCTCACAACAGAGTACTTCTCTGAGAGATTGGATTCGGAAAGGTATGGGAGTAAAGTTTTCCCCAGCTGTCCCTTAGCCCCGGTGATTAGAATTTTCCCCATTGTCATTCAAAAACCGATGCTTCCGATAGTAACTTGCCCGCACGATCCTTATCAGATATCAAAATTTCCTCTATTTGAGGCCACAGTATTGCGATATCTGGGTCACTCCAAAGCAAGCTATGGTCATCCTCTGGATAAAAATAGTCTGTGCATTTGTAGCTCATTTCCGCAGTTTCACTCAATACTAAAAATCCATGTGCAAACCCAGGTGGGATCCACAATTGTTTTCTATTTTCAGCACTAAGTGTTTCACCAACCCATTGACCAAAAGATAGTGAATCTTTACGAAGGTCAACTGCAACATCAAATATTTCACCTTGTAATACGCGAACAAGCTTACCCTGAGGAAATTTCAATTGGTAATGAAGCCCTCTTAGAGTTCCTTTCTTTGAAAGGCTTTGATTATCTTGTACGAAATTTAGATCAGGATTAATTTGATCAAAAAACGACTTTCTAAAAGTCTCCATAAAATAACCCCGATTATCTTTATGGATGGTCGGTTCAAAAATAAGCACTTCTGGAATTGTGGTCTTTGTTATTCTCATATGGCTTTTCCTATTTTCAGCCCTTGAGAAGCCCTAACAGGTATTGTCCATATCCACTATTTTTCTGTTTTTTAGCAAGCTCTCTTAACTGACCCTCACTAATAAATTTCTGCCGATACGCGATTTCCTCTGGACATCCAATTTTTAACCCCTGCCTTTCTTCTAATACTCTTATGAAATTTGCGGCATCTAATAAGGAGTGTGTGGTGCCGGTATCAAGCCAAGCAGTACCTCTGCTAAAAAACTCTACTTTTAAAGTCCCTTGCTTAAGATAAGCCTTATTGACGTCGGTAATCTCTAACTCGCCTCGTGCGGAAGGCTTTATCGATTTTGCAATATCAATGACACTACTCTCATACATATAAATACCGGTTACTGCATAAGACGACTTTGGAACAGCAGGTTTCTCTTCAAGGTCGACTGGTTCATTTTCTTCATTTAAAACTACTACCCCATAACGCTCTGGATCATTAACATAGTATGCAAAAATACTCGCGCCTTCTTGAGTGACTGCGCGACGTAACGTTTCTTCAATTCCATGGCCGTAGAATATGTTGTCTCCTAGAATCAGACAAACACGACTTTCACCGATAAACTCTTCGCCAATTAGAAAGGCTTGAGCCAAACCTTCTGGCTTGGCTTGAGTTGCGTACTGAATTTCAAGGCCCCAATTCTGACCATCACCTAACAGTGACCGATAAGTACTAGCGTCGTCTGGGGTTGTAATAATCAAGATTTGACGAATACCAGCTTGCATTAAGGTCGATAGTGGATAATAAATCATCGGCTTATCGTAAACTGGTAACAGCTGCTTACTAACAGAGACTGTCATTGGATACAGCCGGCTGCCGCTTCCTCCCGCCAGGATTATCCCCTTTGTCATAATAATTTCCTGTAACTAGTTAAATAGTTCAGCTGTCTAGCTATTAAGGTTCTCGACTATTTTTGGCAAGGAGTGATAAAAAGTAGTCTCTGGACTGAAATCGAGCTCCTCTTTAATTTTGTCGCCAGCAAACAAACTATCCTCAACTAGATTATTATAAGTCCTCATCCCCAATCTACCTAGGAAAGCAAATCGAAGTCCGAAAAGACTTAAGAAATTCCCGATATTCTCTATTATCGTGAATGAAAAATAAAATAATAACCGAGGTGTTCGCCATGTAGGTTCTTTTCTACCAACTTGTCGGTAAATAGCCGTTTCGATATCACTAATCATATACTGAACACCGTCGGTTAGATTATAGATTTTACCACACGCATTTCCGGATATGATCGCGAGCCTTGTCGCCTCGCATACATCTTCAACACCGATTAAGGAAATGAGCGTTTTGAGATGAGGCAGAGGAGGTGCCAACCTTCGCGATATCATCGAAATTAATGAAGCTATGTTGCCTTGCATGCCACAGCCATAAACGTTAACTGGCCTCAGAACAACGCCCTCTATATTACCTTCGTTATGTTGGGACATGATATATTCCTCTGCTGCAAGCTTTGCTCTGCCATAAGCTGTCGCTGCAGCCCTTTCAGAAGCCGCCGCTGCCAATGAACTACTCATAAACACAAATCGCTTAACTTTGCATTTAATCGCAGCAGCCAAAAGTAGCTCAGTGCCAAAAACATTTGTCTGGTAAAGTTGTTCCCATGTCGACGCTGAGGCATGAGCCAGTCCGGCAAGGTGAACAATAGAATCAACATTCTCACAGGCTTTGAACAAAGAGTCTTTATCAAGAAGGTCTCCAATATATTGCTCTAGGTTCCTGCAAGGCTTAAAAGCTTTTGAGCTTTCTTCCTTAACAAGAGTCCTTACCGAAAAGCCAGAAGCAAGCAAATGATCACACAAGTGCCCGCCAATAAACCCGGTAGCCCCAGTAACCAGAACTTTTGTAGCTAGACTGCTGTTTTTACTTGTCATAAATCGATCTCGTTAAAGAAATCGCCAACCATAAGTATTGAAAAACCTTACTCCGGACTTACAAAAATTCCAAACATGCCAAGAACCCTTTGAGGAGGTTTTGCCGCCTGAGTGAGTAATTCGCACTTGGGGCGCGTATGCCAGCTTTCCGAATTCACTAAGACGTATGGATAGATCAAAATCTTCAAAGTATAGAAAGTATACTTCATCAAATCCATTTACTGCCTTCAAAGTAGCGGTATCAACGAGCATAAAGCAACCGCTTAGCAGCATCTTTCTGATAGTGAATTTATCTTCCGGTAGGTCACGCATTTCATAGGCAGATAACCTGCCTGAAAAAATTTTCTCTAGAACTACTAATCCGAGACCTCTGATCAATAGCGTAAATATGGATGGATAATTCTTACATAAATATTGCTTGTTCCCTTCAAGATCAATCGTTTTGGGACTTAGTGCTGCGATTTCCTTATTTTCTCTCATGCAACTTAAACCACGAAATAAAACATCTTTCTCTAGAGTTACATCAGGATTTAGAAGCAAGTGAAAGTCACTATCGATTCGATTGAGGACCAAATTATGACCACGCCCATAACCAATATTGCCATGGCCAGATATCAGATGAAGTTCTGCATTGCGTTCCTCGAGTCTTGTTTTTCCCCAACGATAAAGTTCAGGTGTCACTTTTACTTCATTTGAATTATCAATAAAAAAAATTGGGATCGTCGGGAGTTCATAATGAGTGCGGAGGTGCTTTATAGATGTAATAAGAGAATCTAGTAATGACTGTAACTGGATTAAAGGTGAATCGTAACAAACGACACTAATAGACAGCTTCACAATCCACCCCGTCAATGACAACCCAGCAGTATCAGATTAAAATGCCGCGAAGATCGGTTACCTTAATTTATAACACCACTTATTAGAAGGACTATCTGCATTACTCTTCCTCTACTAATCGATCCCCGAATGGAGTGGAAACGACCCTCATGCCTGGAGGCACGTTCGCCGGATTTATTCGCGTTGGCTCAAATACTGTTTCATCAACTTCAGAATCTCCGCTTACTGCCCTCTGGAGTAACGCCTCAAACGGATTAGACGTGCGTTCTTCATTACTTAATTCTAAATCACTTCCCAGACCCGAAGTCATACCAACTAGCGGCTCTGCATTGATAAGAACTAAGCGAGCCAAATCAGCCCCTTCACAGCCAACCCCTTGGTCTCTAAACTCAACACAAGGCAGATTATTTGGGTACTTAATAGCGACACCTCCAGCACTGACGCCGACAACCTCAAATCCAGGATGAGCGGGTATGGTTGCATTTGCTCCTTCGGGCACACTTATAGATATAATCTCACCAAGCCGATCTTCGACAACCACCAGAGATTTTAGTCCAATCCTCGTTGTTCCTATCAGGGTAAATTCCGGACCAACAATCGCATTCCCGCTATTATCTCTGCGGATAGCCCTCGAATTCTCCTCTGCTGAGATGGCGGTACCTGTTTCAGTTTCCTCAAACAACGAAAGAGTTTGAGCAAGCTCGCTATTTGACAAGGGAACCAGTAAGTAAAGCATTAAAATTATTTTGCTTAACCTATGAATTTGATAAGCAATATTTATCTTAAAACTGACTAATAGTTCCGAAATCATAAGCAACCCTTGACATGCCATACTATCTGCTTTTTGACGTTTTCGAACCAAAAAAAGTTCTTCCCGTGTCCGAAAAGTCAAAATCTGCAATGCAAAAGCAACAAATTAGTCAAAATTTAAATCGTCTGGTAAATCAATGTCAGCATCGTCTTCCTTAATTTCGCCCTCTTCAAGTATTGTCTTTAACGCTCTTATATAGGCGTTTTTTGCAGTCTGCAATGCCGCACCGTTAAATTGAACTCTGGCCAACTCGCTGTCAACGAACTGGATCGACTGGACCTGTGCCAGCGCTTCTTGAGACATTTCTTCAGTGTCGTATTCCTTACCATCTAATGTTAACTTGGGCACAAACCTCTCCTTAATTAATATTGGAATAACTTGATATAATCTGCGGTCATCTTTCTTCAGCCCACGCAATTTGTTCGGGTAAGCACTTGGACTTTAGATCATAATTCCGAACCACTAATTCGCGCGCGCACGCACCAAGAATAACCCTTTTGTCAGGGTTTTCAAGTAGCTCAACCACCCTAGCTGCAATTTCTTCGTAATCAAAAAAGTCGACCAAAACTCCCGTTTTATTATCTTCAATAACCTCTTCAACAGGCGAGGTCTTGCTACCAACTATGGCGCATGCGGTTGCCATCGCCTCAAGCAAGCTCCAACTCAATACAAAAGGATAAGTAAGATAAACATGGACGGTCGAGACACACAAAACCTGTTTAAACGTAGAGTAAGAAACTTTTCCTAGAAAATTGATTCGCTCAAATTGCTGACTACTCAATAGAGGTCTAATCTCTGCCAAAAACAGACCTTTCCAAGATTTTCCTGCCGGAGGCTTGGCGCCGTAACTAGTCCCCTCTTCGCCGACTATTAAGATAATCGCATTTTTACGTGTTTTTAAGATTCCTGGGAGACTCCTCATAAAACTATGGAACCCACGATAGGGTTCAAGTGACCTGCTTACATACGTGACGATCTCGTCACTGCGCGTAAGCTGTTTCCCATTTGGAAGGCATAACCTTTCATCAGCAACCGGCTTAATAAGACGGGTATCTATGCCATCATGTATAACCGAAATATTAGGCCTAAAGTGCGCTGGAAATGTCGATGCCTGCCAGTTAGTTGGACTGATACCCGAATCTGCCTTCTCCATTTGCAAAAGAAAAGTCGTATTTTTTAATTGAACTCTGGGTAAATTTAATTGATCTGTAGGCTCAAACTCTCTGTCAAATCCGACGTCACAGCCAGACGTATGATAATAAAATTCACAATAAATCTTTAACAACGCATTCGGCCATATCTCTTTCAGGAATAAACTTTCACCCCAGCCAGGGTGACTGATTATTATGTCGGGTGAATATCCTTGCGATTTTAGCTCTATAGCTTTCAAATAGCAGCATGCGCCACGAATCGCTTTAGTCTCAAAGTCTACCACTGGTGAAAAAATGTCTTTCCCATTACCTCTATCTAATGAATACTCTACGATCTCTATACCCATCCACGGAGAAGAGAGATTGCGTTTATTGAGAGTCAGAGCTGTTACTGCATGATTATTTCTTACGAGCTCAGCTGCAAAGTTTATAAACTGACCAGGGAAGTTTTGGTGGATGAATAAGAATTTCATCAGAATTTATAGACCCCTAGCTTGACAAGCCATGCTAACCCGCGTTGAGCCGAAGGTTTTGATTCAGGACCAATCGACTTTAGGATGTCCTCAACAAGCATTGGTTCCTCGCTAGAAGCGTCAACTAAACTTGATACGATCTCTGATGAAGGCATAAGTTCGTTAACGTAATTTACAAGTGCTAGTTTCCTATATGCGTTGACCATCTCTATGGCGGAATTTTTGTCAGCAGAAATCAAGCTCAAGCGTGTTCCAAGTTTCAAGTTTTTCGTAGGGTAGTGTGCAAAAGCAGAGGTCGGATCCAATCTATTTGGTGGAAACCCAGTGTTCTGTGAACTTCCTTTTTCCTCTAATGCTCCTTTACGCTTTCGCAAATCACTAAGCTCTTCCCAAAATATCTCGTATGACCGAATTATATGAGACCAATCATACTGGTTTTCTATTTTTTTCCGTCCAGATTTTCCCATCGAAATTCTCAAATTCTTATCTTCGATCAAACGACAGAACACATCCGTGAGAGATTGAATATTGACCCCGACAAATGAGGAACTAAACCCACAGTACATGTCATAGGTATCTATTTCTAGGTCATGGCGATAAGCGAGGTCTCCTTCCAGGCCCGCCTCAGGGGCAATCGTTGGAATACGAAACCCTTCGACCCCATCGCTTACTGTATCCTTGTATCCGTTCCAATCACTAACCACAACAGGTAAGGCTGCCGCCATTCCTTCTAGGGGCACAATTCCAAACGTTTCTTGAATGTTGTCAGACAGTGAGCAAAACACATCTGCAGAACTCCAAGCTTTTTCTCGCTCTTCCGGTTTTCTGCCGTCGAGGTTTATGACATTGACAGACGGACAAATCTCCTTTGCGGCATTGGAGAAGGCGTCTCTGATAAAGTCGTTGGCAAACCAGCCGCATTCGATGAGAACCAAATTTTTTGACGTTTTTTTTGCAGCCAACTCAAGAGCTTTATACATCTGAAGAGGATGTGCCTTTGCGTGAAACGACAATCGACCTACATAGAGGAATACAATTGAATCCCCATCGATACTCAACGACTGTCGCGAAGATACCCTAGTGTCATCACTGAAAATAAAGTCTTCCAGATGAACACCAAGGGGAATAACCGGCATTTCCGGTAAAGTAAACTTGGTCGCAGCAATCTCTCTTCTCAAATACTCCTTTTGAGCTTCTATTACATTTACTACATGCCCCTTTACTGCAGATGACGGACAAATCAGCCCATCCCATTCACGAAGGGGAGACGTTACAAGGTCTACAAGCGCATCCATCGCTCCGGAAGAAGCAGTCGTGTGAGTTATGCCGCACAGACTCCATGCATGATCGCCAAAAAATCTGCGGTGCCTCGAGAGTTTCCCCAAGTCCGGCCCCGGGTAGTAGAGTACAGATGCTTCCCTGAGTCTACTATATCGCCTTTTTGTAACCTGTAAGACATTTTCTGAACGCCCAAAAGAATTTAAAATATGGCTAAAGTTTTCTACTTCCTCCTGACTCTCATTGTATACCCAGACTGACTCAGCTGGCTTTGAGTGCTTAAAAAACCCTTTAAGAAAAGACTCTCCAGCAGCATTTCTCCCCATCAACCTCTCGCCCTTTGTAGAGTAGGCTTCCGGATGGTAATAAATACAGACTGTCATCTCTTTATTTCCTTGCTTTTTTTTGCATGAAAAGCCACGGGGTAGGTCCTGATCTCCACTCCCAAGTAGCTAGAAGTTGATCCAAGTGGGAGAACTCATTAAACCAGTCGGGTGGGCATTCAACCACTCTCATACCATCATCAACAACCTCGTGTATGTCATGAGTCTCTTCGAATCTCGACTTTAGAGTCCCTGTGACTCCAGGGACAAGACACTCATGAGATTCCACCAGTATGTCGACGTGTTTCAAAGCAGGCGCTAGGTCCGGGTTTAGCAGGTCAATTTCAGCCCCCTCGATGTCACAAAATATAAGTGACTCATTCAATAACGAGTCCGTTAGGTCCGAGGGCGTAAGCTCACCAAAGGTGCTTATCCTATCCTGAATCTCATTTTTAGCAGCCAACTGGTCGCAAGCCTCTTGAGCTGCCCTATTGGTATCGTATGCCAAGACCTCCACTTCTTTCATCAGCAGAGCGAGTCCTATCGCGTAATATCCCTCCGCACAACCAACGTTGATCACCCTCTGATAAGACGCTTTTGTAATGGAATTAATATATGAATGTATTGGCTGCTCATAGGTGCCGAGAAGTTTTGCGACATGACAACCCTCGGAAGATTCCGCCAGAAATTCCATCCCTTTGAACGGACCCCTGCGGATTTTTGTACCCTCTTTAGCAATCAGCGTATTTTGAATCAATACACTCCTCCACTTTGCCAATAGACGAAGGCTATCGTTTAGATTGTGAACTTCAACTTCAGATAGATGCAGTAAATTCTTCTTTAAGAGACCATGCACCTTCTCTGTTAATTTTGAGGCCATTTCCTAAACACCATCAAGAGCAGTTAATTTGATCAGAAGCTTACCCAAACTACCCCACAGGAAAGTGTTCATTGCTAAAAGCTCGTAATTCATCCTCGCCTCTTTTGGTTTTCGTTGCGATGGCCCAGAGATCAAAATACGGAGAACCTCTGCCCTTTGACGCAACATGTTGAAAGCCCGCCGCTTGGAAAGATGCTATCAGAACTTTTTCAGTAAACCCGCACTTATGTGCCATGTATAAGTTCCCATTTTGCATGGAAGCACGATGCCCGTAAAGGATGTCTATTGGGGCTATTGGCCCGGCCGGAGAGACATATGCCGTATCTGTTAGCTTGTCTTGGGCTACAAGTTCACAGACAGACTTTATATCGGGGCAAGTAAGTACCACCATCCCATCCTCTTTAAGAACACGGAAGAACTCACCAAGAGCTATCCCAACCTCATGTGGATAAAGATGTTCTATATTATGGCTAGAGAAAACCGCATCTACACTACTATCTTCGATCACACTCATATCGGTCATACTGCCGACATAATCAGGACTCACTGACTCATCAATGTCATACCTAATCTCAGACCAATCGCTGCTGTCAAAACCTCTCGTGGTAGAAGATTTTCGCTTGGGGCCGCAGCCGACATGTAGGAATTGTTTCATCTTGTTCACATTTTTATTTAACTGCTGCAGTTTATCACATATTTTACTCCCTACTTAAAACAAACTAGAAACCAACACACCATTATTGAACATACTGTTATAGTATTAGGCAATCACTTGGCCATGTTTTAAAAAGAGACCCATGCTCACTCTCGAACTAAATTCCTCAACTAAAAAGGTTAGAGAATATATACAGAAGGGTCAGTTCAAAGAGGCTGAAAACCTTATTGATGCTGTTCTTAATAAGTGGCCTGATGAACTCGAAGTCTTGAATTTAAGCGGTGTAGTGCGATTTAGAACTGGCGCGTATCAAAGTGCCGCCAAGGCGTTTGCACGGTATTTGTCGCTCCACCCGAAAAATGTTTATGTTCTGAATAACCTAGCCCTCTGCTACCAGAAAACACATAATTACAAAGACGCAAAGACCGCTCTAGAAAGAGCAATAAAAATCGATAGGACCTATATCAACTCATACCTTAACCTAATGTCTATTACATTTAGTGAGAAAGATTATGAGACTACGATCAGAATATTCGATGAGACTCAAAATTTAGAATTAGGACTAAAATGTCACATAATAGCAGCAGCAGCCTATAAAGCTTTGGGGGGGACAGAAGAAGCAAAAAGGCTGCTCAAGTCTTACCTAGCTTCAAATCAGAGTGATCTTGGAGCACTCAATAATCTTGGAAATATCGAACGAGAAGACGGAAACTTAAAAGAGGCAGAGAGAATATTTGAAAGTTTGCTTCGTCGAAATCCAAAATTTCTCGAAGCTAAATTGAACCTAGCCATAACACTCGACGCACTTGACGAATTTAAAAGATCAGAAAAATTACTCCGAGATTTATCGGAAATAGACAATAACGTAGTCGCGGAAATATCGCTCTCTCAAATATATTATCGAAGAGGTCTGCATGAAACCGCAGTTCCGAGACTTATGGCTCTATTGTCTAAGAGTAATTTAGAGGCAGAAATACATCATGAGATTGGGGCTCATCTATACAAAATGAAAGATTACAGGTCAGCGATTGAGTATCTTGATAAGGCAAAAGCCCTCGGTTATGAAATAGATCAAACTTGGAACATAAAAGCTCTATCTGAAGAAGCGTTGGGAAATTATCAAGAATCAATTAATCTACTTAAGAGATGTCTTAACGAAAATCCAAATTCTAACTCGGCGCTTAATAATCTAGGTAGAATATTTATAGTACTTGGTGATCAACGGCAAGGGTTAGAGTACATCCAGAAAGCTTATTTGCAGCGACCGACGAGGAACACCGCTTATTCAAATTTTTTATTCAACTTACATTATGATCCAAAAATATCGGCGTCTGAAATTTACGAGCACTCGTTAAAAGTTGGGCAAGCAATTTCTGAAGATGTGACAAAAAAATATGCCTCATGGCCTTGCATTAAGTTAAATGAGATCACCACGCTCGCGTTTTATTCGCCTGACTTCAATAGACATCCGGTCGGTTTTCTCATCGAAAGTGTGCTAAGAGAACTCAAAGGTGCATCCGTAAGACTAGTTGCGATTTCCGGATCGACGAAGAAAGATGAACAAACAGAAGTATTAAGAAGTTTGTTCGACCACTGGATAACAATAAAGGGCCTGAATGCAGAGGCCGCTGCCGAGAGAGTATATGCTGCAAGCCCGCATGCACTAATAGACATTGCCGGCTATACAGACGGTGGATTAATGGAGTTATTTGCATACAAAAGCGCGCCCGTTCAGATTGAGTGGCTCGGATACCTGTCAACAACAGGGCTTCCGGAAATGGACTATTTTTTAGCAGACGAGACAACAGCAGAAGATGTAAACCAATTTTTCTGTGAGGAAGTCGTCCGTTTGGATTGTTGCCACTTGAATTACTATATCCCAGAATATGATGTAGTGACTGGTGTGCCTCCCGTACTCAAAAACGGGCACATTACTTTCGGCTCTTTCAATAACATTGCAAAAATAAACGATAGCGTTTTAGATTTATGGGCAGAAATACTTTTGAATTTAGACAAGTCCATCATACGACTACAGGCAAAAAATACTGACAAGCCCTTTGTCCAAAGTCGATTATTTAAAAGGTTTGAAAGTCGCGGTATCAATAAAAACAGAGTATTAATTGTTCCACCTGTAGGGGGTAGAAGTTACCTGCAATGTTACCGAGAAATAGATATTTGTTTAGACACATTTCCCTATACCGGAGGTAAGATATCACTAGACACTATTTTCATGGGAGTGCCTCTTGTCACACTAAAGGGAGAGTCACATTTTTCAAGAAATACGGCCAGTATTCTGAACACGATTAGTCATCCTGAATTAATTGCAAAAGATCATGATGAGTACGCTACGATTGCTGTAGGGCTTGGCGAGGATACTGAAAAACTCATATCCTACCGAAAAATTCTAAGGAAGTCTTACTTGGCTAAGTTTAGGCAGAATCCTTCTAAAATTGCTAAAGTCCTCATCAATACCGTCACTAGAAAAGTAGATCTTATAAAAAGAGAGCAAGACATCACGTAGCTAGTGTTATGAGCTATTCTAATAACCTTAAATAATTTTGCGTTTTTATTATGCGACTCGGTGAGCATACTTGTACGAAAATAGTATGAATGAATTTAGGATCTAAGTTAACTATCTCACCCTTTTCTAGATGCTATAAAAATTTATACCGATCATCACCCGATCTACTTTTCCTTCATAAACCGCGGAATGAGGCCTACCTGCTGGGAAAATGACAACCATGCCGTCACTAGGAAGAATTTCCACCTCAGGATCATATAATTTCAAAATTCCGGGTTCACTGCAATTTTGATCACCTACTGAAAGATAGTATACGAGGCTATACTTTTGTCTTGCCAAATCGAGACCCTCATCCTGATCAACTTCACTTAAGTGATTATGCAGTGTTATCCCGGCACCGGAGCTATAAATATTAAAGAAGGAGTCATAAACATATACTTTTGAACTGACCGCCAATTCGATTGTGTCTATTAGGTCACTTGCCACATTTTTTATTATTGCGCGATCATCGCTGAATAATTGATAATCTGAGCATCTTCCATTTCCATAACGAGTATCCGGAGTGTCATCGAGGGCCCTAGTATTCATTTCATAGAGCGCCGGAATTAGTTCAGTTTCTACTGCTCGATTAATAATAAGCGGGTTTGATTTTAAACCTGCTTTTGGGGAATGCTTTCTTATACTATCAGAGACAATTTTGTTTTCCGCCTTTAAAGTTCTTCCCTCTATAACTTTTAACCAAAGTTCATTCGCCCGTAAGCTGGGGTCTATCTCATACGCCTTTCCTAAATAGACTAACGCAGAATCAACTTCGCCTTTTCCATAGAGAAGACGGCCTAAGCTACTAAAAGCTTCCGCAAAATCTGATTTCAACACGATAGCTTGTCTGAAGCTTGATTCAGCCTCTTCTAATTTATTAAGCTCTTGTAATACTTTACCAAAGTTATAGTGAAACTCGGCGTCCTCAGGATTAAGCACAATAGCTTGTTTGAAACTTGATTCAGCCTCCTCTAA
>CACJAW010000007.1 GCA_902591495.1 uncultured Pseudohongiella sp.
ATTAATTTCTATGTGTTCGAAGAACATTTTCAAAGGCCTGACCCATAGGTCATAGTTACCGTACAGTGTCCGATAAAGGACCAAAGGTTCCTCCGTTTCACTATGATGCACTATATCTATCAGTTCGTATTCACGTTTTTTATAGTGCCTATATTTGCCGCGTTTTATGTCGGAATATTCTTTCATCTTTATTGCGATTGCTAGTCTCTCTGCCATTGCCTCCAGTTGTGCTTGAAGGTTCCTCTTTTTTCTTGTCCTCTACCGCGAGCTTTTCTTTCTCTAGAATGCTTACCCTTGGATACGCGGAATTGCCTCTTTGGCCTTAATTCTTTCCCAGCAAGGACTCCATCACCGTTTTTATCCATCGCATCAAATCGGGCGTCTTGTAGTTCAGCGGCATCCAAAAAACCGTTAAAGTCGGTATCCATCTTTTCAAACTTTTTGGCCGCCAAAATTTCTTGTTTTTCAAGAAAATCCTTGGGAAGCTTTTTTTGATCTGTTTTCTTTGGATTCGGTTGAAGAAATTCATCAAGGCTTAACAACCCATCTCCGTCCTTATCTCTTGGTCCTATATCAAATTGATCTCTTTCCTCAAACTCTATAAAGCTGATGACGCCGTCCGCATTAGTGTCGGCCTCTAGCCAGCCAACCTTTCCCGAAATTTCTTTAGTAAGTGCAGCCTGTATCAAGGTTGCATAAGTTATTGTCGCAATCACAAAAAATTTGCTCTTAATCATACTCTTCCTCCTAAAAGCACTCATAACAATTATTGATACGTATGAGGAAAAAATTTCCGTCGTTAAATAATGTATCGAATTTTTATGCTACGTATAAGCTTGCATAAATTAATGGGTTATTGCTGCTTGAAATTGTTATGTGTTTTAAGTTTATATTAAAGTATAGCTCAGTAAAGTCTTTAGTTTTTACTCCAGTAAATTTTGGGTATCTCGGGCATATAATCAGATAAAAATGCAGCAACCCGGGATGAAAGTGCTCCACTTGTCATGGTGGTAGACGGTTAAGAATGACTCATAGATATAGCTAAAAAGTAGTAAACTTTAAAAATTCGGCAGTAAATTAAGACCAATTCTCTTTATTTTGGTAGAATCGCGCCTCATTTCACGAGCCTATCCGTGAACGAGATTCAGGAAAAAGCTCTTTGAATAACCAATTTTCGAGACTAGATTTAGCGTAAATATGCAAGCCGTCAAAGAAAAAGACAACCATCTCAATGTCAACGAAAAAGAAACGCATGACGTGGTAGTTCGGTTTGCTGGTGATTCCGGCGACGGTATGCAGCTAACGGGTACTAATTTTACCCAAGCCACCGCTCTATATGGCAATGATCTTTCTACTTTCCCGGATTTTCCGGCAGAGATTAGAGCGCCTGTTGGAGCTACTTTTGGAGTTTCTGCTTTTCAAATTTATTTTGGGGCCGATGACGTGACCACGTCCGGTGATGATGTCGATGTCCTAGTGGCAATGAACCCCGCAGCATTGGTTACAAATTTAGGGAAACTTGTAAAAGGCGGATTAGTAATTGTAGATAAGGGTGCGTTCACGCAGAAAAACTTAACAAAGGCTAAATATGAGATAAATCCGCTGGAAGATAATTCGTTAGATGGTTTTAGAGTGTTAAGTATTGATATACATAAACAAGTGCTAACGGCAGTGGAACCCTATGGTCTCAGTCACAAAGATGCATTGAGATGTAAGAACATGTGGACTTTGGGATTGGTCATGTGGTTGTTCGATCGTGACAGATCTGCAACCATTGAGAGCTTAAATAAAAAATTTGCTGCAAAACCCCAGGTTGCCGATGCAAACATAGCCGCACTGAACGCGGGTCATGCCTACGGAGAAACAGCTGAATTACCGGCTGGCATCCATGTCTATAAAGTTCCAAAGGCAAAAGTCCCCCCTGGCATGTATAGAAACATTACGGGGACACAGGCTCTAGCCTATGGTCTGATAGCCGGGTCTGAACTCGCTGAAATTGACCTATTATTTGCTTCTTATCCGATAACTCCCGCTTCAAATCTCTTGCATGAGCTTTCTTCTAAGAAAGGATTCCGAGTCAAGACGTTTCAGGCTGAGGATGAAATTGCCGCGGTATGTTCAGCGATGGGAGCGTCCTTTGCGGGTTCTCTAGGAGTGACTTCCAGTGCTGGTCCGGGTATCGCGCTCAAGGCGGAGGGGATTTCATTAGCCGTTGCATCTGAGCTTCCATTAGTAATTGTCAACACACAACGAGGCGGTCCATCTACTGGTCTGCCAACAAAAACTGAACAATCGGACTTTAACATGGCGCTATTTGGTCGCCATGGAGACACGCCTATACCCGTTGTAGCTGCCTCAACGGCAACCGATTGCTTTGATGTCGCGATCGAAGCGGTTCGACTTGCTATAAGATACATGACACCTGTCATGATTCTGTCTGATGGTTATCTGGCTAATGCATCCGAGCCATGGAAAATTCCAAATTTTGATTCTCTTAAATCGTTTAAAGTTAATCACTATGATGAGCCAAAAGATTTCAAGCCTTCGATCAGAGATAAAAACACCAACGCAAGGGTTTGGGCAAAGCCTGGCACGCCAGGAATGGAGCATCGAATTGGTGGCATCGAGAAGAGTTTCGAAACTGGTGATATTTCTTATGACCCAGCTAACCATCAAAAAATGACAGAATTGAGAAAGGAAAAGGTTGCTCAGATTGCCCATGACATACCTCTTCAGGAAGTTTGTTTTGGCGAGAGTGAGGGCAAGCTCGCCGTGCTTGGCTGGGGATCCACGTATGGTGCTATCCATCAAGCAGTTAAGAGGGCTGTTGCAGACGGAATGCAAGTATCGCATATTCACGTGCGGTATCTGTCTCCGATGCCGAGCAACCTCTGTGAGATTCTGTCAAAATTTGATTCAGTTTTGGTTCCGGAGATGAACACCGGTCAATTCATAAAAATGATTCGCTCAGAGTTCCTAATTGATGCGCAAGGGCTTAATAAAATAGCAGGTCAGCCATTTAAGATCGGTGAAATTCTTGCCGCTATCGTTGAAAAGTACCAGGACTTGTAGGTTAGAGTAAGCAAAATGAACCAAGCATTACCAACATTGACGCTAAAAGACTTTGCAACAGATCAGGAGGTGCGTTGGTGCCCAGGGTGCGGCGACTATGCGATTTTAAAAACCATTCAGAAAGTCATGCCTGAGCTTAATCGTCCAAAGGAAAATCAAGTTTTTGTATCAGGGATTGGGTGTTCTTCGCGTTTTCCCTACTACATGAACACTTTCGGCTTTCATACGATACACGGTCGAGCGCCGGCGATTGCGACAGGGGTGAAACTGGCAAATCCTGAGTTAGATGTCTGGGTGATTACTGGAGACGGAGATGGTTTCAGTATAGGCGGTAATCATATGATGCATGCAATTAGACGTAACGTTAACCTCCAGATTCTTCTTTTTAACAATGAAATCTATGGGTTAACGAAGGGACAATATTCTCCTACTTCTCAAGTCGGCACTCAGTCGCCTTCGTCCCCTAGCGGTTCTGTTGATGCACCGCTTTCTCCCTGTTTGGTCAGCCTTGGTTCCGGCGGAACTTTCATCGCTAGATCCATAGATACTGAGGCAAAGCACTTGTCGGGTATCGTTAAACGGGGCAGTGAGCACGATGGCACTGCGTTCATCGAAATTCTCCAGAATTGCCCGATTTATAATGATGGCGTTTTTTCCCAAGTCAAAGATAAAAAACTTGCACCAGAGTTTAGGGTAGAGGTGCACCATGGAGAACCAATAACTTTTGGGCAAGAAAATGAAAAAGGCATAATGCTGGATAGACAGTCGCTTTCACTTCAAGTGGTGCAATGCGCCGGCAATGAGAGTGAAATCTTGATACACGATGAGCAAAATAAAGTTCAGGCCCAGCTATTAGCAGAGATGAAGGGACCCAATTTTCCAATAGCGGTTGGGGTTCTTTACAAAGAGGAAAAGAGTTCTTTTGTCACAGATGTCTACAAAAAAATTGATGTACCTAAAAGTGAGCCCAGTGCATTTCAGGAGCTCTTGGAAAGTGGGAACACCTGGGAAGTAAAATGATTATCACTGAATTACTTTCGCAAGACTTCCAGTGGTTGCTTGCAAAGTGTTCTCAGAATTTTACTTAAATTTTTGTTATGAGTTTAAACAAATTTAAACGAAGATCTTTCCTCAAGATGGCAACAATAAGTGTGTCCGGATTTTTGCCTTTTTCTAACTGGTATGCGGCCCAACATGAAAAGTCTTTTCGGAGTATCGCCGCTTTTGGTGGATTAAATGAGCCTGATCAAAATGGTGTGATGTTACCTCACGGGTTTAGGTCTCGAATTGTTGCGAGATCGGGCGAGTCTCCTGTTAACTCCTCGAATTATATTTGGCATCCGGCGCCGGACGGTGGGGCATGCTACGGCACTGAAGACGGTGGCTGGATATACGTCTCCAATAGTGAGATGCGAGGCGGAAGAGGTGGGGTTGGCGCTCTGCGATTTAATAGCGCCGGACAAAAAATTGATTCCTACTCTATTTTGGAAAATACAACACTAAATTGTGCTGGGGGTGCGACCCCCTGGGGTACCTGGCTTTCTTGCGAGGAATTTGATCGCGGCCAGGTTTTTGAATGTGACCCTCACGGAAAAGAGCCGGCACAGGTAAGGCCAGCACTTGGATCGTTTAAGCACGAAGCTGTGACAGTTGACATGATCAATAACAAACTTTATTTGACGGAAGATCTTCCAGATGGCGGTTTTTACCGGTTTGCTCCGGACAAGAGATTGCCGGACATATCTTCAGGTGATTTGGAGATTGCATCATTAGTCGAGCGCAGCGGAAAAAACTATCTTTCTTGGAGTAAAATTTCAGATCCCACAGCTGCCGACGCGCCAGTCAGATTTCAGGTAGAATCTTATGCTCGATTTAACGGAGGTGAAGGCATAGGTTTTTATAAGGGTCAGGTGTTCTTCACAACTAAGGGCGATAACCGGGTATGGTGTTATGACACAAAAACTAGCGAAATTAATGTAATCTATGATTTTGAAAAGAGTGATAATGCTATTTTAAGTGGTGTTGATAATCTTACAATTACCCCCGCTGGTGATGTTCTTGTTGCCGAGGATGGTGGCAATATGCAGCTTATAGGGATCACTCCTAGCCAGAATTTAATTCCCATTGCACAGGTTGTGGGGCATGATCGTTCCGAGATTTGTGGTCCAGCATTCGACCCTAGCCACGACAGACTCTATTTTAGCTCTCAAAGAGGCGAGACTGGCTCTAGTCAGGATGGTGTAATTTTTGAAATCAGTCGAGTATAGTCCTCTCGCTGATTACAAAAAAATACCTAATCGTAGCGTTTGTATACAGTAAAAACTTATTTTGCTAGGCTCAAACAATAGAGCCTTGGAGGCGATTATGTCCAGCGAAAAGAAAAACGGTAAGAGCAGTCTTCCTTCAGAGCATGAACCAGTTGATTCTTCAAGAAGAAACCTGCTGAAGGGTGCAAGCATGGTTGGTGTAGCTGCGTTTGGTTCAAGCGCAGAGAACATCATAGCCCAGGACGGTGGTGCCTCAAGTCGGCGGGAGATTGCAGCACGAGAGGCCTTAGAGGTGCTCACTTCTGGGGAGGCAGAAACCTTGGATGCTATATGCAACTGCCTTATACCGAGTGATGAGTATGGCCCAGGAGCTTTTGAGGCTAGAGCCGTGCACTATATCGATAAATCTCTTGCTAGCCATAACAAAAGCATGAGAGAAAAATATATGGTAAGTCTGGAATCTATTGATCGTTATGCGAAAAAGACTAAAGGTAAGGCCTTTCATTTGCTGAGTAATGACCTTCAAATTTCAGTTCTCTCGGATGTAGAAAATAATAAGGTGCCAGGTTGTTCACCTAGCGGAAAAGATTTTTTCAATATGGTGCGGAACCATACTATTGATGGCACTTTTTGTGATCCATATTATGGAGGCAACCAAAACTTTGTTGGTTGGGATATGATTAATTATCCAGGGATACGGTTAGGAGCGTCTGAAGCAGATGTTGCCGCTGGAGCTAAATTAGAGCCAAACCATCAATCAGCATACGATCATGACACCTATACAAAGATGGCAAGTAACCAACTCCTCGGTCAGCTAGGGAGGAATGACGATGCCTAAGAAGCTCGCAAAAACTGATGTGGTAATTGTTGGTATGGGGGCCGCCGGTGGCGTTGCGGCATTACCACTGACTCACGCAGGATTAAAAGTCGTAGGTATTGAGGCGGGAGGTTGGCTAAACCCTCGAGACTTTGCGCCTGATGAACTTAGAAATGGAACCAGAAACTGGCCGCAGTCCGTTCAGAAGGCGGCGAGCGAGGCGCCGACCGTGCGAGCAGATTCAAGCCAAAAAGCAGTTCAGGGTGGACACCCAATGATGAATGCTGTAGGTGGCACGAGCATGCATTACTGGGCTCAAAGTTGGAGACTTAATCCATGGGATTTTCAGGTTGTGAGTGCAACTAAGAGACGATATGGCGAAGACCGAATTCCAGCAGGCTCAACAGTTGAAGATTGGCCATTTGGTTATGAGGAGCTTGAGCCTTACTATGAAAAAGTAGAATTTGCAGTGGGTATCTCAGGTCAAGCAGGAAATGTGAAAGGAAAAATTAATTCAGCAGGAAATATTTTTGAAGGTGAACGCCAGAGTGAGTACCCCATGCGGCCTTTGCGAACTTCTCCGTTTACTGAATTAATGACTGATGCGGCACACAGCCTTGAATGGAATCCGTTTCAAGGACCAGCGGCGATAACAAGTGAGCTTTATGATGGTCGTCCTCCGTGCCAATATCACGGGTTTTGTAACAAAGGTGGTTGTCACGTTCAAGCCAAGAGTTCCACTGCATTTACAACAATACCGAAAGCGGTGGATACAGGTAATCTTGATGTTGTGACCTATGCCCGTGTAACTGAGGTCGTGACTGATAATGATGGAAAAGTGATAGGAGTAAATTATCTGAGAGGTAGTGAAGAATTTTTTCAGCCGGCGGATGTTGTTTTAATGGCTAGCTATGCGTATGAAAATGTTCGTCTACTTCAGCTATCAAAGTCCAGCAGTTTTCCTAATGGGTTATCTAACAACAATGATCAGGTTGGTAGGCACTATCTTAGTCATCATCAAGGATCACCGGTGATCGCTCTATTTCCTGACAACTTACACAATTGGTATGGATTACCCGCACAGGGGGTTGCCATTGACAACTGGGCGGATGACAATTTTGATCATTCTGAATTGAATTTTATCGGGGGCGCAAACCTCTGGGTACATACCGATAGAAAACCAATCGGTGCTGCTAAAATGAGCACGTTCGGCCGGACTCGAAGTTGGGGTACAGACTGGAAAAAATTTATTATGGAAAATGCAGATAAAACCAACACAGCATATATCCAGAAGACCACTCTGCCTTATGAAACTAATTACCTAGATCTGGACCCTCAAGTTAAGGACCCACTAGGCTTTCCGGTAACCCGGATTACAGCTTCTTATAAAGAAAACGAAAAACGAATTGCGCAATTTTCACAGGACATGATGGAGAAGTGGTATCGAGAGGCGGGAGCGACGGAGATAATAAAAACAGGTCTCGGCAATGTTATGGGGGCTTCCACTCATGCGTACGGGGGTACTCGCATGGGAGACAACAAAGAAACCAATGTAGTAAACCGTTGGGGATTTTCCCATGAGGTGCCGAATTTAGGTGTTTTGGGAGCCTCTGTTATGGGTACAAGTGGAGCTCGTAACCCGACGTTAACTGTTCAGGCTTTGTCGTGGAGAACTGCCGAGTACCTAGTAGCTAATTGGCAATCGATCGCTGGATGATAAGAAGGCAGATTACTGCGTGAAATTTACGATTCTCCATAATCACCGTGGTTAGTCAAAAACAAATCATACCAATCTTGGATTTGTTCAGGCTGTTTGCTGCTCTTCTCGTGGTATTTGTTCACTATGAGATAATATTTGGGGACTTTGTTGTCTACGGTGCGTTCGGAACAACTGCACTTTCCTGGTTTTTTGTTTTAAGTGGGTTCATCATTACCTACAGTTATCCAAATTTGAGTTCACCCTCAGACTTAAAACGTTTTTACATCCATCGTTTTATTCGAATTTACCCCACTTATTTCCTAGCGGTTGTTGTTTCGGCGCTGTTTGTTTCAATCGGATTTTCTGTTTTGGATGAGCGATTTTTTTCTGAAGTAAGAAGGCCTTTTGAAATCTCTTATGATTTACCACAAACGAAGGACTTTCAGTTTTGGTTAAGCACTACTTTGAAGCATCTAACCTTTAGTCAATCTCTTAGCAGCATTGAAACACTCAAATTGGTATTTAACGGCCCGCTTTGGTCTCTTGTTTTAGAGGTATATTTCTATCTCGTATTCCCTGTATTGCTATTTGTTTTAAGACCCTTTAATAGCTTCCCGAGAATCATTGCGGCACTTTTTATCGGATATGCATTTCAATTTTTCTTGATTCAATATTTCCTACCCGATGTTGAAGTTTATGATGTCATGAATTTAAACGTACCCATATATACAAATCCCGCGATTCGCGGTTTAGAGTTTGTATTTGGTATGTTGTTATATAAGGCATTTGTCCTGCTCCCGCCTATAACAACGAAAGAGAAGCTTAATCTTTTGCCTCTGCTATTTACTGTCTTAGCTTTTATTGCGATCAACGTTGTAGGAGAAAATTTCATTCCTTACCAGTACAGCATGTTTTTCTCAGGCGTACCTATCGTTGCGTTGTTAGTTTTTTCGTTATCACGCGCGCACTGGTACCCAACAGGCTTTGCGAATAAGGTTTGTCTTTGGGCAGGGGGAATAAGTTACGTCCTTTACTGCCTGCATTGGCCTTTGATGGAGATTATTCAGCTGTGGAATATTATTCCTCAAAGTATCGCTTTTCCTCTGCATTTATTGTTGCTTTTAGTTTTCCTTATTTTGGTTTCCCACTTAATTTACCGATGGGTTGAAACACCAACTCGTAAATTTTTATATCGAAGATTTGATACAAATCGGTATTCCGTTCATCACTAGATTCTGAGCGAAATTTTCATACTAGAACGGCTCGTATCCTAGACACCATGGGGGATTTGTGATTATATCCGATTACTCAGATATACCAGTTAGTAATACTAATTAAAGCAAAAAAGGTAGAACTATGAAGAATCTATGGCTGCTATCAGTAATTGCGGTGCTTGCAGTGGGTTGCTCACCAGCAGAAAATCCTACAATGGGAGAGTCTCAATCAGCTCAAGTGGCCTCCGCCGCCGAAGCGATGAATAACGATATACCAAGAACCCCGAGTGGTAAGCCTGATTTCAACGGAATCTGGCAAGCCCTCATGAATGCAAATGATAATGTTGAGCCAGCTGCACCCAAGGCGGCCAACCATCTTGTTCCCGGTGATTTTGTTCCTGTCCCAGGGCCAGAAGTTGTTGCTTTAGGAGCTGTCGGGGCAGTTCCGGCAAGTTTTGGGGTGGTTGAAGGAGGCGAAATTCCTTATCGACCCGAGATGTTGGCCAGGCGAGAGGAAAATCGTGAAAATTATTTGACGATGGATCCGGAAATTAAGTGTTATATGCCGGGGGTACCGCGAGCAAATTATCAGCCTCACCCCTTTCAGATTTTCCAGAGTGAAAGTGCCTTCTTTATTGCTTATTCTTTCGCTGGTGCTGTTAGAAATATATTTCTAGAGGATCCCGGTCCCGCGCCTGTAGATTCATGGATGGGTCAGTCATTTGGCTACTGGGAAGGAGATACCTGGGTAGTCGAGGTAACAGGCCAAGACGAGAGGACTTGGTTCGATAGAGCAGGTAACTTCCACAGCTATGAAATGAAGGTTACCGAGCGGTGGAATCTTGTTTCGGAGAATGTTATCGAGTACCAGGCGACAATTGAAGACCCTCAGACGTTCACTGAGCCATGGACTATTAAACTTCCTCTGTATCGTCGACTTGAGGAAGGTTATGAGTTACCGCAATTTAAATGCGTAGAATTTGTCGAGGAAATGATGTACGGCAGATACAGAAAGGGCCGTGAGGGAGAGCTCAATTTTGAGTTAAATAACTAGCTCTTGGTCGAAAAGGGTACAAATTTGTCAATTTCCGCTTGGAAATTCAGCTGGCCCTTGTGTAGAATAGAGTTAAGTCAATATTTCGGGTTGCATAGATAAATATATGGCAATCTAACTTACTGATATAAAAGGTGAAAACATATGAAAATTAAACTTCTGGCGTTAGCGGCAGCTACTGCCGTTGGTATAGTCGCAATCAAGCCACCAGCTACTACCGCTCATCATGCGTTCTCTGCAGAGTTTGATGCAAACCTGCCTGTTCGCCTAGGCGGTCCAATTACTCGAGTAGAGTGGATTAATCCTCACACATGGATTCACCTGGACAATAACGACCCAGAGGCGACCAGAGATCCAGGTCCTTGGATGGTTGAGGGCGGCACGCCTAATACCCTTCTAAGAAGGGGCATAAATCGGAATTCATTGCAAAGAGGTACTGATATTGTCGTTACAGGATATCAGAGCAAAGACCGACTCTGTGAGCCAACATGTCGTGCAAATGGGCGAGATATCACTTTCCCTGATGGACGAAAGCTTTTCATGGGTTCTTCTGGAACCGGAGCCCCAAGAGACGGCTCAGACGTTACCGAGCAGTAAATAAATTTTACCTTTTAAAGAACCTGATCCTTGAGAGGGGATCAGGTTTTTTTATGGACAAAAAAATATCTTCTAAATTTAACGTTGAATGACCGGTTCGATTACTCGGCTGTAATCACCGCCATCTCTAAACACAGTCGAATCTAAAAAAAATCCCGCTGCGTAAAGTTGAACCTTTGCGGTCCTTAAACCCCTGTTTTCCCAGAACCACCCATGTATACCAGTGAATGGAGCATGAAAAGATCCAGTTCTGCTTACCCCGGTTCCTTGCTCAAAACTTTCAGCATACTCTTCACCTAAACCTGCTGGTTCAGCATGCATGTCGTAGTAGAGCTCTTCGTCTGATGACCAAGTGAAGACCATCGGTGCGTCCAGGTCCATAGTGTATTTATATTCCACTGACTCGAAAGGCCCCAATTCGAACTCTACATAGTCTGATCGATGATTCAGCAATTGTTCTTCAAATGGATTCTCCGCCCGGGACAGCTCTGTAAGACCCAGAAGATTCCCGACTCCAAGGGGATCTACTCCAAACTCTGCCGGTAAAATAGTGGTTACGAGGATTACTGATCCCAATAATATCCCGCCACCAAGTCCAATCAGAATACTTCTATTAGAGGGCGGACTTGATGTTAAATCCTCATTATTAGCCATAGTCTCTCCAAAAAGTCACACAGGAGGTAATATGAAGTAGGCACTCAGCTGATAACCAGCCAGCAGGAATCCGCCAGTCATAAGAGCGGTATTCGTTAAGAACGCGTGCCTCAAATAACTGGAATTTGCTCGCCAAATACTGAGTAGGATAAAAACAGCTGAAAGCGCGAGTATTTGTCCTATTTCAACTCCTATGTTGAAACTAATTATATTCGTAACAAGTCCATTATCTGAAATTGTGAATTCTTGAAGTTTAGTTGCGAGTCCAAGCCCATGAAAAAGTCCAAATATGAAAACCGCGATCTTCGTGTTTGGTTCAAACCCAAATAGCTGCTTAAAACCATCGATATTTTCAAACGCCTTATAAACGATCGACAAGCCGATGATGGTATCGATTATGTAAGCGTTCACAGAAATATTTCCTAGAACACCTGCCAATAGAGTTATGCTGTGCCCAACTGCAAATAAGGTAACGTATTGAACTACGTGCTTAGGCCGATAGAGGAAGAAAATCACACCAACCAAAAAAAGCAAATGATCATACCCTGTGATCATATGCTTGGCTCCCAAGTAGATGAACGGGAATATTGCAGGCCCATCAATTGCTTGAACGAAGTTAGCATCAGAGCCTTCAATTGTATGAGCAGTCGCTACTATTGACAGTGTTGTTAGTATTAGAAAAGAGAATAATCGCAACAAAAACATGAGACTCAGTTACCTTTTCGTTGATACCTATTGTGAGCTACCGTCAACAAATCGACTATTAATATCTGGATTGTAAGCTTGATGACAGGCCGTGCAGACACTATAAAGTTGGGCGCCCGCTTGAAAAAAATCTTCTTCATTCTGCTCGGCTGCGGCCTTCATAGCTAATAGTCCAGCTTCGCTCAAACCTTCGGAATAAATCATCCATGCGTCATTGTCTTCAGCCCTTCCTGGTAGTGCAAGCATGTTGCCAGATTCAACAACGATTGCGGCTTGAGCTCGGACGAAATCCCAACCCTCGTCTGTGGTCGGGTAGAGATCCTCATACCCTGCCGCATCCATTACCCAACCGGCCGAATCCCAGAGAATATCCGAAGCAGGTTCAAGTACCAAACTCATTATCTGTTGGGTGTCGAGCTGGGTGTTGTATACCGCTTCAGAGGCGGCCAGCTCTTCCGATTGCTCGTTTGAACATCCAACTAGTAAAGGAAAGCCAAGCAAGAAAAGTAACCTTCTTAATTGGTAAACTCCATCTAAGTTCATTGTTTTTACCTATACACTAGCAAAGACTGTGAAGTCTGCCTTAAAATGAAACTATATTCCACTCCAAGAAGAGCAGAGTTGTGTTAATCAAATTTAGAACCATTTTTCTTGCGATTTTATTTTTTGTGAATAGTTATGTTGCATTCGCAGAAATAATTATTCAACCGACACCAGATCAAGGGCTCCAACCTCGATTATCCGTAGACGACAACGGTAATGTCCATCTGCTCTATTTTAAGAAGCGGATTAATCGTCCAGCCTCTCGTGAAGGGAATCTCTATTATCGCAGTTATGATCACGAAACGGGACAATTTAGTCTGCCTGTTAAAGTCTCCAGTTCTGCATTTTCAATGCAGACCTTTTCTATCGCAAGGGCTTCGATGGCCATCACCGAAGACGGCAGAGTGCATGCCTTTTGGTATTACCCTAGAACCTCTGAGATGATTTATTCAAGATCAAATCCTGAGCGAACCATGTTTGAAACTCAGAGATCCATGGTAAGTGTTTTTCAGGAGGGAATTGATGCTGGGGGTGATATTGCATCTATCGGATCGAGTGTTGCTTTGGTTTGGGGTGCAGGAAAACTGACAGAAGAACATCAGCGAACAATGTTTGCTCGGTTTTCAGATGATTATGGAAAGACGTTTAGTGATGAGGTTATGGTAAGTAATCCTGACTTGGGTGCTTGCGCTTGTTGCTCTCTAGCGGCCGATTATGCAGGGTCTTCAGATTTAGTTATAGGCTACCGTTCGGCAATTGATGGGGTCGGAAGGCACATGCAGGTATTGACACTAAAAAATATAAATCAAGGAATAACTGGCGCTTTTTATGGGGAGATGAGTGAGTTACAAGAGTGGGAAGCCTCATTTTGTCCTTTAAGTACTAATGATATTGAGAGAATGGGAGAGCAGCGGTGGTTAGTTTTTGAGACACAAAACCGAATTATGAGAATGGAATTAATGTCTCAAAATCCCGTCTCTGCTGTCGGAGAACCTTTCTCTGAAACGCGTCAGAAAAATCCAGCATTAGCAATTAATCACATCGGAGAGCAACTTATAGTTTGGGGTGAGGCAATAAGTCACTCACGTGGAGGTCGTCTCAATCTGAGATTGTTAAACAAGGATGGAAGTAATGCGGAGTATAGTTTTACTGAAAATATAATGATAAACGATTATAGTTTTCCTGCTGCAGCATCACTGCCCAATAATGATTTTATGGTCTTGCATTAATGGTTAGTTTTGTGGATAGGGCACAGAGTTAATTTGCTGGCGAATTAATTCTCTTTGGAGTTCATTTCTTCGGTTATCATTTTCAGATTGTTGTCTCTGATTTTGTAGCAGCATGGATTCTTGAAGGGATCTGCGTTCCTTGTCCTGGACATTGATAAATTGTAGTTCAGAAATACGTCGGCTGATGGACAAATTCGAAAATGCTTGACTTTGCTTGTCTGTGAGCAATTCGAAAGCGGCAGAAACATAAGTTGTTCGCTTCTGTAAAAAATTCTCACCACAGAAAAATTCGACGTCCCTCATGCGTTGCAGGTTAGTCTCGGCACTTTCATTTGAGGAGACCGAGTTTTCCGCATAATCTTCACGCCAACTTCTTGCTACGTTGCAATTAGAGATCAAATCCGTCGTGGTCTGACCGTCAATGTGGGCCATAAAATCGACACATTTACTCTCGTTTTTGGATCTGGAATTTAACTGATCGATGCACTCTGCGGCTGAGGTATCGAGCGTGCTGAGTGTGGTCTTTATTAAGTCAATCCTATTCTCAAGGCTGATTTCTTGAGCTATTAGCAGCGAACAAAAGAGGCCAATAGCTGCAAGGCACCCATAAATCGTTATGCTTTGGCTTAATCTACTTGTAAATTTCAAATCTTTTCTTCCACTTTTTGAATCTTTTGCGGCAATACTTTTCTAGCTTCTTATGACTTGAAAACCAGAGTTCACTGGCATCCTTGATTGATTCATCGAATTCACAGAAATCGTTGGTGTATTCTCTGCAAACCCAGGGTCTGTTTTCATAGATGCTGCAAACACCGCCAGGTAGCAAGTGACTGCAATTTGTGAAGATGTGTAAAAACCAGCCGTCTGCGTCTTTAAACACATTGATGTTTTCATGAGATACTTGCCAAAGCAAGTGGTCGAAGTCTTCCTTCGATTTAGGGGTGGGGATTTTTTGGTTGATTGAATTGCAACAAATTGACTTTGTGCACTTGCCACATTTGTTATCTATTGTGACGTTGCTAGATTGGGTTGCATCCACGAGCTCTATTTGATCCTTCGCATTCATATTCAAATCCAAGCAAAAAGACTAAATTTTTAAGTGAATATGCTTCACAAGATGATATTCTACCATCGGATTAAGAATAAACTAAAAACAATCGTCAAAAATACTTGCTATGAAATTGGTCAGCCAGAGTTTTATGTAAGGCCAACATATAGAGTTGCTCCGACAACTCAGAATTTAGAAGGTTTTGTCATGCAGGTTTTAAAGTTCTGTTACCTTCTGGTATCGATAGTGTTTTTAACTTACTGCTCGACTGATGAGCAAATCACTACGTCGGGTTCTGTTGTTCCTGATGCTCATGATAATATTGAGATCGAGACCCTCTCAACGAAACCATGGTTGGTAACCGGTGGTAATGTATTGCTTGAGGTTCGCGTAAAGCCTGCACTAGATATTAAACTCTTAAATTATAGTATAAACGGGCGAGATGTCAGCTCGCTATTTCGTTCCGTTACGCCGACCTCTACGCAAGCCCTGTTAGAAGGTTTACCTGTAGGACAAAGCGAGCTCCTAGTGTTTTCTTCAGAGAAAAACTACACCAAGGCTTTAACGTTAACTAATTATCCGATCAGCGGCCCCATTATATCTGGGCCTCATGAGAAACCTTTTTTATGTGAAACTGATTTGTTTGACAAAGTGTCGGGAGGTGCGCTTCCAAAATCGATGGATGAACACTGTAGTGTGGAAACTCAAGTAGAATATGTCTATTGGTCATATACCGATGACACCTACAA
Organism: uncultured Pseudohongiella sp.; assembly: GCA_902591495.1. Classification (GTDB taxonomy): domain Bacteria; phylum Pseudomonadota; class Gammaproteobacteria; order Pseudomonadales; family Pseudohongiellaceae; genus UBA9145. Next base: position 15,649 of record CACJAW010000007.1, read on the forward strand.
GAACTGGCAGCCAACTTATGAAATTAATCCACCGAGTGACCTTGGTTATATTTCAATACGCGATGTAGGTTTTAAACCCTTCGTTGTTAGGGTTGAGACAGGTGTAGTAAATCGAGCAATTTACGAAATTGCTATGCTCCACGATGAAGTGAACGAGCAGCTGGATCCATGGACTAAAAGTGACCACTGGAATCGAAAGTTAGTCTATACACATGGAGGTGGTTGCCGCAGAGGTTGGTTTAGACAAGGAAATAGAACGGGTGGAGTTATGAGACGAGAGCTATTTGAGCTTGGATTTGCAGTTGTGTCTTCCTCTCTGAATGTCTTCGGTCAAAATTGCAATGACTTGCTGGCCTCTGAGACTCACATTATGGTGAAAGAGCGCTTTATCGAACACTACGGAGTTCCAAGCTATACTGTTGCTACGGGTACTTCAGGGGGTTCTTATCAGTCCCAACAAACAGCAGATAACTACCCGGGTGTTTTTGATGGAATAATAGTTGGTGCAAGCTTCCCGGATGTTACTTCGGCTACAAACTTTTCAGTAGCTGATGCTCGACTTCTGCACCACTACTTTACTGAGGTGGATCCTGAACGATTTAGTAAGGAGCAACAAAGAATAGTTTCTGGTTTCGGAGCTTGGGAATCGATTCCGAATCTATCCAGAGGAGCAGCTCGGCTAGATCCTTTATATGATCCATCAGAATCGTTGGAAGAACAGGGTGGAGAAGTTGGGAACATAGATTTAGAAAAGCAACGCTACAGTCTCTCAAACAATCATGGATTGAGACCCACTGTTTATGATCATGCCGTCAACGTCTACAACAGAGTCCCTGATGGACTCCAGTCTCAGCGACCACTTGATAATGTTGGGGTGCAGTATGGCCTTCGCGCCTTAAATCAGCACTTAATTAGCCCTCGGCAGTTTATTGATTTGAATCGAGATATCGGTGGGTTTGATCGTGATATGAACCACATTGCTGCCCGACATAAGTCTGACGCTCAGGCCGCAAAGCGCGCGATAGAGTCAGGAAGAATTTTAAGTGGAGGAGGAGGTTTAGCTTCTACAGCTATTATCGATTACAGGAATTATATGGATCATGATACGCAGGGAAATATTCATATGCTAATTCATCAATTCTCAACTAGGGAACGGTTAATCAAGGCAAATGGCCATGCAGATAACCAAGTTATGCAGATAGGTGGCGGCTGGGGGTTAGAAGAAAGTGATAATAGTTTGCGTGGGTTATTCGAGGCGATGGACGAGTGGCTTCTGGAGATAAAATCAGACCAAAGAGATTTGACCTTAGAGGAGAAAGTTGTCGACAATCGACCGTTAACTTTAAACGACGCCTGTTGGCATGAAAGTGATGGAGCCTTCATTAAGATTGAGGAGCTTCAGACATTCAGAGGTGATTCTCGCTGCAATAACCTATATCCAGCGTATTTAACCCCCCGACACGTGGCTGGAGCTCCATTATCTAATGATATTGTGACCTGTCAGCTACGACCGCTTAGCCCGTCTGATTATGGAGTTGGGTTTACACCCGATCAATATCGGGAGCTAGAAGCTATTTTCTCAGGCGGAATTTGTGATTGGACGTTAGGCGACGCAAGTCAAACCTCACTGCAATCGACGTGGATATCATTTGGTCCCTCACCGGTTAATGTCCTATACGAACAAAATAATTAGGTGTCGGAATTTTTCGAAGAACCCATGTGATAGAGATAATCGTGCTAGACTTGATGTTGGTTTGGCCGTACCCTTTCGTTCTCGAAGTCACTAGCACTGGAGGCAAATATGCAATTTAATCGACTAATAATATTCGTTAGTTTTTGGCTTGCAGGCCAATCGGTTTTGTCGCAGGGCTATGAACCGCCTAGAACCGAATCTGGTAAGCCTGATTTACAAGGTTATTGGACAAATGCATCAATAACTACCATGCAGCGATCTCGTGAGCTAGCAGATTTCGGTCTGACAATTCCTTTTGATGAAGTAGCAAAATTAACTAATAACAATCATCAGAACGTTCGTCAGGCTACAGATGACAATCAGGTGCAGGGCCAGCTCCCCGATGGCACTGATTTGGCAAGAGGCAGAGGATATAATGCTTTCTGGGTCGATCCGGGGACTCAGTTTGGAAACGTTCGAGGTGAGTATAGAAGCTCTTGGATTACTTTCCCCGATGACGGCAGAATTCCCTATTCCGAGCAGGGTAATCAACAGAGGAGGGCAGCCTACGAGAAATTTTCTGGATACGGCGGTCCTGAGGGTGCTCCCCTAGCAGAGCGCTGTCTAATTGGTTTTGGAAGTACCTCTGGACCGCCTATGAATAGTGTTCTCTACAACAATATGTACCAAATAGTCCAAACCGAAGATTATGTGATGATTCTTGTGGAAATGGTGCACGATGCGCGCGTTATCCCGATCAATGGTGATCATCGTCCTAAAGCGATTGAACAATGGATGGGTGATTCGATTGGTTGGTGGGATGGAGACACTCTTGTTGTGGAAACCGTCAATCTCCATCCACAACAGAAGGCCCGAATGATGGCATCTTTATCAGATCAAGGTCGGATCATCGAGAAATTTACACGATACTCTGATCAACAAATCTTTTATGAGTTTGAGGTGATTGACCCAGTTTTCTACACTGAGAGTTGGGGTGGGGAGATCTCTTTTAACTCCACTGACACCAAACTTTATGAGTATGCCTGTCATGAAGGTAATTACGGTTTACAGGGAATCCTTGGAGGATACAGGCGTCAAGAGATGGATGCGGAGGCAGAAGCAGGAAGCTAATGTCTATTTGACAAGAGTCTTATTATTGGTGGCGAGTTTCTCAGTGCGTGAGTGAGTAGATTAAATAATTTATTCCGAGTCGATATGCTGAGTTTGCGTACTCCGTTGGATACCACTGATCGTAGGTATGTTCCCAGCCGTCACCCATGTCTGAATTCCAATTGACCAGGACCATTACTCTGCCGTCGTCGTCGAGGATAGCGTGATTTGTTGCGTTATTAATACCAGCTTGCCCAAAGCCCTGCCTGCCACCCCTGCCTGGGATCATCTGAGGTCCATCAATATCATAGAAAGTGTGAAAAATTTCATGATCTGCATTTAGCTCGATGAGCTCACGATCCGGAAATATACGAGAGAAGTCTGCATAAAACGCATCCCACTGCCTAACTCCCCAGAAGTCGTCGATCAGGAGAAAACCGCCTCGTAGCAAATACTCCCTCAGATTTTCGAGCTCCTTGGGAGACAAGGCCAAGCCTCCGTTACGTCCCATTTCAAGAGCATACAGGAACGGATAGTTGAATATCTCATCAGAATCAAAGCGAAGCACAACTGGTTTGCTCATAACTCTGACGTTGGTCAGTCTGGCAACTCCCCTTAAGAAATTTTCATCGGAAGCGGGGAAGTCGGTGGCCCAAGGCCCTCCATACCAGCCGCCGTCATAGTAGCTATCATATTGAATTCGAACAAATGCGAACTCTCCTGCAATATCGTAGAGATCTGGGTTGTCATCCTGTGCTTGCACAATTTGGATTGATCCGATCAAGGCAACGATAATGAGTGTTTTGATTGTATTCATAACCCTAGTCTTCGGAAGGCAGAGATAATAGTCGACTACTAAAATTGGAGTTTGTATCGACAATCACAAAAGATCAAGTTATTGTGATCGCAATCAAATGAAGGAGATTGTATCTCTGCGATCGCTATGATTTTACGGCTTCTTTCAATTTTTTTAGTAACCATACTTTTACCTTATGTGGGTTTTCCCCAAGACCGACTCGACTCTGTATCTAATTCAGGTCTAAGTGATATAGAAAGCTATGAGCTTCAGATAATGAATCTCGAGTCTGCTTACGGGCCAATGGATCAACGGTTGGTAGAACCTCTTGAAGGGTTGATATCTCGTTTGATTGAGTTTGGGCGGATAGATCAAGTAGCTGAGCTTCAAGAAAAACAGTTAGCAGTCATGCGCGCAAATCTGGGATTTGAGAGCCTTGATTTGTTGCCAGTCCTGCGAGGGATGATTCAAGTTCAGCAAGCCTTGGGTAATTGGGAAGCAACGTCCGATATTCTCGACCATATCCGTTTTTTAATGGCTGCAAATTACGATCAGAGGTCTGAGGAAACGCTTTTGGCAATGGAGAACCAGGCGCAATGGAAGCTCGCCGGGTTTTACCTCGATGCAGAAAGAAATCAGTCGAATAATTTTTTGGATGCAAGAAATTTATATGCCGATATGGAACGGCTAGCGGAGGATGTCTATGGGGAAAATAGCCCACAACTTTACCCTTGGTATTACAAGCGGGCCTATAATTTAGGAATAATGGTCCAACTTTTGAATACAAAGGGTGGGTTTGCAAATGTCTTTATTACTGATTTGATTAGGTCAGATGGAACGATGAGATTGCAAACAGATGGTCGACTAAGCGGGACGCGGTTAAGCCCAATTGGTGCATGGAATATCCAAGACCGAAATTTTGTTCTCGGTGAGGGATACCTGCGTCAAGCGCGCGATTTAATTAATCGAATTCGTAAAATTGCAGAGTTAGAAAGTGATATCGAAGTGCAGGCGATCGCGGAAATCTATAGAGGAGATTATAATTTATTGATGGGTCGTGGGTCAGGGCGTCGACAGTATAATTCTGCTCAAGATATGCTTTTGGAAGCAGGAGTTGCCCAAACCGAGATTGACGAGTTTTTTGGCGTTCCCACACCACTGCCTTTACCTCGGTTTTTTAATAATTTTAGTGAACTTCTAGACTACCAGAGAATTATGTTAACAGGAGTCGAGGGAATTTCTGATGAAGAACTTCATCTCGGCATATTTAATGCCTGGCACGAGAATGCAAGAGCCGTGTTAAAGCCAATGAGTGATGACCCCTTATTGCAGATTGGTCTTCCACAAAATTTAGTAGATTTGAAATTTAATATAAACACGAGAGGCAGGGTCTCTTCTGTTGATGCAGTGCGATCTGTGCCGAAAGATGAAAGAGTGGCTCGGGAAGCGTCTCGGGCGATCCGAGAAGTTCGATTTAGACCCGCCTATGTTGATGGGAAAGCTACCCGCGTTAGAGACGTGCAGATAAGATATTTATTTGCACAAGAGCTACGATAAAAACAGATTATATTCCCGTGAATTCACAGCAAGCTATATGGCAAAATTCTGAATTCAAGCTGTATTTGGGATCGACAGCTTTTTCGGGAATTGCATTCGCTATGCAGCAACTTCTGCTGAGTTGGACATTAATTGGCATATTAGAGGTTCCTGCGAGCCAGGTCGGATTAATTCAAGCTGCAGCTGGAATACCTGGTATCTTTGTCATGCTCTTGGGAGGGGTGCGAGCAGACGACACGGATCCAAGAACATTGTTAATTCGAGTGTACCTTTTTGCTCCTGTTTTACCGCTGTTTTTAATTACAGTGGTCCAATTGCAGCAGCTTAGCATTCAAGCGGTTCTGCTGTGGGCTTTGGGTATGAGTTTTTGTGTTTCTTACTCAAGTCCTGCTCAGCAGACAATTTTAAATCGTATAGCTAGCTCTTCCGTACAAAAAGCTGTATCAGCGGCTACTGCTGTTGGGTTTTTGGTACAAATTTTCGGACTAGGTATAGCAGGCACTATTGATAAGTTTGGTCTCTCGCCGGCCCTAGCTTTTCAAGCAACATGCGTTGGTCTCGGAGCTTTTGCTGTCCGGCGCCTCCATCCTCAACCGCCAGTAATTCAAAAAACAGAATCACCGTTCAAAAATTTAGCTGACGGTTTTAGAGAAATCTATAAACAGCGGGACATAATGCAAACGCTAATCATCAATTTCACATCTAGCGTCTTTAATGCGGGCGCGTTTATGACAGTATTTCCCTTTATAGTGAAGGAAATTTATGGTGGAAATGCGTTCCTGCTATCTTTTCTCATGGTTATTTTTTATGCGGGCGCAACGATTTCCAATCTCTTAATGATTCGAGTAATGCCACTGGTCAGACCGGGTCGTATTTTTTTGATTATGCAGCTATCGCGAATGGTAATTTTGGGGCTGATCTGGTTCGAACCTGTGTTCTGGATTTTTGCGCTCGCGTGCGTTGGTTGGGGGTTGAACATGGGCGTAACAATGACACTTGCAAGGACCATCGTGCAGGAATCGGCTACTGCCGAATTCAGAGCAAGAATTATGTCTGTCTATAGCCTTGGGCTACTTGGGAGTGCTCCCATCGGTGCATTAATACTGGGCAGCCTTATTGACTCCCTAGGAATATTGAATGCGCTGATCCCTGCGATATCTATATCGATTGGATTATTTATGTACGGCATTATTTTTACAAATGTCTACAATTATCGGTCTCCGACTTAAATATCCGCTAGAAAAGAGTATGAACCTCAGCGGGTTTGCAATAAGTAACAATTTAGGACTAGAACAGAACGCTCAAAACGTCATAAGCTATGCCGACCTTCATGAATAGAGAGGACAAGTGATGAGTATATTTTTCCGAATTTTGCTTCTGTCTGCCGTATATGTTTGTTCAGCTAATGCAGCTGAATCTCCGCTAAATATTCAGGCAATCAGCGCGACGGGTATAAACAATTTTAGGGCGCCAGAATCTGATGTGTTAGCAACAGGGCAGCCGACCGCCGAGCAGTTTGAGGTCATGGCTGAGCAAGGCATTAAACACGTGATCAATTTAAGAACTCCCGGAGAGGATACAGGATTTGATGAGAAGGCGACCGTGGAATCATTGGGGATGAGTTATCACAGCATTCCAGTCTCTGTGGGAGAGGGCGGGATCAATACTGAAAACTCACAGACCCTCGAATCTCTGCTTGAACAGTTTGGTGAAGAAGGCGTTATTGTTCACTGTGCAACAGGCAATCGGGTGGGTGCCCTAATCTCCTTATCCGTGTTCGAAGATGGAGGCACTTTGGATGATTCAATTGCGGAGGGAGCTCGGTGGGGGATGACTTCCGAGCGACTTCAAAGTTCTGTCCGAGACACGCTTGCAGAAAACTAAATTTGTTGGTTTTTCTTTAAGGGCTCAGGTGTAATTTGATTCTTGAGTTAAATCACCGCTTTAAACTCATTAAATCAAGAAATCAGATTTTGAGGAATGTACTACTTTTTTTGTGGTTAATTTCGCTTCTGAAGTGTTCTGTCACTAACACGATTTTCTGGCCAGAGACGCTACCAGGGCGGGAATATTTCGAAGCAAACTACGAAAAAGATAAGGATAATCAACTTGTGCAATCTAAGATTGATTATTTAGGTTGGGTGGTGAGCTTCTACGAGGGGACATTGATTGCGCCTGTTGGCTGGCTAGAGTTACAAACGATAGTGTTGGAGATGGCCGAACCTGAGAATAGACTTGAACTGGACAAGCAGCTCACTGACCTTGGTCGTCTGATCAGTGGGGAGTGGGCAAAAGAGAATAATGGGCGAGTTATAGACTCTCGGTTGCTCAGTCTTTGGGGTTCAGTCATGCAGTTATCTAATGATCCCCAGGTTCAGGCTCAAGCTGTCGTTCTTATCGAAAAAGATGTAAATGACCTCCTGAATCGTCAATTGATGCCTGAAGCCATAACTGATGAGCGCTATGAAGGGGTATTAGGAATTGATCTCTTTGGCGGATTTTAGTCTCGTTTCAGCTGTAAAATCGCTCAATCTACCGAACTGCTTGTTGACTATGGCTAATACGCAAATATAGTGGGTTTCAGCAGTATTTTTGGCGCAAATTTTCTTAAATATTCAGTGAACTATTCGGCTAGCGTCAACGTTATACATTCTTAATAATTAAATCTACATTTGCCATAGTAAGGCAAACAATAAAAAAACCGTACACAGAATTTATTCACAAGGGGCATAGAATCGGTATGAAGCGTTTACTCCTACCCGTCATAATACTTGGAGCGTGTGCCTCTGTAGCCTACTCCCTCATTCGGAATCCCAGACAGATAGCGGAAGTTGCGCTTGATGTAATCCCAGTCACCGTCCGGGTGATAGAAGTTCAGCAGAGCTCGGCCGAGCTAATAGTTGGTTCTCAAGGAAAGGTCCAGCCATCCATGACGGCAAATCTTTCCGCAGCTGTGGCCGGACCAATAGCATGGATAAGCCCCCAGATGGAAGCGGGTGGTTTTGTGGAGGAAGGTGAGCCCTTGCTCCGACTTGATGCTAGCGATTTTGAGACGATGCGCGCGAGGAGCAGTGCATCGATGAGACAAGCAAAGGCCGAGGCCGACCATGCGGGAAGAGAATACGGCCGGATGAAGGAGTTGGCGGTTGATAGACTCGCTAGCGAGTCCCAAGTTCAGGATGCGCAGCGTCTAGCCGAGGTAACCTCAGCCCGGTTGTCCGATGCGATGGCAAACCTTGAGCAAGCCGAGCTCGATCTAGCAAGGGCGGAAATCAAGGCGCCCTTTGACGCTATAATAAACTCTCGCGAGGTGGAACTTGGACAGTACGTCAATCGGGCGCAAAGCGTGGCTGTTCTCTATGGCGCTGACGAAGTTGAAGTTCGGGTACCCTTGGCCATCCGGCAGTTGGGATTCTTGGATATCCCATTAGGGTTGAGGGGAGAACTTACTGATGTAGATGCTCCACTCGTGACGTTGAACGGCATGTACGGCGGCGTAGAGCACAATTGGCAGGGGAAATTGGTGCGCATTGAGGCATCCATAGACCCCAACAGCAACACTGTTCAAACTATCATTCGGGTCCAACAGCCAATGATAGATTCAACATCACGCGATTCCATTCCCCTTCCTATTGGATTGTATGTGAACGCCGACATCCAGGGCAGAATTGTTGATGATGTGATAGCACTACCGCGCTCTGTCATCCGAAATAATAACCAGGTTTTGGTTGTTGATGCGGAAAATAAGATGTTCTTTCGGGAGGTTGATATTTTTCGACTGGAAGAGGAGAGAGTGCTTATCAGCGGGGGTCTCCTGCCAGGGGAGCGTATCTGTATTTCTCCCATTCAAGCAGTCGTCGATGGAATGGCAGTTCAGCCCGTTATAGAAGTAATCTGAAACTACTTTAATAAGAACACAAACGAGAGGACAGATTGTGAGAACACCTATAACTTGGTTCGTACACAATCCAGTAGCTAGCAATCTTTTAATGTGGATCTTCCTCGTTGGAGGTTTTGTTGCCTACCTGAATTTAAATCAGGAAGAATTTCCAGATATCGAAGTGGGAGTTATTCAAGTTAGCGTCCCTTATCTTGGAGCCACCCCGGAGGAGTCTGAAACTGGCGTCTGCTTGCGTTTAGAAGAAGCTCTAGAGACTACAGAAAATATTGATAGATTAACCACCACCGCCCGCGAGGGAGGGTGCGACGCTACTGTTCAACTAGCTCAAGGTGCAGACCTAAACCGATTACTTAATGACGTTAAGGGTAACGTAGACGCCATCACTACCTTTCCTTTGGAGACCGAGAAACCCATAATAAGAGCATTCAGCAGTATCGGTAATGTTATGACCATGGCACTTTCGTCTGCGACAAATGATAAAAACATAAAGGTTGTGGCGGAAGATATTCGAGACGATTTGCTCGACTTACCAGAGGTGTCGCAGGTAAATATTGAGTTTATTAGGCCTATAGAGATTTCTATAGAAGTCTCCGAATTTACTCTCCGTCAGTATGGCTTAACGCTAGATCAGATCTCGCGTGCAATTGCCCGCGCCTCCTTGGATTTACCAGGTGGAACAATTCGTACTACATCTGGTGAAATTTTGTTAAGAACAAAGGGTCAGGTGTATCAAGGTTCAGAATATTCAGATGTGGTTGTTGCCTCGTATCCTGATGGAACCCAGCTTCGTTTAGGAGATATAGCTACAGTTAAAGATGATTTCGAGGAGGGATACCTTGATGCACGTCTCAATGGAGTGAATGCAGCAATAATAGACGTAATGCGGGTCGGTGACGAAGATATCATAACCTCAGCCGCTCAGGTCAGAGAATTCATGGCCTCTGCTAACTTTAATCTTCCAGCTGGCATGGAACTTGAAGTTGTTTCTGACTCTTCGGAGAGTACAAAAACACGAATAGATACAGTAGCTAAGAACGCTTACACCGGTCTTGTTTTTGTCCTCGTAATTCTTGCTATGTTCTTACGCTTCAAAATAGCGATCTGGGTCGCAGCGGGAATCCCCATAGCCATTCTAGGCGCTTTGATTGCGTTTCCACCTATGGGTCTGACAATTAGCTCACTAACGGTAATGGGTTTTATACTAGTTTTGGGAATAGTGGTAGACGATGCAATTGTTGTTGGAGAGCGAGTCCATGCTTATGAGCAAAAGGGGCTCAGTAAGAGTGCGGCAGCAATAGAGGGGACCGTCGAAGTTTCAATACCGGTGATATTTGGTGTGTTGACTACGATTGCTGCCTTTCTTCCTCTCCTCGTTGACGATACGCAATTTTCTTCTTTTTCCAAACTCATTGGCGGTACTGTTGTATTTTGTCTGATTGCTAGCTTGATAGAGTCTCAGCTCATTCTTCCTGGCCACATTGCTCACCGCAAAACTAAGGGCTACCTTATGGACGGGTCTCGCTTAGTTACAGCTTGGCAAAGTTTTCAAGGCCGAATAGCGAGTGCGCTAGAAAATTTCGCCGAGCTAGGCTATAAGCGTGCGCTTAAAGTAGTGCTGAAATATCGGTATGCGGCTTGGTCAACTGCGACAGGAGTTATCGTTATAGTACTCGCCTTATTATGGAGTGGACGAGTTGTATTTCAGTTCATGCCCTCAATTGAGGGAGATAGAATTTGGAGCACTATTACCATGCCTGCCGGAGTGCCAGCTTCTCTTACTCAGGAAGCTGTCGCAGTTATTGAATCAAAAGCACTCGAGTTGGCTGCAGAGCTTGATGCTGAACTTGATGGGCTCAAGGTGTCCGGTGATTCTTCCATTGTTGCTGAGAACGTTATTGAGAACGTGCTTACTATCGTTGGCGGAAGTGCACCTAAGGGAGGACCGGGCGGAGGACAAAGGAGTGCTGGCAGTAGCGAGGTCGCAGAAGTGATGTTGTACCTGGCTCCGTTCTTCGAAAGGGGAGGGATAAGTGCTGCGGAAATTCGAGACCGATGGCGAGAAAAGGTAGGGACTATCCCTGACGCTCTCGAGTTAACGTTCGTATCCGATGCCTTTTCAGCTGGGGACGCAATCAACTTTAGGCTTGAGGGCAGAGATGAGGAAAAGCTTAAAATTGCTTCCACCCAGCTTCGAGAGGAGCTGATGCTTTATCCTGGTGTATTCGATGTTTCAGATAGTTTTAGAGCGGGAAAGCAAGAAGTCCAAATACAGATTTTAGAGAGGGGTAAGACCCTTGGCCTGACGTTGAACGATGTTGCGACTCAGGTACGGCAAGCGTTTTACGGGGCGGAAGCGCAGAGAATCCAAAGGGGTAGCGACGACATTCGGGTAATGGTCCGGTACCCAGAACCAGAGAGACAATCACTGGGGAACCTTGAAGAGCTCCTCATTAGAACTCCCAGCGGTGCAGAGGTTCCCTTTCTAAGTATCGCTGATTATTCTTTAGGTAATACTTACTCTAGTATTAATCGGCAAAACGGACGCCGCATAATTTCCGTCAGAGGTGATGTTGATAGATCGGTTGTCAAACCGGAAGAAATTAGGAGAGAGTTAATTACAAAGTATCGGCAGCAGTGGGACAGAGAGCTGGATGTAACTTTGGCAGTCGGTGGTGAAGGTGAGAGGCAGGCAGAGTCGCTTGAAGGTTTGTACACTACCTATCCTATAGCGATGTTAATCATGTTCGCGTTACTTGCTATCCCCCTGAAATCGTACTTGCAACCCTTGGTAATCATGAGCGTGATTCCTTTCGGTGCAATTGGAGCGATATTTGGACATTTCTTAATGGACACTGCTCTGGTGTTTTTCTCAATTCTTGGAATAATTGCATTAAGCGGCGTAGTAGTGAATGCGAGTCTAGTTCTTGTGATCACCATCAACAGATTAAGAGAAGAAGGACAGAGTATGCTCGACGCGGTTTCCAATGCGGGGGCTGTCAGATTTAGGCCGATTATTTTGACTTCAGTTACGACATTCATCGGACTGGTTCCTTTAATGGTAACGGCAAGCCCGGCAACGTTCTTCATCATTCCAATGGCAATTTCTCTGGCTTACGGAGTGCTCTTTGCCACTGCTATTACTCTATTTCTGGTGCCTTGTTTATATTTGATTTTGAATGATCTGGTTGGATTCGGCGAACCAAACCAAGATCCAGAGTATGATGCTTATCAGACGGAACTCAACGTCAGTAAAAATACAGCGTAATTTGTCCCTTTTCATGATTATGATTTGTTAGGCCAACAGTAAACGTATATGTTCAAGCTTTGGTTATTTACGGCAGCAATTTGTACAGTATCGATGACTTTTGCTCAGCAAAATCAGGTTGACTTTATAAATCCCTTAGCACCTGAATTCGCGCAGTTTGGTGCGCTAGACATTGGAGTTCGCACAATTGAAGTGAGCTCGTCAGATGCGGTAGACGTGCTTAGTACACCACGTGGCGGAGAAACAGCGTTTTACGAGCGAAGGTTAACAGTAGAAGTTTGGTATCCGGCTGATCTTGCTGGCGGAGAACCCGGAGGAACATACGAAGCCATTACTCGTAATCCACAAATTACAGCTACCCTTCAAGGGCGAGCCGCACGCAACGCTGAGGCCCTCGTAGAGTCGGGACCCTATCCGTTAATAATTATTTCACATGGTTACCCTGGTAATCGTTATCTACTAAGTCATGCAGGAGAAAACCTCGCAAGTAAGGGTTATGTCGTTGCATCAATTGATCACAAAGAAAGCACCTATGAAGACCAGCAATCGATCGCATCAACCCTTTATAATCGACCGATAGATCAAAGGACTGTGCTGAATTCTATGGCCGCATTGTCCGAAGATATAGAGAGTCCTTTTTATTCCTTAGTAGACTCCGAAAATACAGGAATAATTGGCTATTCGATGGGCGGTTATGGGCTAGTTAACAATCTTGGTGGCGGGTTCAGCGAGCAAAGCGTCAATGGTTTTATCTCTCCACCTAACGGGTTGCTGGAAACTCACTCGACTAACAGTCCAAATTTTAGGGACAGACTTGATGTCCGAATCAAAGCTGGTCTCCTAGTTGCTCCCTGGGGAATGAACGCTGGTTTTTGGACTGAGACCGATCTAGCAGGGATAACTGTTCCAAGTTTTTATATTGCCGGGGACCAGGATACAGTAGCCGGATACGATAATGGAACAAAGAAAATTTATGAGGGTGCGATAAATAGCGAACGTTATCTTTTGACTTACTTGGGAGCGGGACATAACGCTGGCGCTCCGATTTCGTTGCCTATGGAGCTAGATAACGAAGAAAACGCTGAGCCCGCGACGCATTATCGTGATGATAATTGGGATAATGTAGAGATGAATAATATTATGGACCACTTTGCGACGATCTGGTTTGATAAACACTTGAAGGGAGTTGAGAGAGTCGAGGCATTAAACAATATTCCAGAAAATTATCAAGAGCGATTACTCCTCGAGCATCTGTCTATTGGTGAGTAATTCCTCACTAAGTTTCTTTATACATTCAACTCAGCTAGTTCTTATTGAAGATCAGGAGAGATTTTCTAAGAAATTAAGTAACAGTCGAGAGGTTTCTTCTGCCTGCTCCTGCTGGACCCAGTGACCTGCTCCTTGAACCAGATGCACCTCGCGCATATCTGTGCAAGCGCTCTCTTGCATGCGCTCGAAGTTACCAGGACTCTGATAGGTGCCCCAATCGCTAGCACCGCTTATAAACATTGACGGTTGATCTATCGTTTTACCCGCGTATAGCTGCTGCTCGGCTCTTCCTATTCCACTTGATCCCATGCGATATCCGTTGAGTCCGCCTTGAAAACCTGTCCGACCATACTCTTCGGTATACACTTCTAGGGCAGCGTCTGGCAGCCATGTATTTTGAGATACTTCTCTGTCAGACGGCCTATGAAGTTCAACAGTTTCAGCCATGTTCATATTAAGATCCATTATGTAATAAGTTGGCATTTTCGCCCACTCCGCTGCAGTTCGACCAGCGAGTCTATAAGGCTTGTTGTCAGTCCAATCTGCACTTTTATAGTGATAATAGGCCCTAATAAAATTACTAAGTCCTTGTTTAGCGTGCCACATGTCATTATTTGCTTGGCGGGTTTGATAATAACGTTGATAATGCTTGCGGGGGCGAGTCAGGGCAGCCAAGTCATCGTAAATGGTTGGAGAAATTTCTGTGCTGCCTGAATTTTTTGAATCAGCAAAGTTTTTTGGTATTGATGGCGTTCCGCTGAAAGGTGCGCTCATCATCACGACAGATTTAAAAATATCGGGTCTGGTAACAGCACACCATCCAGCTAGAGGTGAGCCAGCATCATGACCAATTACCGCAGCCACTGAGTCGTATCCAAATGCATAAACTAGTCCAAGAGCATCCCTGACCTTATTTAATGAGCGAAAGGGAGTTAGATCCCCATCATAATTACTGTCCCAGCCCGTAGTTCTGCCATAACCTCTGACATCAGGGGCAAAAACATGGTAGCCGGCATCTGCCAAAGGTTTCATAACGTTCCGCCAGCTATAGGCCAGTTCTGGGAAACCATGCAGAAGTAACAATGCCGGCCGGTTGGGAGTCTCAAATCCTGCTTCTAAAACATGCACGCGCAGACCATTTACATTATTCACGAACCGTGAACGTACGCCATCTGGCAACCATTCTTGTCTGTAGGGATGCATCACACCATCAAGGGTAAACTGATTTTGTGCGAAGAGGTTGGAGCCAGCAGCGAGTGCTGGAGCTATAAGTGTGGCTGATCTGAGTATCTGTCTTCGAGTCAATGTTTTCATGTTCCAAACTTCCCCTCTCTACTGCTGTTAACTATCCAAAGCAAGTGCTAATGAATTTCTCGTTACAAGTCTGCCATTTCAATCGAAAAATTCATTACCATACCACCCGCCCGATCATCTGTATCAAATATTGCCAGTCGGTCAAGGTAAGCGTCAAGAGATGCCATTTTCCCAGTTGATGTGCATGCATTGACAAAAACTCCCTCAAAGCTAGTTCGAACTTTTACGGCATGCCAAGCTTTTTGGAGCGCGGGACGAAAGATTTCTTCAGATAACCAACCTTGATCTAGTCCGCGCTTAATAGCTGTTCCAATCATAGCCGTAGAAGTAATTTCTGCGAATGATCCGGGATAATCGATTACCTCATGCCACATCCCGTCTGGATCTTGGTAAGGAAGCAGTGCATTTAGCTGGTCAGCTAAAAATCCGAGGATGATATCCCGAGTGGGAAGCTCTTTAGGAAAATCGGTCAGTGCAAGCGCAAGACCAAGCGCCGCAAAACCGTTGCCTCGACTCCACGCTACATCAGCTTCTGGCGAATGTCGATAAAGGCCATTAGGGCGCAGCAACAGATTTCGCATGTAAATGATATGTTGGGCAGCCATGTCATAGTACTTTCTGTTATTAGTGAATTTTCCTGCCTTCACTAGCAAAGGTGTCGCCATAAAGAAAGAGTCACTCATCTCATTATGCATCGGGGCAGCTTCTAAGGGGTCTCCATTTTCATCAAACGCCAATTCTGCTGCTTCCAAAATGAGTCTCAGGGATTCTTCATCGCCGGTAGTTTCATAATGCAGAGCGAAAACTAGTTGTCCTGCCAGCGTCGATGCGTTCGTAATTTCTATCGTCTCACCTCTCAGATAGGGTTCTATCAAACCATCGACGTCATCCTCATACCCTAGGCGAAGTCGTCCGATGACACTCATCCCTGGAACGTAGACGGGTGATGAAAAATCGTGGCCATAAACGGCTGCTAGTTGGTCAGCTAGGCCTCTCGCAGTTCGATCTACTCGTCTTTCTAACTCGCTGCGAGCGATTGAGCGTTGGAGATCGTTCATTGACTTCAAGAAGTTGACATTGGTGTTTGTCTCGGTCATACGGGAAATCGGTATGGTGCCATAACCAGCTATCCCATCACTTTCAACCGCTTCTGCAAACCCAAAGTCTTCCCCATCTTCTAAGATAATCAAATCAGGAGCATGGGTTCCAATCCATCGCCATAGGACATGTGACACGGTGTTCTCGGAATAAGCATTTCCTTCGGGCGGGAATTTTAAGAGCTCACCTTGCGGATTTGCTAGAGGAATTATAATTAGGTTTGGACCTGACTCATCGGTTTCCCTTGCGTAATCCTCAAATAAAGTATCTATACTTGGTGCACTTCTACTGCGCCCTGGCAGTCCAGCTAAATATAGAATTGTTGGATAGTCATTCTTTTTAAGAATGCCTTTTGCGCTGATCACTTCCCGGTCCGAAGTTAAACCAACGTCCCAGTTTATTTCTTCACCAAAGGAACAAATTGAAATTAATACCAGCGAACTTAATAGATACCTTAATTTAATAAACATTTCGTGAGGTTACTCAATCTGCATGAGTTGTTTAATTTGGCTCAAGGCTGCGTTAAAGATTAGGTCAAAACCAATCTGTCCATATTCGGCAGTTGCAATGGTGGGATCACCAGAAACACCATCGACATCTGGGCCTCGGCCAGGACTCATACTGTTAGTCCGAACATGTTCTGGCGCTATAGCCAGTAACAATGAAGTGTCACGAAGTCCAGCATGACTACCAATCTGTTCGTAGTTAGCTCCTTGAGAAATTAGGTAATCATCAAAAACTCCAATTTTGTACCAGTCACCAATATGAAAGACATTTATTCCTTCCCGTGACCATTCCCGAGAAAGCTTCTCTGCTACAGATTCTTGTGGTCCCTGATTTGGTCCGCTGTCACCCATGAAAAGAATGTCGGTAAAGCCATGCTGTTTCAGGCTCCTGGCTGTATATTCTAGGACTGATTCAAAAACCTCTCGAGGTATCGATATTGTTCCGGCAAAGCGCATGTGGCCTGAGGGCGGGTCTATGTCCCCTTCGGGTACATAGGTGATTACCGGAGCGACTAAAGTATTTCCTAATGAACGAGCTATTCTTTCGGAGCCCGCGTTAATTCTATACTTGTGTTTGCCTAGCACCATATGCGGACCATTCTGTTCGGTACCTGCTGTAGGAATAATTATCGTAGTGGAACCACTATCTATTGCAGAAGCGACTTCAGTCCAAGTCAGTTCCTCAAGAAAAACAGTGTCTGGCGTTTGCGCTAAAATAAATTTAGATATTAATACTGAGAGAATTAAGACAGAAAGGCACAGATTTTTTGGCATTTAGGAAACCTTGATAAAATCTTAGAACAATCCAAAAAAAATTGTATTGGACCAATTGTTTTAGTTTCTGGCACCAGCCGCCTCTAGCAAGGTTACTACGGAGGAATAACCTCTCTGCTTTGCAAAGGCAAGGGCTGTCTGTCCCTCTGCATCTGTTGAGTTGATCGGCACACCTGTTGTTAAGGCTACAGAAACAGAATCAAAAATTAATGATTCTTTGTCCTGTAGTTGACCTGATCTTCTTTCTGGTGTGCCCCAGCTCATTCTTAACCGCCAGTGACCCATTCCTACGGCTGCCATGAGGAGGTTTATTTCACCTTCGTCCTTAATAAAATTATCACCTCTCCTTTGGGCAGGGTAATTCATATTGTTCACTATATCGGTATTAGCCCCAGCCTCGATTAGGGCTTTCATTATTTGTGGTTCTGCAAATCTCGCCGCTAGCCATAATGGGGTCGCACCAAGCAGTGAATCATGAAAATTATAATCCGTAGATTGTCTTCGAACCGGTGTAGGTTTTTCTAAAATAGCTTCTAGGTTTGCTCTGTGTTTGATTAGCACTTTTACTGCGTCTATGTTTCCACGAAGCACAGCAGCGTGCAGTGCTGTGTGCCCACTCTCATCAGATTCTATGTTCGCGCCACTTTCGATGAGATAATCAAGAACATGTGGGTTACCGCTATGAACTGCCATTATTGCTGGACTAGTTCCGAAAGCAGAAACTTGATTGATATCACTTCCAGCTTCGACCAGTAGTTGAGTAGACCCAAGATCCCCGGATCGTGCTGCAAACATTAACGCGCTGTTGCCGCCTTGCTCAATCCAATACTTATAGTTAGGATGGCTATCTTGTTCTTTTTCAGATTTAACATAGTGCTCTCGAATGAGAGAAAGGGCATCGACGTCGGCTCCAAATTCAAGCAGAGCAGCAACAACATCTGTGTTCCCCCTCGCTGCCGCCCACATAAGTGCAGTTTGCTCCCGTGTCACTGATACATTTGGATCGCCACCAGCTTTCAGTAATGATCTGACTACGTCCCCATTACCTGCTTGTGCAGCTGTCATTATTGCCGTTTCACCAGATAAAAGTTGGATCCTTGGATCCGCGCCCGCGTCAAGGAGCATGTCGACGGCGCTCAAGTTTCCATTCTCTGATGCAAGCCATAATGGCGTCACGCCCAGATCTGTGGTGGCGTTAACGTCCGCATTGACTGAGAGTAAACTTTGAATCGCGTCTCCACTATTATGATAACTCGCCCAATGCAATGCTGTCGTGCCGTCACCATAAATCACATTTGGATTTAGCCCATCTTCTAGTAAAGAGGCCAACTCGTTCCACTTTTGTTCCTTTGCCAGTTCGACAAGGATTGGCATATTCTGGGCATAATTTTGAATAGAGACAGAAATGAGCGCTGTGAAAAAAACTGAACGCGATTTTAGAGTCATGATTGTCACTTATGTCAGTCGCAGTTTCTTAAAGTGCTATTGGACCAGAGCTACCGCCCATTTTCGGGACAGAGATCCCAAATTTTTCCATTAGTCCCAAGTGCAGGTCAGCCATGGTTGGTTCATTACTGTAATGAACATGTTCTCCCCCAGCTAGCCAGCCAGCTCCTCCGCCCACCAATAGAATCGGTAGGTTAACTCCAGAGTGGATCGTGCTGTTAGAAAGTCCGCCGCCATAAAGGATTGTCATGTTATCCAGTAAGGTTCCATCACCTTCAGTCACAGATGAAAGCTTATCGAGGTATTTTGAGAACAGGGTCGTGTGATAAGTATTTATCTTTGACATCCGCTCCACTAAGACCGGATTATTGTTGTGATGAGAGAGCGGATGATGCGCGTCGGGTACACCAATCTGTGGGTAAGGTCGAGGGCTTTGCTCCTTACTCATCATGAAGGTAACTACTCGAGTTAGATCGGTTTGCAACGCGAGAACCTGCAAGTCCTGCATAATTTCCATATGCTCCTCGAAGCTCGGCGGCACTCCCGCAGGTTGATCCAGCTCTGGCAAATCCATATCAATTTGTTCTTCGGCTTTCTGAATTCGCCGCTCTATATTTCTTACAGACTCTGTGTAGCCATCAACGAGATGCCTGTCTTCATAACCCAGCTTACTCTCAAGATTTGCTAGTTTCTCCATCACCGCATCTAGGATACTTGTTTGCTGCCTGAGACGAATCTCCCGGGCCTCTTTAGCTGTTGTCCCACTATCTCCAAATAACCGTTCAAACAACGCGCGTGGATTATGTTCTGTGGGTAGTGGTTGAGTTCTGCCTCGCCAAGACAGGGTATGGGTGTAGACGCAACTTAGGTTTACAGTGCAAGCACCTGCTAATGCTGGTGCGTCCATCGAGAGTTCAAGTGATGATAGTTGCGTCTTTTTTCCAAGCTCATTTGCCAGTATTTGATCTATTGAAATATCTGCAAGTATCTCAACCTCAGTCTTTCCGCCTTGTGTAACACCCGTGAGAAATGAACCGCCTGCCCCTGCGTGGGCAATATTCCAGTTGGCTTTTAGTCCGGAAATGACCTTCATTTTCTCTTTATAGTTAGCGAGAGGCTTAAGCACCGGTGTGAGTTCATAGTCGCCGACAGTTTTGGGAGACCAATACTCCATCGCCATACCGTTAGGTATATAGACCGTCTGAAATCTGTGGATTCTTTCGGGAGCGTTGGCAAAAGCTGGAGTCATCGCATCTAGCATTGGCAAGGCAAGAGCTGCGCCAACACCCCTCAACAAGGCCCGGCGAGAGAGCGCCTTGCCAGAAACAAAATTTGCAGGTTCCAAAATAGCTTTTGGTTTAATTATCATTATCGCTACCTCTTAGTTGGTGCTGCACTTTTCTGCATGTTACACCTAAATATCCTTAAAATCAGGATTTTAGTTGCCATTTTTTAATCCGAGTCCGCAATTTGTGAGGGGACTTGAGTGTCATTTGCCGCGATTCCACTGGGAGCCATGCTAGACGTAAAAGATGGGCTGTTAACTATTCCAAGAATTATCGACGACCATTTGTATTCTTCTTCGGAAGCCTCTCGGACAATTTGGCGAATTACCGGTTGGTCATAGTACTCCACCCGTCTCCCAAGCGCATATGTCATTAATTTTTCCGTAAGGGTATGAGCAAATTGCTCAGGTCTACTTAACATCCAATCGCGGAGGTCTGAAAAACCAGAAAATTCGACACCACCTGGATAATTCCCATTGGGGTCCACGGGGTTTCCAACTTCATCGAATTCACGCCAAGTACCAATTACATCAAAATTCTCAAGTGCAAAACCTAAGGGGTCAATGACGACATGACACGAAGAGCAAACAGGGTCCTCTCTGTGTTGGGCCAAACGCTCTCTGATCGAAGTTGGTATCTGGCCAGCTTCGGCTTCAGGTAAAATTGGCACGTTTGGCGGTGGTGGTGGTGGCGGTGTGCCTAATAAATTATCTAGAAGCCACTTACCCCTGAGCACAGGACTTGTCCTTCCAGGGTAAGAAGTTACCGTTAGTAAAGCTCCTTGCGCTAACAGTCCGCCGCGTTTATCTGTATCTGGGAAAGTCGCCTTTCGAAAGCGGCTGCCATATACGTTTTCAATCTCGTAGTGTTTGGCCAGGCGCTCGTTAACGTAGGTGTGGTCTGAATTAAGTAGCTTGATGATACTTGAATCCGTTTTAATGGATTCAGCTACAAACATTTCAGTTTCCTTTTCGAAAGCTTCTATGAGACTCACATCGTATTGGGGAAACAATACTGTATTGATATTGACTTCGTCTAGGCGTCTGAGATTTAGCCACTGAGCAGCAAAGTCTTCGACTAATGTCTTCGTTGCGAGATCTTCTTTTAGCATGCGTCTAACTTGCTGCTCATAGATTTGAGGGTCAGAGAGAGTGCCACTTTCCGCGACTTGCAAAAGTTCCTCATCAGGAGGGCTTGACCAGAGGAAAAACGCTAGTCTTGTAGCTAACTCTGAGTCACTTAAATCAAAAGTTGCGCCATCCGCCAGATTCGCTGGGGCATGGTAACTTCGAATAAGAAAGTCTGGATCGCTTAATATGAATTCAAGAGCAAATTGAATGCCTTCGTCGAAAGAACCTCCCTGCTCACGACCACGATTAAAGAAACTGAGTAGTATCTGTGAATCATTTTCAGTAATTGAACGTCTATATGCGTTTCGAGCTATTCTTGTCAGTATTTCTCTTGCGCAGGAGGCTTCTTCACTTAGCTGATCTGGGTAGCAAGAAAATATGAGCTGACGGCTTGGGGCGTCGCCTAAATTTTCGTCTATGGAGTAAGGTCCACCGATCTCTATTGCATGAATCTTTTGATAATCGAGATAGGCTTCACTGTTTGCTGGAAGCCTTCCACCTTGCCTTGGTTGAGGAATCTCTTCCTCAATTACTTGTTGGCGAACGTATGAGGCGGTGACAGAGTGAGGGCCAGCAGTCACCGGGACGGTGATTTCCAACCCCTCGGTGGCCTTGTAAAGCATGTACTGCTCCCAGTCTATACTTCCTGGTTCACCAGTTCCGCTGAAACTAAGTGGAGTCGGCGTGCCTGGCGCATCACCTCCAATTGTAAATCTCTCTAATAATTTGCCGTCCAATCGCACGTCCAGAGTTTGCGCCCAGCCTAATCCCTTAACGTAGTCTTGGTAGTTTGTTTCTAAGTCAATTTTTATGGTGTATTCGCCATCGTACTGAAAGTTGTGACGCACTGATATGCCGCCGCGCGACCCAAAAGGCATGTCTTCTGTCTGACGCCAATCTTGGCTCATATAAAGAGGTATTTCGTAATTGGTAATGCTGGGAATTAGCGGGGGCAGTCCAGTTGCTAATCTTGTCACTTGTCGAGCAACAGACATATACCTCTCCATATGAGCAGGCGTAAAAGGCAATGCTGATGCAATATTATCAAAGCTCCCGTCTGCTGTTGGGTCGCCTGGAAGTAGCTCCATCACGTCCACGTCTATGCCCAAAAGGTTATTAATAGCGTTATTGTATTCGTATCGATTCATTCGGTGAATTGGGGTAACTCTGCCGGGATTGGGATTCTCCAGCCAATTTCTGTCGAGCTCAGATTCTAACCAGCTAGTCATTACTCCATAAGTCTCGAAATCGGGCCTAGGCATCCCGGATGGAGGCATCATGTGAGCGCGCAGTTTTTTTACGACTTTTTCAAAAACTTCGGCATTATTGGTTATGTCTTTAAAATCTATATTTTGTAGCGACAGTCCGGAAGTTGCCAAAACATCATTATGGCAGGCAAGGCAATACTGATTTGCGATCTGAGTCATGTCTTGCGCAGAAAAATCACTTTGCTCTTGTGCATTTACGCCGTTACTAGCGATTTGCGAGGGAAATGGTATGCCGATAACAGTGAGACCGCTGATTCCGAAAATCAGCCCCAAATGTTTACAGCTCTTCCAGATTGGTTTCATTGTAGCTCCGCTAGCCCCAAGACCCTTACAACAGTCTTTATCTCTTCGGCCGAACAGGCCAATTTTTATGAAAAATGTGCTTAAAGATCAATGATCTAAAAGTACCCTAGGTGCGCGAATACTGCAATATTAAAATAGAAACATTCCTTTACGGCTCAGTATTCAGGCGACTATTATCCAGTTATGTGTAAATAAAGAGCGAAAATCCAATTGTCTCGTCTAACACACTGTAGTTTTAGAATAAAAAGCAGGAGAAACCATGAAAGAAAAGAAGATTCTTAATTTTAGGCTCGCCCTAATAAAGGGTTTATACAAGGCCTTTGTCTTGGCCATCGTATATAACTCTTTTTCGACGTCAACATACGCTCAGGGGGACGTCAGAAGTATCGTTGGAGTAACGAGTACTTACTCAGTAATCCCCAATATCACTTATCAAAGAGCTGCAGGTATTGATCTAAAGCTGGATGTTTATCGACCTCGTGATGTGGATGGTCCGAATCCAACCCTGATGTATATTCATGGAGGGGGGTGGACTAATGGTAGCAAAGAAGGATCATCGTTAACTTTTTTGCCTTATCTTGAGATGGGTTGGACAGTGGTCAATGTAGCTTATCGTTTGGCTGATACTGCTCATGCGCCTGCGGCGGTAGAGGATACTCGATGTGCACTTCGCTGGGTATATCGTAATGCCGAGCAATATGGTTTCGATAAAGAGAATATCGTAGTCACTGGTAATTCAGCAGGAGGGCATTTGGCACTAACTACGGGCATGCTAAAAAGTGATGTCGGTATGGAGCGGCAGTGTCCGGGAGATCGTATGCGGAGTACCTGGGATGTTGGTCCAAGGAACATGGAAACTTTGGAAGTCGCAGCGATTATTAACTGGTATGGTATTACGAGCGTTTCAGATTTGTTGAATAATGGTCCTGGAACCTCAGGAAATTTCACAGAGGCTTGGGTCGGCAGTTCGGCTGACCGCATAGCAATTGCGGCAAGAGTATCTCCTATGAATCATGTGCGCGATGATTTGCCACCGATTTTGACCATACATGGAGATGAAGATTCGATTGTTCCCTATGCGCATGGTGTCAGATTGCATGAAGCACTTGAAAGCGCCGGCGTTTCTAACAAATTAATTACGATTGAAGGAGGTGGTCATGGCGGTTTTAGTTCCGGTCAGATGGAAGGAATCTACTTGCAGATCCGAGAATTTTTAGATGATCATAATGTTGGTCGTTAGTTTTAAATCAGTGTTCTTTGCGATGGAGGTTACTTTGTCCTCCATCGCTAGCATTCTCAGTCATAGCACGCCTTGATTTCTGTGATCCCCGAATTTGGGCCTTACCACATTTTTAAGAGGTATTTGTAAGCCATCGGTATCTTCCAGCCACTTATAGATGTCGTTCGCAAAATTTTGGATTCGATCTTGATGTTCTGGAGCATCAATTAAGTTTCGCATTTCATTAGGGTCCTGACTGAGGTCGTAAAATTCGTTGGTATCCCAGATTCCATGATAACGAATATACTTATAGCGCTCGGTTCTTACACCAAACATCGTTGGCGTCTGAGGAAAGTCCATTTCCCAGTAATACTCGTAGAAAACGCGGTCTCTCCAGTCTGCCGACGTTCTTTCTAATAGCGGGACAATCGACATTCCCTGCATATGCGCTGGCGCTCGCAGGCCTGCCACGTCCAGGATTGTTGGAGCGATATCTATGTTTTGAATTAAGGCATTTATGGGAGCGCCGCCCTCTAGGCGAGTTGGCCACCGAACGAGCAGAGGTACTTTGGCAGATTCTTCATAGAAGTGGCGTTTATCAATAAGACCATGCTCTCCAAAGGAAAATCCATTATCTCCCATGTATATAACTAAGGTGTCTTCTGCTAGTTTATTTTTATCAAGAAAATCTAGAACGGCCCCAACGCTATCATCTACGCCTTTAAGTGTCTCAGTGTAACGGTGGAAAAAATCTTCAAAGTCGATACGCCCGTGGTACATATAGTCGACACCATGCCAGGACTCGCGTTGAGCTTTCACCCAATCAGGTAGAAGACGATCTCCATAGTAATCTCTCCCACTTGGGGGCGAGTCATCAGGAGCTGTTCTCTCTAAATCACTTACGTTGTTCGAAGTCGGATCATAAGAAGGAGGATACACAACGTCTTGTTCCTGATAGTCGCCTAAGTGACGCGCGGCAGGGGCAAATTCGCTATGAACTGCCTTGTGAGAAAGATACATAAAGAAGGGCTTATCCCTTGCAGTTGAGGCAAGCCACTCTACAGCATGCTCGGTAAGTAAATCCGAGATATAAGTCTCCTCGTCGTATGAGATCTTGGTACCATTAATATTTAATGTCGGTCCGTAGTAGACGCCTTGACCCCTGAAGCTCTCCCAATGGTCAAAGCCTGGTTGAGGTTCATCGGTGTGGTTTCCCATATGCCACTTACCGAAAAAGCCAGTTTGATATCCGGCATTTTGGAGATACTCTGGGAAAAAAGTGAGATTGCCCGGATCTGGTGCAGCGTTATCAACGACCCTGTGCGTATGAGAATAAAGGCCAGTTAATATTGATGCCCGTGAAGGGGAGCATAACGAGGTTGTTACATAGGTATTTGGGAAATAGGCGCCTTCCCGCGCCAAACGATCCAGATTAGGGGTTTCAAGCCATGGGACTTTGCCTGTAAAGCCCATAAAGTCATAGCGATGATCGTCAGTGAGGATAAAGATTATATTCTTTGGATTGGTCCTGGAAATTGTATCCAATTTTAATGGGTTGTTAGTATTCACACATGAAGTGAGCGTTAAAAGGAGTGTAACTGTTAGGTAAGATGATTTGCTCATAAAATATAATAATGTTTAGATTTAGTTTAAGAGTTCAGAAGTTGCTTACGAAGTTCTTCGAAAACCGGTGCAAGCGATGTGATTAAGAGTGCTGCCATAGCGAAATTAAATGCTCTAATGTAACGCGGATAACGTAGAATAGTTTTCAGAGATGCGCCGAACCATAACCACAACAACGTACAAGGGGAGCCAAATAACATAAATATCAGGGCTATCACAACTATTTGAAAGGTGTAAGGTTCAGATAAAACTGTATACGTTACTGTAGCGCCAACGGCTAAGACCCAAGCTTTTGGGTTTACCCACTGAAAAAGAGCAGCCTGTAAAAAAGTAAAAGGCTTTCCGCTGCTTTCCCCGTATTCAGAAATAGGGGCAGTTGCAATTTTCCAAGCAAGAAAAGTAAGATAACTGACTCCAACAATCTTTAAGGCGGTGTGCATCATTGGATAGATTTCAAAGATCTCTGCAATCCCTAAACCAACCACAATTATCATCACAGGGAAGCCCATATAAATACCTAAAAGGTGTTGGAGGCTTCTCCTTATTCCAAAATTTAGTCCCGAGGTCATTATCATGATGTTATTCGGACCGGGTGTGATGCATGTGCTGACCGCAAAAAGTGCTATTGCAAGATATTCCATCAGTCTGGAGTTTCCTTTCTAAGTGCTTAAAAGCTATACCCCATACATTGTGGTTCCTCCAACCACGGTCCTGACAATTTCAATATTCTTGATTTGATCGGGGTCTACGTCGTGTGGATCTTCAGCGAGAATAACGAAATCGGCTAACTTACCGGCGGTGATGCTGCCCTTGATATTTTCTTCAAACGAAGCATACGCACCGTTCATGGTGCAGATTTTCAAGGCCTCATCGATGCTAATACGCTGGTTAGGCCCCCATACTCGCCCCATCCAATCCTTCCGAGTCACCATACTCTGAATACCCATTAAAGGTTCGTAAGGGCCTGGTGTGTAATCAGAAGCCGGCGCTACCGGTATGTCATAGTCGAGGAAAGATTTGTGCGCGAACATCCATCTCATTTTTTCTTCGCCATAGTAAACCCACTTATTGCCATGGTAGTGGACATAGGTATAGAAGGGCGTAGGTATAGAACCAGTGGCTTTGATGCGCCGCAGCAGATCAGGGTTTACGAGAGAGCAGTGTTCAATGCGGTGTCGCGGATCGGGTCGGGGCCAAAGAGATTGTACTCTTTCATACGCATTCAACACCATGTCGATTGCTATATCACCGTTTGCATGTATACCAATCTGGAAGTCGTTACGGTGAGCGTTTTCAACAGCCTCATGAATTTCTTCCTGACTCATCGTCAGGATTCCGTGATCGCCAGGACGTCCTTCAAATGGAGTGCTCATTGCCATCGTCCTTTCAGACGCGGAGCCGTCGGCTCCAAATTTTACGGCGCCAATACGGAAAACTTCATCGCCAAACCCCGTTCTTACGCCTGAATTCACAAGATCAAAAAAGAGTTGCCCGCGCGGAAACAAATACATTCTAAAACGGAGTCCGTCGTCAGCTCGTGCATCTTGATAGGCGATCATGTCATTTCGACTGCCTCCTGTTTGATGAACCGATGTTAGCCCGGCTGCTGTCATTAGCTGAGAAATTAATTTAATCCCGTCTCGACGCTCCTCTCGATTAGAATCGCTTGGGATCAAATCACGAAAGACGTCACGAGCTTTTTCCGCGACCAGGCCAGTGAGGACACCGCTATCATCGCGGTAAAAGCGACCATCATCCGGATCAGGTGTTTCTGCGGTAACACCTGCCATAGCAAGTGCCATACTGTTATAAACTCCGGTGTGGCCTCCACGGTGTCCAACCACAACTGGATTCTCGGGCGCTGCTTCGTCTAAATCAAAGCGATTTATTGGCCTTCCTTCGTCCAGTTTTGTATCGTCATATTTAAAAGCCCGAACCCACTGGCCTCTTGGAGTGTTTCTTGCGCGTTCAGCGATGGCTTCCTTTATTTCAACAACAGAGCGTAGATCTGCGTTTACTTGGACTAACTCGTTAACGCCTCCTGAAGACGGGTGAGAATGGGCGTCAATAAAACCTGGGGTGACTGTCATTCCCTCTGCATCAATAATCTCAGAACTTGATGAGGCTAGATTTAGAATATCACTAGATGAACCGACTGCGATGAACCGATCATCTCGTACTGCAAATGCTTCCGCTCTTGGCATGGAATCGTCACTCGTTAATACTCGAGCATTCACCACCACATAATCTGGAGCTGATTTAATGTCAACTGGCTGAGCAGCAGCCAGAGTTGATTGCGTCGGTAATCCCAGTCCCGCTGCAGCGAGAGCTGAGCTAGATCCGATAAATTTGCGCCTGGAAAATTTTGCCATTTTTCCGTACCTCAAGTTAGATTGTCAGGTCGTCAACGTTTGTTTGAAATATAAGAAACTGTAATGGTCTTCACTATATCGCGCGTATGATTATAGAGCAAAGTAGTTTGAGCATTTTTGTGATCAATCGGGGTAAAATCCAGAATAAGATACATAGAATATTTGAGCGAATTAGCTCTGTATACTACATTTTTACAAGATTGTGAGGTATGTTGTACGCCCACTTTGGCGAGTTATTAGATCTCTGTCGAGGTCGGATAAAAAGCTTTAGAAAGTTAATGAAATTGTGAAAAACTGGATGTACATTCAATTAATCAATATCTCTTCAAGAGGCAACCTGAAGTCATGAATGATTTGGACTTAAACGCACACTGGATGCCGTTTACTGCTAATCGGCAGTTTAAAAAAAATCCGAGATTACTGGTAGCCGGCGAGGGTGTTCACTATACAGATTCCGAAGGAAGGAAGATATTTGATGGATTGTCAGGATTATGGACCTGCGGTGCGGGTCACGGTAGACAGGAGATAAACAAGGCTGTTACTAATCAACTTAACACGCTAGATTACTCGCCCGGTTTTCAGTTTGGTCATCCTTTGAGTTTTCAGCTTGCTAATAAAGTAATAGAGTTGACTCCTTCCGGGTTAAATAAAGTTTTCTTTACCGATTCGGGTTCGGAAACTATTGATACAGTGTTGAAGATGGCGAGAGGATATTGGCGCAACAAAGGCCAGCCGAGTAAAACCAAATTTATTGGTCGGCACAAGGGCTACCACGGTGTAAATTTCGGCGGTTTGGGGGTCGGCGGCATCGGCTTTAATCGCAAATTATTCGGGCAATCGGTAGAGGCCGACCATATCCCTCACACCGTGTTGGAGGAAAACAAATTCAGTAGGGGAATGCCAGCTCATGGAGCTCATCTTGCTGATGAGTTGGAAGAGTTAGTGCTTCTCCATGATGCTTCCAACATTGCGGCAGTTGTAGTAGAGCCGATGTCAGGAACGTCTGGCGTTTTGCCTCCACCGAAAGGCTATCTCAATCGGCTGCGAAAAATCTGTGATGACCATGATATCCTTTTGATATTTGATGAAGTGATAACGGGATTTGGGCGGATGGGCTCGTATACTGGCGCCGAGGAGTTTGGCGTTACGCCGGATATGATGACCGTCGCAAAGCAGATTACTAATGGCTCGATTCCGTTAGGCGCAGTGGTGGTAAAATCAGCTATTTATGACGCGTTCATCGAATCAGGTGGTCCTGAGTATATGGTTGAGTTTCCTCACGGGTACACTTACTCTGCGCATCCGGTTGCATGTGCGGCAGGTATCGCAGCACTTGATTTGCTTGTTAAAGAAAATCTAGTGCAGAGGGTGAAAGAAATGTCCTCGATTTTTGAAGAGGGAATCCATAGCCTTCGTTCAGCGCCTTTCGTCACAGACATTCGTAATTACGGTTTAGCTGGAGGGATTAGCTTGGAGCATTATCCAGGAGAACCCCTGCGTAGACCGTTTGAGCTGGGCGTAAAATGTTTTGAAAAAGGCTACTACGTGCGTTGGGGTGGGGATACAGTACAATTAGCTCCACCATTTATTTCCAGCAAAGACCAAATTGATAGCCTAATAAATGCAGTTGGAGATTCTCTAAATGAGCTCGCAAAAAGCTGAAAAAAATTCAGAATTCGCCAGACCGATACTTGGTCATTTTATCGATGGCAAACTCGTAAATGCTGAAGGCAGAACATCGGAAGTTTTTAACCCGGCAACAGGACAAGTTACCAAAGCAGTTGCATTAGCTGGCAGAGAGACTTACGAAATGGCTTCTTCTGCAGCTAAGCGAGCGTTTCCAGGATGGAGAAATACACCACCACAAAAACGTGCACAGGTTATGTTTACGTTCAAAAAATTATTGGAAGCCCATGCCGATGAGCTATGCGCAACGATAACGTCAGAACACGGAAAAGTTTTGGATGATGCCCGAGGAGAGTTAGGTCGTGGTATTGAGGTAGTCGAATATGCATGCGGTATTTCAGAGCTACTTAAGGGAGAGTTCTCAAAAAATGCAGGCCCTGGTATTGATAGCTGGTCAGAATTCCAACCCCTTGGTGTGGTTGCAGGAATAACACCTTTTAACTTCCCAGTTATGGTGCCGATGTGGATGTTCCCTCTCGCGATTGCCTGTGGAAATACCTTCATTTTAAAACCCTCCGAGCGAGACCCAAGCGCATCTATCCTGATGGCTCAGCTATTGAGCGAGGCCGGCTTACCCGATGGTGTTTTTAACGTAGTCAACGGTGACAAGGAAACAGTCGATCTAATTCTAGAAGACCAGAGTGTCCAAGCAGTCAGTTTTGTTGGGTCGACACCAATTGCGGAAGCGATTTATAGAAAGGGTACAGAATATGGAAAGAGAGTTCAGGCATTGGGAGGGGCGAAAAATCACGCTGTCGTTATGCCCGATGCAGATATTGACAACGCAGTGAATGCTCTCATGGGGGCGGCTTATGGATCATGTGGTGAGCGTTGTATGGCTATTTCCGTCGCGGTCTGTGTCGGAGAAAAGGTAGGTGATCAAGTCGTCAAGAATTTAGAATCTCGAGTTAAAGCTTTGCGTATTGGCCCGGGCGAAGATACTAGCAATGATATGGGTCCACTGATCACATTGGATGCCTACAATCGCATCCACTCTTATGTTGAGAGGGGCCTGGAGCAGGGCGCCGAGCTTATTGTTGATGGGAGAGGGTTCAAAATCGGAGGTAATGAAGCTGGGTTTTTTGTTGGTGGATTTTTATTTGATAAAGTCAAGAAGGAAATGGAAATTTATACCGATGAGATCTTTGGGCCTGTTTTGTGTGTGGTTAGGGTAGAGACTTTGGGCCAGGCGATGGAACTCATTAATGAGCATGAGTTTGGTAATGGAACTTGTATTTTTACTCGTGATGGCGAAACCGCAAGATACTTTACCGATAATATTCATGTGGGCATGGTTGGAGTAAATGTAGCTTTGCCGGTGCCGGTGGCCAGCCAAAGCTTTGGTGGTTGGAAGCGCTCTTTATTTGGTGATCTTTATGTTTATGGGCCGGATGCGATTCGCTTCTACACAAGGCGCAAGACCATGACACAACGATGGCCTGCAAGCGATAAGACTGAGCAAGCTAAGTTTGCCTTTCCAAGTGGCGGCTCGTAGATCAACATGGTGATTTTCTGTATCAGTAAGTTCATATCTTGGAAGCATCAAACAAATCTAATTAAATTAGAGTCTGTGTTTGTAAGGATTACTTTGGTCTGATGATCAAAAGCAAATCGATTTTAAGAGTAACCCTCTCGTTGGGATTAGTTTCATATCTGGTCGCTTGTAATTCGATCAAATTACTCTCCACAAGCCCTATTAACAATGTATATTGTGATAATTTTTTAATCTATGAGATGTGCGCTGAAGACATAGACAATGACGGAATCGTTGAGCACGTCTACTTTGCCGATACCTCTGAGGTTTTCTTATATAGGCAAGGTGCAAAAGAAAGTATTCCAGATCGACTTGCTACGCATCGCTGCGTTAGAGCCATGGACAAGGAACTGGTTGCTACGACAAATCGTGTTTTTGGAGTCACCGATGAAACTACTTTTCTTGAGAAACAGGATATCCGAGGAGCAATGATGATAAAGTACTTCGCGTACTTACCAGAAATTACAGCTTGCAACCTGCGAGCTGAGCAGAAGGAAAATAACTAGCTTTTCGCTAAGCACCTGGGTCCAGTCAACTCATTTTTCTGTGTCTATAGTAATTCTAGGCCGTCTTCCTTATTGTTACTTGTTGTTCACAACCCTTGCAAAATGTCACATTTGGCACTGGGGTGATTGCGTATAATTTAATCCGCACTTGTAACTCCAACTTTCTAAATCTTTTCTTAATTAAGTAAAGACTCAGAGGTGGTATGTTTTGCAAATCATGGCCAGCAGTTCAGATTTTGATATAGAGGTAAGTGCTTCTGTGAAAATTTACTACCAATTACTTGTTCTAATTTTACTTTCTTTAACTGGATTTAATGGATATAGCCAAGATAACGTTGGAGACGATTCCACTATCTTATACCCATTCTCTTATTTCACTCAATTTGCGCCGCGTACCGCACTGGATATGCTTAATCGTATACCTGGTATGACTATGAGTGGTTCGAGCCGTCGAGGCTCATCAAACAGCGGTCGGAATAGCGGCGGGAGTTTTACGAATGTAAGTCGCGGAGGACGAGGTCTGGGTGCCGGAAATAATGGAGTTCAAATTTTAATCAACGGTAAACGGACAGCTGGTAAAAATAACGATACGCAGGCTCAGCTGCGCAGAATTGATGCTGATCAGGTAGATTATATAGAAATTATCAGAGGTACATCCGGGGAGCTGGATGTAAGAGGTAGTACGCAAATAGCCAACATTGTCTTATTTAATGAAGTTTCGAATACAACGATTAATTATCAGGCCAGTACCGACTACTATGCGGACCACACATCCAAGCCTGGGGGTTCAATATCCTATGCAGGACAAGAGGGTGACCTAAATATGATTGTTAGTGCATCAGCAGTGCCAGGTTATCGCTACACGGAAATGAGGGAAAAAAGTATTTTGCCTGGTGAATTGCCAAATGATTTTATTGGTCAGACTCAAATAATAGACAACGCGACTTATACACTTTCTACCAATTTAGATTACCAGTTTAGCGCTAAGAGTAGCGCTCGCTTTAACGCCCTTCTGGCTGAGGATGACAATCCCACTGAAGTCGATCGTTTGACGGTCGATCTGAAAGGTAAAGGTTTTAAACATAGTCTAGAGAGAGAGGATAACCCGGCGACTAATACCAACTGGGAAGTTGGGGGAGACTATGAATTCCGTCGGAATAACGGGGACAGATTCAAAGTTTTAGGGATAGCTAATAAGAATGATACAACCAATACCCGACAAAGATGGGATGTTTTCGAGGATTTGACAGAGCAAAAGAATTTGTTTTTGGATACTGCAAGCACTTTAGAAGAACGTATCGTTCGGGGTTCATATACCACTGATTTACTCAGTGGGCAGAGTGTTGAATTCGGCGCAGAGAGATCACAGACGGTTTTAGACTCAAAGTTGGCTCTTGAAGTGCTCTCTCTATCGAGCTCCGGACAGGATGCGTACGGGGGTTTAACGCCGGTTAGCATACCAAATGCAAATACTAGGGTAGAAGAGATACGCTACGAACCTTTTGCTATTCATAACTGGCGAATAAATCCTCGCATGTCATTGGAAACGTCTTTTGTATATGAGGCCTCAGAAATTACGTTGAGTGGTGATGTTAGCAACAGTCGTACTTTTAATTTTTTTAAACCAAAAGTTGACTATCGATTTGATATCACACCGCAACTTCAGTTGCGTGTGATGATTGAGAAGTTTGTCCGCCAGCTAAGCTTTATGGATTTTGTTGCAATCAACGATCAGACCGATGAAGATTCTGATACCTTGCCAGGTAATTCAAATCTCCGACCAGATTATTGGTGGAATTATAACTTTTTAGCCGAATATAGATTGCCTGATGATCAGGGAGTGGTTAGCGCTAACTTTTACCACCATCGACACAAAGACTTCCTTCAACGTATTGATGTATCTAATGGTCCGGACGAAATACGTTCCGCAGCTGGGAATATTGGAACAGGGGATATGTATGTTTTTGAGGTCAAAGGTAGTATTAGACTTAAGCGGTTAGGCATGCCAAATGTCTTATTTACAACTACTGCGAATGTCCGAGACTCTTGGGTCAAAGATTCGTTTATAGATATCACAAGGCGTTTCAATAATTACCATAGAGGCGAATTTAATTGGAGTATTAGACACGATATTCCAAATTTGCGAATGAACTATGGCATCGAAATGCGTAATCGTATTGATGGTGGCACAAAGCGATGGGATATAGAGGATATAGAGGAGGACCATGCCGATCCATATTTCGAGGGTTTTATCGAAATAATCACGTTTGGTGACCTAACTTTTCGGTTAAATGCTCGTAATTTGACAGATGTTGAAGTGTGCCGCGACCGCATTCGATACGAGGGTCATATAGTTAACAATATTTTAGAAGAAGTTGAATATATGTGCCGCGGTTTTGGGCGAACTTTTTCTCTTCAAGTCACCGGCACCTTTTAAGATTCTCAAACTAACTCATTTCTAACATCCTTTTTTGCCGTTAAATGAGAAATTAACTCTCAACTAATTGCTTTATAACTCGAATTTAACTTGAAAAAATATCCTACTCGCGTAGTTTGTGAAGTAAGCACTGCCAGTTGATTCTAAAAATTACATACGGGGCTTGGCTAATATGCATTCAAAGAAATTATTTGTCGTTTACTTGGCTTTGGGTCTAGTGATTTGCTGGCCTAACCTGAATGCTCAGCTTGCTGGTCGATCTCTGACGGAACACGGACACCCAGATTTTCAGGGGACCTATACTTACCGAACGATCACACCCCTTAATCGGCCTGCTGAGCTAGCGCAGAAGCAAGTGCTGTCCGAAACTGAGGCGACTGAATGGGAAGCATACGAGAACCGCCGCCAGAATCGAGACCTTATCATTGACTCTGTGGGTGGTGCAGGCTATCCGCCGGGAGTGATTTCTTACAATGAGTTTTGGTATGAGCGCGGAAAAGAAACTATTGCGGATAGGCGAACTTCTCTTATCTATGATCCACCAGATGGGAGAATGCCAGCACTCAACGATAAGGGGCGTGAAAGGGCCAGAGTCCGGGCAGAGAATAGGCGATTGAGTATTGGTCCGGAGGGTCGAACACTTGCCGATCGCTGTTTGATGAGCGGAGGCGCTGGACCTCCACTAGTTCCTGGAGCTTACAACAACAATATTCAGATTGTTCAAACCAAAGATCACATCATGATTCTGAGCGAGATGATACATAGGGCTCGTATAATTCGTATCGATGATGCCCATCAAACCGTGCATGTCAAGTGGGATGGGGATTCGATAGCGAGATTTGAGGGAGATACCCTAGTCATTAATACGCGCCATTTTTACTATCACGACAACGGTCGTGGCTCTTCCGACCAAATGATTCTTGAGGAACGGATCAAGCGTATCGATGAAAATACACTTGACTACGATTTCACTATTGAGGATCCAATGTCCTGGGATGACTCGTGGTCAGCGCGTTTTCCTCTTCGTCGAATTGAAGATCCAATTTATGAGTACGCATGCCATGAAGGTAATCACGGTATGGTTGGTATACTTGCCGGATGGCGCAGGTATGAGGCAATGGGGATGAACGGCGACGGAACCGCCAAAGCAAGTGATAATTGATAGCAAGTGATAATTGTTAGAAAGGAAATTAAAATGAAAAAAAATAAGAGGCTAGTGGCAAAATTACTATCAACTATTTTTACTTTTTGTTTCTATGTTTCTGCTCAGGGACAAGCGCTACCCGGACCCGATCCGCTTCAAATGGAGGATGCTCCGGATTTGGGTTATTACCCTGTTCCACATGGAATGAAGATACCTCCCGATGTGGAGTTGGGTGCTGCATCAAGTGTGGTATGGACCAAAGAAAATCATCTAATTCTGTTCAATCGGGGGCCTAATCCCTTAATGGAATTCGATCCTCGGGGCCGTTTACTTAAAACTTGGGGCCAGGGAGACTACATACGGCCTCATGGTATGAGGCTCGATCCTGACGGGAACATTTGGACCACAGACGTTAATGGACACACAGTTCGGAAAATGAATCTCGATGGCCAGGTGTTATTAACTATCGGTAAAATGGGTAAGGCAGGAGAGCCAGAGGCAGGATTATTAAACGAGCCCACTGATTTGACAATAAATGATGAAGGTGAAGTCTTTATTCTAGTTGGTCATGGTCGTGGCACTCCGCAATTACTAAAATTCGATCGCATGGGGCGCTTTATGAAAAAGTGGGGCGGACCCGGCACTGGTCCAGGCCAGTTTGATACACCTCATTCAATTGTTGTCGACGAGGATGGATTGATCTACGTCGCCGATCGTCAGAATAGGCGCATTCAAATTTTTGATGACGAGGGGACATATTTAAAAGAGTGGCATTATAAAGGCCTACCCTGCGGCTTACATTTTGACAGTGAAGGGACTCTATGGATGGTGAGTGGTTTTGCGGGGGAGATCCTAAAACTAGACGAACAAGGGAAAGTTGTGGGCGCGACGGGAGAGCCTGGGAAAAAGCTAGGTGAGTTTGGTGAGGCTCATTATATGACTCTAGCGCCAGGAGATGTCATCTATGTGGCTGACACGATCAAGCCAGACTTGCATAAGTTTATTGAGAATCCGATTCAGTCTGCGGTTTACCAGAAGCGCTAGTTTTTCCTCGAGACTGAAGCTTGTGTCAGGGAAAGTGCTTTCTTTTTTGCTGCTTCTCTCTGGAACATTGAGAGGAGAGATTCCAAATTTAAATGATGGTATTTACTCCAAAGCGCAAGCTGAGGATGGGGCTGAACTATACGCCACCTACTGTGCTCACTGTCACCTGCCTGGCTTTTATGTCAATTTGGAGACTACATGGGAAGGTATGAGTGTTCTTGATTTTTATTACAAGATAAGTGGCTCAATGCCAGCAGACAGGCCTCGCATATTAACTCAGTCGCAGTATCTAAAGATAGTTGCATGGATATTAGCGGTCAATGGGTTTCCAAGTGGAAATAAACCAATGCTTTTAAACAACAATCTTGGACTCATTAAATTTAAGTTTGGCAGTAAATAGCACCGCGGATTGATAACTTAATAGATGGTTCTCAGTTCGTTTTTGGGAGGAGTTTCCAGAGTTGAGCAAGTTAGAGATAAACTCTAACTGTCAGCATAACAAACTCTCTAGGATCTTTGGGATGTTTTTCTTGAATTGAAAAAAACCCTTCTGGCAATATTGCATAGAAATATGATCTTCATGCCTAAATAAGTAGCTATACTCAATTGAAGTTCTGGACTTTAACTGATCTAAGAACGTTAAATTTTCTCCGACAAAGGGGTAGACGATGTCGAACTTGTTGATGGAACTTATGGTTGATTCTAGACCGGAAGAAAGTATTGTCGAATTTGGGAAAAATTCACAAAATTGTGCTACGAGATCCTTCTTATATTCTATTATTGAACTACTCAATTTAATGTGTCTTGCATCGTTGGGTAAAGTTGCCACGAAAATATTTTTATAGCTATTATATAGTTCTTCTCGACCATTGAAATTAAGGTCGTTCTCAAAAATTAGTAAGTTTTCGTGCTGTTTTTTTTCATTAGCCGCAGGAATTTTTCTTGTGATCGGGTAATTCTTGTATTCAAGTTCGAGTTTAGGATTTTCATTAACAAGGATTTCTTTAAATCGACCTTTAGTATACGTTTCAATATTGTGACTGCTAGCTTTGTATCGTTTACCCTTTGTTTGTAGGCCAGCGACCCAACGCCAACTTAGCGTATTCGATGCAGCATCTCCATCCGCCAGGTGCTCGAGGAAAAATCGAGCCCCAAGTTGCCAGGGTAATTCGAGCGTGAAGATCCAGATGCTCGCGAACCACATTCTTGCATGATTGTGAAGGTAATTAGTTTCTCGTAGTTCCCTTACCCAGCTATCGAAGCACTTTACTCCGGTGTTGCCTTTGAGCGCGGCTTCAAAATTAATACTATTGTCGCTAGTTGGTAGATCGATAAAATCGGTCCACACTTCTGGGCGCATTTCGAGCCAGCCTTTCCAGTAAATTCTCCAGAATATTTCCTGAATGAATTTTTCGACTTTATGATATTCGTGTTTACAGAGGGCATTGCGGATCAAGTCATATTCACTAACTATCCGATGAGAGACATATTTTGATAATTTCGAGACATGACGATTTTCAGAGTACCCAAAGTCGAAATTTCTTTTCTTTGAGTATTCAAGAACTGGTCCTTTCAAGAAGGCATGAACTTCTTTTGAGGCCTGATCTTTGTATGTATGTGTGCCAATCGAAGTGGGCTTGTCAGGGGGTGAA
This sequence comes from uncultured Pseudohongiella sp., assembly GCA_902591495.1. Classification (GTDB taxonomy): domain Bacteria; phylum Pseudomonadota; class Gammaproteobacteria; order Pseudomonadales; family Pseudohongiellaceae; genus UBA9145. Next base: position 53,561 of record CACJAW010000007.1, read on the forward strand.
AAATCAAATGTTGTCCCCATGAAAGGTGCCTCGAATTGTTGCTCTGGTAGAGGATGATTTAGGTTTTTGAGAAGAGTGGACGGGGAGGTTGATGAAGCGGGGGACGCCTTGCGCGCCCCCGATCCAAAATCAATTTAACTTTGACTATCTTGCTTAGCTGCCGCCCATATCGCTAGGCCAAAAGCTGTTTTGTTGATCAAGTCAGCCAGGTTGTAAATCAAGTTCAGTGAGTCGTTATCGACGCCACCTGCCATGTATCCGAGGAAGTATCCAATCGGATAGATCGCCCATCCCACTGTTACAATAAGTCGCAGCGTTTTAAACGCGCTCTGACTTGCTGCATTTCCCGAACTTTCCGAGACTTGGTTAGCCTCTCCGGCAAAGATGAGGTATATGATATAAATCCACCCTGCCATGCCCACTACGAACCCAATTGTTGGACTGATAACTGCCGTTTCGCCTAGATATCCCCCTAGGAGCATTACAACTGATGCCCCGAGAAGCTGCCAAAAGAGTCCTGTTCGGACTGCAGTCACAGCGGCAAGTATCAGATAGAATTCAACAATTTGTAATGGTACGGTTATCAGCCAGTCGATGTAACGATAGACGGTCGGCGAATCACCCGTGGAAACCCACACGCCCCGCATATAAAGATAGTGCCAAAACGCGACACCAGTGACGAGACCGGCGACCGTAAGCGACGTACGCCATTTTACGGCCATGTCTCCGCGCTCAGCGAAAAAGAAGACGGTAGAAGCCAACATTATCGCGGTGGCTAACCAGAAAGATATGCCGACGAAGTCGTTTGTGGCAAGTACCACGCCTCCACCAGCATCTGCTGCTTGCGCTGCTCCGCCAAATAATGCAAAGAAGACTAGAGATGCGCTTAAAAAGGTTTTTAATTTCAACATTATATTCTCTCTCGAAAACTTAGTTAGAATTGTTACTCATGATGCTTACACTTTTACACCAATGGAAAGTCATCCATATTTTGACGTCATTAATTGTCATTTTCATGTAAGGTCGCATAGAGTCCCACGTTAAAGAACGATTTTTTAAATTTTTGCGATCACATTTCTAGAAATATTTTTTAGCCATTTTCTCTCGGATGAACTTTAAACTGACTTTCGGCGTTTCAAAGACTATGGCAAATTCGCATAGACTTATAACAAATCAAAATATTGTGACGCTTCACCGGGAATGCGACGCCGGTGATATAGCTGAGGTGCGCTTCAATCGCAAACCATTAGATCGCTTGCAAGTCCTTCACGAACAGTGCGAGACCTCCTTAAATGGCGCTCTAACCGAAGCATATCTATTTCACTTCACCAAACCCGGCAAAATGCTGAGAGCCCAATTGGCTATCCAGTCCGCTCGAGTGCATTCGGCAGATGCGGCCGACGCTGATCGCTGGGGATTTGCCGTCGAACTGATACACAACGCGTCGTTAATTCACGATGATATCTGCGACTCTGACCTCTTTCGCCGCGGGCGGCAATCCGTCATGGCAAAATTCGGGCATCAAACGGCGCTTTGCCTGGGTGATGCGCTAATCGCCCATGCCTTTGGGTTACTTTCTAGGGAGAGTATCCCCAGAGCTCTAATAGCAAAGTTAGCTTCAATGGTTCGAGATTGTTCGGGCGGGCAAGCTCAGGAATTTGACACCCGAGGTTACCCTGACTGGTCTAGATATTGTGAGATAGCCGGCGGCAAAACCGCGAGCCTTCTCGCAGGTGCCGTGGAAGGAGGGGCACTTTTTGACCCTGCGGTAAGCGAGAATCCCTTACTCTCAAAATGTTGCTACCAGATGGCATTAGCCTATCAAATGCTTAATGATTGCCATAATATCGTGAGTCCGATTCTATCTAGAACTCCTTCGTCTGATTTCTCGAAAGCCCGACCAAATGCTCTCATAGTTCTTTTTAGAGATTCCCTAAGTGATGAAGAGCGGAACGAATTCGATGTTTCTCTTCGCAAAGACTCCAAAACAGATCTCGATACACAGTTGAAAGGTTTGTGGTGGGATAGACTCGTTAGCTCGAACATGCCCCAAATGTTGGAAGAAAGGATATCTTCGATCATGAGCGAAACTCAATCTGACTATGAGCAGTTGTCACCCGCAATGCAACAAATAATAGCCCCTCTTATGACCCATACAATAAATGCAGTAGCAGAGCAAAACATTGCCTTGAGCGGTCAGTCAACGCATTACGCAAAAAAGCAGCATGGTTAATAGCCAGGAGTATTGGCTGCCGCTCGAAGATGGGCGGATGATCGACAAGCATTTTGTTGTTGTGGGTAGTGGTTTTGGCGGATTAGCCATGGCAATTCGTCTAAAAGCTCATGGTGCAAACGTAACACTGGTTGAAAGACTTTCAAATTTAGGCGGGAGAGCCCAAGTTTTTGAGCGGAACGGCTTCATTCACGACGCCGGACCGACAGTTATAACTGCCCCATTTTTGTTTGATGAACTTTTCGATCTCTTTGGTAAAGACCGGAGGGACTACTGTGAGCTAATTCCTCTGTCCACCTGGTACGATTTTATCTTTGAAGACGGATCTAAATTTAGCTATAAGGGAGATTTAGACCATACCTTTGAGCAAATTAGGCAATTTGAACCTAGTGATGTGCAGGGCTACAAGCGCTTACTAGATCTATCAGAATCGATTTTTAGAGTTGGATTCGAGCAACTATCTGACCAACCGTTCACTAGATTTTGGACGATGTTGAAGCAAGTGCCCGCACTACTGAAGCTTCAGAGCTACCGAACGGTATATGGCCTAGTATCAAAATATATATCCAACGAAAAATTACGAAAGGTTTTTTCTATTCACCCGCTTCTGGTGGGAGGTAATCCTTTTACAACTACTTCTATTTATACTCTTATCCATTTTTTAGAAAGAAAGTGGGGGATACATTTCGCTCGGGGAGGGACTGGTGCGCTTGTTAAGTCGCTCGAAAAATTAATGACCGAGGAAGGCGTTACAATAGAAACAAATTTTGACGTAACAAGAATAGAAATCAATCCTCAGACGAAAAAGGTGACCGGTCTTTCAAGTGCTGATGGTCGAGAAATTGTTTGCGATGGATTAGTCTTTAATGGTGATCCTCCCTATGCTTATGAGAACCTTCTGCCAACTGGCCTGAAACGCCAAAGATTAAGGCGGCCGGACTTTAGTACCAAATTTTCAATGGGGTTGTTCGTTCTTTTTTTTGGTACTAAACATGCCTATGACGAAGTCTCCCATCATACTATATGGCTGGGGAGAAGGCACAAAGAACTACTAAAAGATATTTTTGATGTCAGGTGTTTAGCCGATGATTTCTCGTTGTATGTGCACAGACCAACGGCGACTGATAAATCTTTCGCACCAGAGGGGTGTGACAGCTTTTATGTGCTTTGTCCTGTTCCTAATCTACAGTTAGATACAGACTGGGATACTGAGGGTCATGCTTTGCGGGATCGAATTGTTGTCGCTCTGGAAAAGACTATCTTACCTAATCTTAATAAGTACATAACTGATGATTTTTGGATGAGTCCGAAAGACTTCCGTCGCGATTACAAAAGCGTTTGGGGAGCCGGTTTTTCTATTGCGCCCATTCTTTCTCAGTCAGCATACTTCCGTTACCATAATAGAGACCCAGAGGTTAATAATCTTTTTTTTGTAGGAGCAGGCACGCATCCTGGTGCAGGAGTGCCAGGTGTATTATCATCAGCAAAAGTTACCGAAAAGTTGATTTTAGAATCGACTAGATAGTTACTATGACGTCGGATGAAGAGATAGAGAATCGTTCAAAGGCAATTCTGTTTCGAGATGGAAAAACATTTTGGTTTGTTTCGCGATTTTTGAGCAAAAAATTTTCTCGAGACGCGGCAAGATTATACGCATTTTGCAGAATGTTGGACGACTGGGCTGATGTTGGTGACCATGCCGGCCCCAAGAAGCTCGACGATTTAGTAGAGTTTTTTAACAGTTCTTCACGAATAAAAAATAATTTCAAAGATCGCATTTCGTCTATCAAAACCTTTTCTGAAGAAGAAAAAAAATTGACATTCGAATTCCTAAGACTTGGATTATCCCGTCCTATCCTCCTGCAACTTCTAAAAGGTCTACAGAGGGATACCGAACGTGCATTAATTGAAGAAAAGTCTGAGCTTATCGTGTATGCCTATCGTGTTGCGGGCACCGTCGGTCTATTTATGGCGCAGATACTCGGAGCAGAGAGTGAAAAGGCAAAGTATTATGCTGTAGATCTTGGGATAGCTATGCAATTAACGAATGTTTGCAGAGACGTTTTAGAGGACGCACGAATGGGTAGGAGATATTTACCTAGTAGTTTTCCACCTAAAAATATAGCGGAAGCAGATTTAAAAACACGGGAGGCCATTGCAGATTGTATCCGTGAAACGCTCATTCTTGCAGATCGCTACTACGAGTCAGGTGTTCAAGGAATTCACTACCTCCCGAGGCGGTGCAGGTTTGCTGTCTACATGATGGCAAAGATCTATCGGCATATCGGTGTCTTAATTTTGAGTAGTGGAGTTACCTGGTGGGAAGAGCGTGTCTACGTACCTATTTATAAAAAGATCTTTCTGACTCTTTCCGCCCTTCCAAAAGCCCTCATTTATCTGATTAGTAGTGATGCACAAAAAGAAGAGAGAAAGGAGCATGCCGCGCAGTTGCATGAAGTCTTGCTCGGGCTGCCAGGCGTTGATAAATGACTATTTCTAGGGACGATTCAATTGGTATCGTAGGAGCTGGATTATCCGGCTTGTTGCTTGCTAATCAACTAATTGCGAGAGGATACGAAGTAACTCTTTTCGGTGAAAAAGACAACAGAAATCAAATATTAGGTAGCTGGCGAAATGCAGCTACGCCGTCGCCTCAAAAGCATTATGTGTTAGGTAATTGGTATTCGTGGGAATTCAAATTTAATAACCAAAAATTCTTACAAAAAGGTGCCAAGTACCATTATGAAGTCATTGACGGAAAAGCGATGAAATCGGATATTGAGAATAGTCTCCAAAGGGTTTCAAACTGCACCAGAATACTCGAAAATATTGCTTCTATAAAACGTCATGATAGAGGTCAAGAGGTCAGTTTTGAATCGGGGAGACAAAGCGTTCCTGTAGACTTTTTGGTTGATACTCGTCCACCGATCAGAGCGACTTCATGCTGTGTTCAGCAATTTATCGGACTTTATGTAAATATAGCTCCGAGCGATATTGGGTTGGACAAGCCCTTGATCATGGATTACGGATCATGCGGGACGGAGAAAGATAATTCAGCATTTATATATGCGCTTCCTTTATCTAATGGTCGAGTCCTCATTGAGGCAACAACATTTGATGTTAAAGTCAGAAATGATAGTTTCTTTTTGAGAAACATTGAATCATGGTGGTCGTTGCGTACTGAGCAGAACTTAAAGGACAAAATCGAATGTAAGGAGAGTGGAATATTGCCGATGGGTAAGATTAAGCCGCGCTTTAATCCAGAGAATTCCTTTGGGTCTGCTGGAGGAGCAACACGACCTGCTACAGGTTACACCCTGGTGGGCATAGAGAGGCAGTTGCAAACGACTGATTTATGGACAATAAGCGGAGGGATCCCAAAGTTTGAATTTTCAAAACTTAGTCAGTTTATGGATTCAAAGTTTTTGAGGGTCCTTCGAAATGAGCCAAGCAGCATGAGAGAGATATTCCACGAAATGGCGAGAGGCATGACCGGCGATGAATTCGCACGGTTTTTGTCAGATAGATTTAATCTTAGGATTGCTGCTAAAGTCATTTATAAAATGCCTAAACGGTTATTTTTAAGAAATTTATTCAGGTGACTATTTTGCTATCAGATCTCGAAATTATCTGTCTTTTAGCTATTGCCGTTTTTGGAGTGCCGCATGGCGCTTTTGACTATGAATTCATCAAGACAGCGACAAAAGAACGCGGTGGTAATTTCGCATTGATGATTGCTGCTTATCTAACACTTGTCATTCTCTCTTTAATATTATGGTTTTTGGCGCCAACCTTTTCGATTCTCATTTTTCTTCTAATTTCGACTTATCATTTTGGTGCTGCCGATGCATTAAATTATGGTATCAAGTCAGAAAATCTAAAACATCTCAAAATCTGCTCGACGATTATGCAGGGTGGCCTCATCACTGTTTTGCTACCATTGCTTCATTGGGCAACGATTTCGGAATACTTTCGCGAGCTTCAAAGCGACCATGGAACATTGTTAAATTGCCTCATGCTCGGCGGTCTTGTCTGGGCAATAAGTGCCTTGGTTGTCTTTGTGAACCTCTTTCAAAGTAAACAAAGAGAAAAGCTTATTGCCATACCTTTAATCTGTTTGTCAGTTTGGGTGATGGAGCCGTTGCTATTTTTTGCGATTTTCTTCTGCTGCTCTCACTCATGGTCTCATTATAAGAAAAGCCACCGGCGCCTCTCGTTTGAAGGTTTTTCCCCGTCAGCGAGCTTTTTTGCTATAACGGTCTTGGCGTGGGTATTAATTGCTATAGTTGGTCTAGGTCTCTTGTCCGTGAGCGACGAAGGACTCCGGCTTACTTCAAATCCTAATCTATTGAGGGGAGTTTTTGCTTCGCTTTTTGCTTTGACTGTCCCGCACATTCTAGTAGTAGATTTCCTGATCTTCTCCATATGGCGAACGGAAGGGTCGACTCCAGAAGACAGCGTATTAACAACGTGAACTCAGAATCAGAAATTCACAAAAGAAAAAACGACCATCTCGCCTTGGCTGGTTCCCCCGCGTGCCAGATGAATAGTTCCAACGGCCTTGAAACCGTTCTCTTTGAGCCAGTGGCATTACCCGAGTTGAATTTTGCTGAAATAGATACCCGCGTTCAATTCGTAAATAAACCCCTATCGTTTCCGTTTTTGATTTCTTCCATGAGCGGAGGTGTGCGCGAGGCAGACAAAATGAATACAACTCTTGCCGAGGCAGCTGAGGCCTGCCAAGTTGCCTTGGGATTGGGATCTATGCGAATAGCCTTGGAAAAAAAATCTGCTCGGACATCTTTCAAATTGCGGAGTATTGCTCCAACTATCCCAATTTTGGCGAACATTGGTGGCACACAGCTTATCCAGAGGAATGGGACTTGCGATGCTCTTCGATGTATTGAGTTAGCTGAAGCAGATGGCATCTATGTTCATCTCAATGCCCTGCAAGAATTATTACAGCCAGGAGGCGATACTGACTGGCGAGGCGTTTCGGCAGCAATAAAAGAACTTGTTGCTGAGTCGCCCGTACCTGTTTTTGTCAAAGAGGTCGGCCATGGGATAAGCGCCAGTTCAGCTAAAATACTGATTGACCTCGGTGTTTCATGGATAGATGTCGCCGGCACTGGTGGCACGAGCTGGAGCCAGATAGAACATACAAGGAGCGGAGTAAGAGGGACTTCTGCTTTCGCTGAGTGGGGTGTAAAAACTAGAGAGGCAATTGAAGCAATCAGAGGTAATGGGAACTCGTGCAAGTTGGTTGGGTCAGGAGGGCTTCGCAATGGATTAGATGTCGCGAAAGTTATTCGGATCGGAGCTGATATTGGTGCCGCCGCGCAACCATTCTTGGAACCAGCAAGGACGAGCGTGGACAAGACCATTCAGGTTATTAAATCTTGGGAAAAAGATCTAAAGATTGCCATGTTTTGCACCGGTAGTAAAAATCTAACTGAATTGAAGATAGCTAAATTACTTTCAGGTTGAAGGATAGTGAAACTCGAAACTGAAGTACAACTCACATCAAAGGTTGTCTCTGCGCTCAAATTAATGTTTGTTGCAGACTCGTTGTCCATGCCCACTCATTGGTTTTATCGAATTGCAGATATTTATTCCTTTTACCCGAATGGTATAACAACTTTAGAGAATGCGCCTTCACACCATCCGGGTTCGATTATGAGTCTTCATTCGGTTGAAGGAGGAGGGCGGAAGAAAAATTCCCATACAAGTAAGTCTTCTCAAATTGTCGGTGATGTAATTCTTAAGGGTAAAGAAATTTACTGGAATCGACCAAACATCCACTATCACCACGGAATGCGGGCTGGAGAAAATACACTTAATGCCCATTGCGCTCGACTCTTAATGCGAACTATTAATTCGAATGGTGGTAATTACGATAAGACCCTATTTTTGCAGGCGTACATAGATTTTATGACCTCAAATACACCTCTGCATCCGGATACCTATGCAGAATCATATCACCGAGAATTTTTTGCAAACTTAGAGCGTGGTCTGCCTGCTGAAAGTTGTGGAGGTAAAACTCATGATACTGCCTCGATTGGTGGTTTAGTAACGATAGGCCCTCTTGCACTGTCACTATTTTTATCGGGACTAAATGTCTCTGAGGTAAGAAAAATTTGTTCTGAACACCTACAATTAACTCATCCTGATAGCCATCTGCGGAGAATTTCTGAATCATATGTAACACTGTTGGGGAGACTACTTCTAGAAACAAATACGAAAGATTTCGCCGAGCTCATAAAGGAAATCTCGATCGAAAGTATTGGTATAAATATTGAGGAATTGGTGCGAAGGCAGTTGTCTGATGAAATGGTAGTTGGAGGAAAGTTCTCCTCCGCATGCTATATCACAGATTCATGGCCGAGTGTTTTATATCTTGCCTTAAAGTATATTGATGATCCAAAGAAAGCTCTCTTAGTAAATGCAAATCTCGGTGGAGATAATGTTCACAGAGGAGTCGTACTCGGAACAATACTTGGATTAGCAAGTTTCTCTGATCCTGTTCCTTTCTACGACGAATTAACCGAGAGCGAAGCTACTACCAGAGAAATAGAAATGCTTTGCAGTTCGAGTCAGTCTTTAGAAGTCTCCTAATTCTCTAGTTTGAGACGTTCTGCATAATTTCCCATAATTTGTTCGATGAAACTGGCATGTCTACATGCCGTACACCAATTTCAGATAGGGCGTTTACAATGGCATTGACAATAGCCGGGGGTGCGCCAATTGCGCCTGCCTCACCGGCACCTTTTATGCCCAATGGGTTTGTTTGGCAGGGCACCTCATTTCTTTTGAATTGGATCGCAGGAAAATCGTCGGCGCGAGGCATTGTGTAATCCATGAAACTTGCGGACAAGAGCTGCCCTGATCCCGACTCATACTGACATTTTTCAAGCATTGCTTGCCCGAGCCCTTGTGCAATTCCTCCGTGGACTTGGCCCTCAAGTAACAATGGGTTAATGACCTTGCCGAAGTCGTCAACGACATTGTAATCGACAAGCTCAATCTGACCCGTGGCCATATCAATTTCCAATTCGCACACGTGTGTCCCATTTGGGTATGTTGCTTCCTCTGGAGCAAAGGACTCCTTTTCATCAAATGCTACACTACCGTCACCGGCAGCTGTTTCCGCAACGGACTGAAAATCGACAACACGGTCTGTCCCGACAATTTTGAAGGCTCCTTTGTCGAATTCGACGTCTGAGACTGCACTCTCAAGTAATTCAGCTGCGGTTTCTTTTGCTTTTTCTATTATTTTTTTCGATGCTGAGCCAATCGCTGATCCGCCCACTGGCACCGATCGGGATCCCATGGTCCCCCCGCCAGTTTCAACTAAGTCAGAGTTACCTTGAACTATAGAAACATCTTCAAAGGCAATGCCTAAAGATTCGCAAAGAATTTGTCTGAAAGCTGTCTCATGACCTTGACCATTTGAAAGGGTACCAATGTAGAGTGTCACGTGGCCCTTTTTTGAAACCTCAAGTCGTGCTTGTTCTGGGGACCCTCCAGCGCAGCGTTCGATGTAGCTGGCTAGACCTATACCTAAAAGTTTTCCATGACTTTTTGCCTTTTCCCTTCTTGATTCAAAGTCATTCCAGTTAGCTGCTTCTAAAGCATCGTCTAGATTTTTTTCGAACTCACCGGAGTCATAATTTGAACCTAAGACTGTTTCAAAAGGCATAGCGCTGCCAGAAATAAAATTTCGTTTACGAATCTCAGCAGGGGTAATTCCTAGATCGTAAGCAGCGACGTCAAGCAGTCTCTCAATGGCATAAATCGCCTCTGGTCGTCCGGCTCCGCGATATGCGTCAACCGGGGCGGTATTTGTAAATACCCCTTTGACTTCGACATAGGCAGTGGGGATAGCATAACAGCCTACAAGCATTGAAACTCCAGCATCAGTTGGTACAAAGGGTCCAAAGTTTGACAAGTATGCTCCCAAGTTGGCCGTGGTACTGACCTTTAGGCCGAGTATTTTTGCATTATCATCGACAGCAAGCTTGAGATTACTGACGTGATCCCTTCCATGGCTGTCACAGAGAAATGCTTCGCTGCGCTCAGAGATCCACTTGACTGGTCTTCCAAGTTTTTTAGCCGCAAAAAGCACGCAAACGTATTCTGGGAACAGGAAAATTTTCATGCCAAATCCGCCGCCTACGTCATCGCAAGTGACAAGAATTTGATTTTCTTCTACGTTAAAGATCTGAGCTGCAAGTATTCGGCGCATAATATGCACGCCCTGACAGGAAACGTGGAGCGCGAGTCGACCATCAGACTCAACGGAACCGATAGCTCCTCGTGTTTCCATAGAGGTGGGCACAACGCGGTTATTTACCAAGTCGAGTTCGACAATTTGTTTGGCTTTAGAAAAAGCTTCATCTGTGTCGTTCTTATTGCCTGCTTCCCAATCAAAACAAACATTTCTTTCGGCATCGCTCCAAATTTGGCAGGCGTTCGTTGCATCTGATTGATCGGTCTCCACTGCGGCAGGTAGCATTTCGTAATCAACAAAGACCTGTTCCGATGCGTCGACGGCCTTTTCTCGAGTCTCTGCGATCACGATCGCAATTGCATCTCCGACGTGTCTAACTTTCCCTTCTGCAAGGGCTGGCCTAGGAGGCATTATGCACGGGCTTCCATCTTTATTGTTTGCGGGAGCCAGGCAAGGGATGTTCCCAATACCTTCAGCCTTTAAGTCTTCAACACTGAATATCCCTAATACTCCAGGCATTGATTCCGCATCACTTGTGTCTATCGAAACAATCTTGGCATGCGCATGCGGCGATCGTACAAATGCAGCAAAAGTTTGGTTATCTAATTCAATGTCTTCCACATACTGACCTTTACCGGATAGCAATCGATTATCTTCAAATCGTGTGGCTGGCTGTCCAATTCCAAACTTCTGCATGTTATATCCTTCTCTATTAATTTTTTTTCAGCGGGTAGCGTCGATTGAAAAAAGGAAATTATTTCCTATCGAACCAACCTATATCTATTTTGTTACGCTATATAGACTAACATAGTCTCGATTCGTTTGTGTTAGTCCATCCGGGTTCCTAGAACGATATCAGGGACTCTTCAGATCTTTTGGGTTTTTCGAAGGCATAAACAAATCGATCAGTATTTCCTTGTACATCGAGATCAAAAACAATCAAGGCGCCATCGTCAGCTGGATTCCGCAATGCCTCTGAAGACTCAACAAAATGGAAACCAGCAGATTCAATTTCCTGACGAGCAAACGATTCCTCAATACGATGTAAATCGGTGAGAGTCTCCAAATCCATCCTACTATCAGCCGAATGATCAACGACGACAAAGCGTCCCCCGGGTTTTAGAGCCAAGAAGATCTGCTTCAGGAAATATTCAACATTTGCTGGTTTTCCAACCGGAACGTACTCATTACCGTTGTAGCGTTTTGGAATGACGTAAAGATCATGAAATGCCATAACAATCAGGATGCCATCAAGACTCTCGCTCTCAAAATCGAGATTGATGCCGCTTCGAGTATGCCGTTTTATATTGCCAGGGTTTCTGTTTTGCGCAAAGCGATCATTAAGCCCATTAATGCCCCAAGCTTCAAATCCATCGTTATTGTGCAAAAGTACCTCACCATCATCGCCAACGACAGAGGCCAGTAATTCGCTATAATACCCACCGCCCCCAAATATATCTGCTACGCGGTCTCCGCTATCAAGTCGCAGCAGAGGGATTACCTTTTCCGGTTTGCTGCGAGCATCTCTTGATACGTCTTGTGCTAGTCGTCCTTCCCTGGTCATAGCAACAATGACTGCTGCTTCATCAATATCCATCGAAAAAGTGAACGTCGAAAATATTATGATAACTACCGCTAAATGAGTGCGGAACCACATGTCAGTCACCCCATTCTTTATTGCGCAGCTCTATTCTTCTAATTTTTCCGCTAACCGTTTTTGGTAAAGATCCTACAAATTGGATTTTGCGGGGATATTTATAAGGAGCAGTCACCTCTTTTACATGGTTTTGTAATTCTTTCGCAAGTTCTTCAGTTCCATCAGCTCCCTTCACCAAGACTATAAAGGCCTTGACGATTTCGCCCCGCGTCTCATCGGGGCTCGATACCACTGCAGATTCCGCAACGCTGGGATGTTCCAACAAGGCACTTTCGACTTCAAATGGACCAATTCTGTAGCCTGCAGATAAAATCACGTCATCTGCTCTTGATACGAACCAAAAATAACCATCCTTATCAACATATGCACGATCTCCAGTTATGTACCAATCGCCTTTCCTGGTAGCTGCAGTTCTTTCTGGATCATCCTTATATTCCGTAAACATACCTTGCGGTCGGTTTGGTTCGACAAGCACAGCGATATCGCCTTCCTCGTTAGTGGTGACTTCATTTCCATCGTTATCTATGACAGCAAGATGAACGCCCGGTGCCGGCTTTCCCATGGAACCGGGTTTTGGTTCAACAAAATGAAAATTACCGCACAGTATGGGCGTCTCTGTCTGACCATAACCGTCCCTAATAGTTAATCCTGTTGCCGATTTCCAAGTTTCGATTATCTCAGGATTGAGAGGCTCTCCGGCACCAACACAGTGTCGCAAGCTTGAGAGGTTATACTTTGATAATTCCTCGAGAACTAGCATACGGTAGATGGTTGGTGCACCACACATTGTTGTAATTGGGTAATTTTCAATAATTGAAAGGGTGTCCTCTGCACTAAAACCATTGCTGTGATGGACAAATAAGGTTGAGCCGCAGTTCCAGGGACCGTAATAACTGCTCCATGCCGCTTTCGCCCACCCCGTATCGCTAATATTCCAGTGGAGGTCATTTTTATTGAGGTTTAACCAATACTTTCCAGTAACTTGATGAGCTATTCCGTAGTCGTGTCGGTGAATCGTCATCTTCGGCAATCCAGTCGTACCCGATGTGAAATAACACATTGACTCTTCGCTTGCTCTGGTTAGGACAGCATCGAATTCTTCCGAGTTATTCTGTAATAGATCGTCGTAACTTAGCCAGCCCTCTCGTTTCCCATCAACTAATACCTTTGTGTGTAGCCCAGGGCATGAGGCTTGAATTTTTTCAACTTTATTAGCATTGGCGGTGTTGGTGATAATAGTGGTAGCTGATGCTGCTGTGATTCTATAGGCAAGATCTTTGGCAGAAAGTTGACTAGTTCCCGGTGATATAACAGCGCCCATGCGTAAAGAGGCAGTAAAGGATTCCCACCACTCAATTTCCCTGCCAAGCAACAATATTATGACGTCGCCTTTCTTGACGCCGGCAGATTTCAATCCGTTCGCAAGGCTTTTTGAGTTACTGGAAATTTGGGCAAAAGTTCTCTGCTTCTGGTCGGCATTGTCATCGATCCAAAAGATAGCTAATTTATCTGGTTCATCTTTTGCCCAGCGATCTACTACGTCTGTAGCAAAATTATAATGAGTTGGTCTTTCCCATTTGAAGTTTGCATAAAGCTTTTGATGATCTAAATCAGAATTTTGATTCATGGATTGTATGTTTGGTCAAAAACTTGAACCCTAATAAAAAACCCCGCCTGAGTGGGCGGGGCTTCACTGTAAACTGATCGCCTCTAGGTGCTAGTCATTACCCACAACAGAACGAGAGTCTCTCTCTTTTCTTTCTGCAATCAGTTTCTCATAACCGTCTTCATCTAAGTGAGTTATTGCAAGCCACGCATGAGACATCTCATCGCCAGTTCTGCTTCCACCATAAACCCACTGATCAGGATCTGGGTTATTGGGATTATCTGCTGTATTGTCATACCACTGTTTTAGAACTAAGACCGCTCCTGTAGGCACAAGAGGAGCTACCTCTGGCTCATAAATATGACTATGGTGCCATGTCGCACTCCAATTAGAAATCTGACTGATTTGCTCTGTGCGTCCAGTCTCGGGATAAAAGATCTCAAAAGAGGCTGCATTCATTCTCAAATGTCCATGGGGTTGAAAGCTATCAATACGAACCGGATGGTCAAAAGAGTGAAAGCCTTGAGTCATACTATAACTATTAGGCGGGATAACCATTTTCTCATTACGTTCCCTGGCTCCATTGTACTGGATGTCATATTGAGCTAAATCTTGCTTGTATACAGTATTTCCGGACTCATATCCTTCGTCGTGAAACCACAGTCCTATTTCTACGACGTTATCCTCGATAATTTCTCCTTGCGCTGTAGCGCCAACTCCACCCGGGAACATGTGAATGTTCCATTGAATTTGTGCTCCTGCCGGTATTGTGCGGCACACCCCATCAGGGACCATTTCGCCCCACTTGCCCATTGCGTACTCTGTCAGCATCCCATACCGGTCTAGACCGTCGTCATCATTCGGGACATAGACTGACGAGTTTGCATGATGCACCACAGCAGCGGCGTCGCCACGAGGCTTAACCTGCACTGCCTTGATACAGCGGTTAGTGGTTATTCCAGCATCGACGAATTCACGACTCCACAGATCATTGCCGTTTGCGGGAATGTCGTAAGAACTTGACGGAATTATCAAGTCTGGTTGGCCTAATTCAGCAGCGAAATTCCATTCGTCCGGGTCCTTAAGTTGATAAGGAGGTGGAGAAAGCTCTGGATCACCTAGAGGCGCTCCTTGCTCTACCCACGCGACTACTTGATCAATTTCATCTTGCTCAAGGCGCCAGTCGCCGATTAAGTGCTGAATACCAATGCCCTGATCGTAGGCATAGGGTGGCATTTCTCTGTTTGCTACTTTATACGAAATCAGCGGTGCCCATGGTCTAACCTGATCATAAGTTTCAAATTGCATCGGACCAATACCACCTTCCTGATGGCAAACGACACAGTTTTCATTGATGATTTGTCCAATTTCACCATTGTAGGTCAGGCCTTCATGATTTTCCTGGGCCAGGGTTAGCCCGCTCAACGCAACCATTACTAGACAGCTTATGTATTTGATTAAGTGTTTCATAGTGATTTTCCCAGCTGATTGATTTTTATGACTTTTTTATAAGTTATTACATTAATCGGCTCAAGTCCTATAGACTTTGATATGTTTAACTTGATTTAACTGCTTGGTATATACATAGTCAAGCAATAAAGGCATTTTGGTGCCCTCTAAGGCGGATTACATAGCATTACTAGATTGAATGTTTTACCCAC